>NZ_JBGVSA010000008.1:0-166470 GCF_041807905.1 Uliginosibacterium sp. sgz301328
AAATTCGCGCAGCCTGCGCGGCATGTCTCCCTCGTCTTCACTGCCGTATAGGCAGCTCAGAAAAGAGGTTGCGGCGGGTGGACAAAACCGCTGCCCTTCACTGCCGTATAGGCAGCTCAGAAAGTCGATGCTGCTGTCGAACTGCTGCCCTTTGACTTCACTGCCGTATAGGCAGCTCAGAAATCTTCGAACTCGGCGAAGCTGGTGAAGAACTCCTTCACTGCCGTATAGGCAGCTCAGAAAACTCAGATAAACCTCGGGCCTTGCGTTCAGACCTTCACTGCCGTATAGGCAGCTCAGAAAAGCAACAGAAGGCCGATGACGGCGGCCGCCACCTTCACTGCCGTATAGGTAGCTCAGAAAGACACGTAGCCGCCAGCATCGAGCTTCAGACTCTTCACTGCCGTATAGGCAGCTCAGAAAAGCACCTTCATGCGCCTTGCGTGGGCGCTGATCTTCACTGCCGTATAGGCAGCTCAGAAATTGACCAAACGCCGGCACCTCCGCGGGCCTGGCTTCACTGCCGTATAGGCAGCTCAGAAATTGATCGTGAAGCAGTTGTGGCCGGCGACGAACTTCACTGCCGTATAGGCAGCTCAGAAAAGCAAGCCCTTGAACTGGCCTTTGCTGATCGTCTTCACTGCCGTATAGGCAGCTCAGAAATGGTCAAAGTCGTTCTGATCAGCAACGAATCGCTTCACTGCCGTATAGGCAGCTCAGAAATCTCAGCTCGGACGAGAGCGCCGTCACATCCCCTTCACTGCCGTATAGGCAGCTCAGAAAAACTATCAGTCTGCCGCCGCCCAGGCCCAATCCTTCACTGCCGTATAGGCAGCTCAGAAATGCACGCACGCAGGTACATCGCCTGACGTTCTCTTCACTGCCGTATAGGCAGCTCAGAAAAAGAGATGGGGCCGGATGTCGGCATGCCGAAGCTTCACTGCCGTATAGGCAGCTCAGAAATGCGCGGCGCCCTCAATGAGATGCATACCAGCCTTCACTGCCGTATAGGCAGCTCAGAAAGAATCGGGACACGGGGTCCAGCGCAACATCCTCTTCACTGCCGTATAGGCAGTTCAGAAAGCTTCGTGGATCGGCTCAAACTCGGCTTGATCCTTCACTGCCGTATGGGCAGCTCAGAAATGCAAAGGCCAATATTTCGCGTAGTCGCCGAACTTCACTGCCGTATAGGCAGCTCAGAAACACGCATGAATTGAAGAGCAGCTTTGGGATGTCTTCATGACAGCGGACCGGAATACGCCGGTTCAACGTTATTGGCCTGGGCGCAACAGCGGGGCATCAGGCTCGATTTCGTCCAGCCCGGCAAGCCGCAGCAAAACGCCTATATCGAGCGGTTCAACCGGACGGCCAGATACGAATGGCTGTCGCAGTACGAGTGGGAAAACCTCGAGCACGTGCAGGAACACGCCACGCGCTGGATGTGGTCTTACAATCACGAACGCCCACATATGGCTCTGGGCGGATTCACACCGAAACAGCGGCTGGCCATGGCGCATCCCACATCAGGCGCTGGGAATGAGGACCCTGGCGTAAGCTCTTGCTTTAGCTGCATAACCTGAGCAGATTTCGCTGCATCAATACACCTGATTAAAAAGGAATTCTATGATTATTCGTTCAGTCGAACCTTCCGATGTAGAACCATTGCTCGACATGCTGAAAAAAAGTGGTCAGTTTGACGATGAGGGGTTATTGCATGTACGGGAGACTCTAAAAAATTATTTCTCCGGCGAATTCGATGAGTTATGGTTTAGTGCCGAACAAGAGGGGCTCGCGGGTATTGCATATTGCGCCCCTGAAGTCATGACCAATAATGTCTGGAACTTGTTGATGCTATGGGTCAGTCCTTCCCGGCAGCGTCAGGGAATCGGCAACGCCTTGATCAATCAGATCGAAAAAGAATTGAGAAAGAAAAATGCCAGACTATTGTTGGTCGAGACATCGAGCCTTATCGATTTCAGCGCGGCTCGGGCGTTCTATGGCAAGCAGGGTTTCGTCAGTGAGGCGAGAATACGTAATTACTATGCTATCAATGAAGACAAAGTGATCTTTACAAAAGATATGCGGGAAAAATCACATCCCAGCCTCTAATGAAGCTTGGCGGAACTGGCTGATAAATGGGATGGCCGTACGTTTGCGTGTATTAATCGCGACTTAATCTGACATCTGGCATCGAAAAGCCAAGAGCTACCGGTTTTGATATGGGGGTCGAATCCTCATACAAAACACGAGGTAACTCTCATGCTTCATACCAAAAATCCCATCATCAAGCGCAAACCTGGAGTGACCTGCTGCCCTATAGGCAGCTCACAAACCAGTCACTCCCGGTTCGGAATTCTTCTTTCGAATCGGTCTTCCACTTCTCCGATGTAGGCGGAGAGGGTATTGCCTGTTTGATCGACATGCGCGCGCACGTCCTGCTCTAGCCGGTCGATGCGTGTCAGCACGGCGGTGTCGCGATTGACGGCTTGTGCGCGCAGCGCTTCGAGTTCTGCCGCGAGGTAGTTGCGCAGCTCGGTGAAGCGCGACGCTTCGGCCTGGTCGGCCAGCTCGCGTTGGGCGGTGATTTCCTTGGCATGGCGACGTGACTCGATGAGGATCGACGTCTGCATGTACAGCGCGAAAGCGAGGAACAGCACCGCCAGCAGCACCATCAACGCAAGCATGATGATGCCAAGGGGCGCGGTGATGGTGGTGAAGATCAGCGAGAGCTGCGTGGGCGCGACGAATGCCGTCCAGTTGATGGCGGCGAACAGCGCGATGAGTACGATCAGGACAACCAGCAGCAGGCTGCGAATGGACATGGGATGTCTCCGGCGTCGAGGTGGCGAGGTGCTCGCCGATGCAGAATGATGCCACAACGCCCCATTACGATCGCTGATCGGCGCGCATCGGGCTGCGCCGCGCCACGTGCGTTCAGCGCGCCGCCCAGAATGCCTGCTGCATCGCGGCGGTTTCCTCGACCAGTTCCGGGATCGGGCCGATCAGTTCCACCGGCTTCTGGCAGTGGTCGAACACGTAGCGCGAGGATACGCTCATGGTCGGGTTTTCGTCGTGGGCGCCGGTCAGTGCCAGCAGGTGATGCTCGGTCATGCCGAATACCACGCGGCCGATGTTTGCCCAGTACGCGGTGCCGGCGCACATGCAGCACGGCTCGACGGCCGTGTAGAGCGTGCAGCTCCACAGAAAGTCAGGCGTGAAGTTGCTTGCCGCCACGCGCGCAAGCGTCGATTCCGCGTGATTCACGGTATCGATATTGCACTGTTCGAGCAGCACGGTTTCCTGGTCCGGGCCCACCAGGATCGCGCCGAACGGATGATGGCCCAGCGCCATCGCACGACGCGCGACGTCGTTGGAGCGACGCAGGTGCCGGATGATCTGTTCGCGCGTCGGGACGAGACCTTGTGCGGGAAAGGCCGATTCAGGAGCCGTGATCATGGTCGCTTGGGCAGGGTGATGGCGATGCGGGCCATTCTATCGATGCGGTGCCGTGCGCCGACACGGCGGCATGGATAAGCACTATGCCGCCACCGCATGTCACGCGTCCGGCCGATCGTCAGTGTTTGTTGTGGCGATTGTGGCCGGAGACCGCAAACAGGTAGGCGATCACACCGAGCAGCAGCAACCACAGGGCGCCGGGTTCATCGAAGGGGATCAGCGACAGCGATGCGCCATCGGGAATCTGCTGCGCGGCAGCCCGGGCGGGCAATGCCGGCAATGTGCTCGTCAGTGCGAGCAGGAGTCGGGGCGGGGTCATGGCAAGGTCCTACGGGTCGAACGTTTCATTTGCGCTACCGGACACGGACGCTTTGCATCGCCCTTACGCGGCCGGTAACGACGCCTCGCGGGCGCCGTATATTCAAAATGTAGCCTATTGTGCGTTAATTCAAACGGCCCCACCCGAAAGGGACAGGCTATTGTCAGCATTTGTCGCGACGATGATGGATCGCACCTTGATTATGGTGATTTCGATACGGCCGCGACGGCGTCCGACGCAGTGGCGCGCGGCGACGGATGCATTGCTCGAAAGCAGACGGCATATGCGTTCGCATTGCTACAGTCGCCGCCTCACGGCGCTGGCCTCTTGTGCTTGGCCGGTTACGGAACAGGATCTGCGCAAATCATGACTTCGGATGACATTGTCGGCGCTGGTGACGCACTCGGCCCCGCCGAACGAGCGATCGTTGCGAGGGCTGAGGGGCTGACCATCGAGCAGTCGCTGTCGCTGCTGGACGAATATCGCGCCTCGCCAGACCGCGCGCAGGTTGCGGCGGCACTGGCGCGCCGGCTCACGGAGCGTTTCACAGATGACGGGCGGGTCTGGTACGCCTATGGTCGCGCGCTGCAATGCAGGGACGCCGGTCACCCGGAAATCGCCCGCGCCTTTCGCCGCGCGCGGCAGCTTGGTGCCAGCGTCGAGCTCATGGCCTGTGTCGAACTGGAAAAATCCTTGCGCGAGCGTGGTCGATACGCCGAGGCCGAAGATGTCTTTCCGAGCGTATTGCCGTGCGGCGCCGGCACGGCAAGTGAACTCAACAATCTGGCCGTCGCCTGGATGGACCAGAACCAAGGGAACGACGCGTTCTGGCTGATGCTCAGGGCCGCAAACGTGTCGCCCGACGAGGTCGTCCGCCGCAACCTCAGCCGGGTCATCGAGCACGCCGAGCGAAGCCCCGAGGTGCTGGACGCGCTGCGCCGGGTGGTCGAGCGCTATCCCGACGATCACTATCTGTTGCTCGGCCTTCTCAAGCGCGAGCTGTTCGAAGGGCTTTACGATGAGGCGCGGGCGACGTATCAGCTCTTGATGGAAGGTGATTCCACCGACCCGGACCGCGCTCTCGCGCAGGCCGAGGCGCTGCGCTATTTCCACCAGCCGGAACAGGCCGTCGCCATTGCCGATGCCGCTTATCGCCATGCCAACGGAGCGCGTGCGGAACTCGGTGTCCTGCTGGCCGATGCGCTATGGGACTGTGGTCGTCATGACGAATCCGTGGCGCTGCTCGAAGATCAGCATCGGCGCATGGCGGACGACGTCATGACGCAATTGATGCTGGGCGAGGGGCAACTGCGCCGGGGCGACTGGGCGGCGGGTTGGGCCAACATGGAAGCCTTGTGGCGGCAACCGGGGTGGCCCGCCGGCCGCCAGCGGATCGAAGACGTACTCGGCGTGCCGCTGTGGCAAGGTCAGTCGCTGGCCGGAAAAACGCTGTTCGTGTGGCAGGAGCTTCAGCTCGGCGACGGTATCTGGCTGGCGCGATACCTGCCGGCCGTGGCGGAGCACGTGAAGGCATTGGGCGGCCAGGTGATGTTCGCCGGCTGGCGCAACGAGTACGGCAGGCTGCTCACGCGTTGCGCCGAGTACCACTCGATACAGGTGCTGGATTTGCAGTCGGCGGAGGAACTCGACGGGTTCCACTTGCCCATGATGAGTTGCTGCAGGGCGTTCGGTTTTACCGACGCCACCGTGCCGATTCTGCCCTACATGCCGGTCGATTGCCGGGCGGTGGATGCATGGGCAGCCCGCCTCGAACGACGGCCGGGCCGGCGCGAAGTCGGGCTGGTCTGGCGCGGCAGCCGGTTCCATCGGCGCGACTACTGGCGCTCGATGCCTGTCGACGTTGTCGCGCGGCTGTGCGACATGCCGAACGTGCGTTTCCATTCGATCAACCCCGCCTCCAACGCAGAGGCCGCCGCGTTGCGTGCCGCCGGCTGCGACGTCGTCGACTGGAGCGACGCGCTGCCCGACTTCGACGCAACGGCGTCGCTGCTATGCGTGCTCGACCAACTGGTCAGCGTGGATACGTCGGTGGTTCATCTGGCGGGCTCGCTGGGCGTGCCAACCTTGCTGATGGTCGATCGCGGCAACGCTTACCTGTGGGGCGTGGAAGAGGGCGAGCGCACGTGGTACGACTCGGTACGCGTCATCCGGCAGGCGCGCATCGGTGATTGGTCGGACGTCGTGCAGCGCGTGCAGGCGAGTCTGGCAGCCGGGCCCGCATAGGGCGCCGTGCGTTAGGTCTGGTCGCCGGTGTCGCGCAAAGGCGGATACTTGCGCGCGTTCATGGCGATCTTGTTGCGCACGGCGGCGTCGATGTCGATACCGAGCACCATGGCGATGCGCACGAGATAGAGCAGCACATCGGCGACTTCTTGCCGCACGTGCTCCGCTTCATTGGTACCCATGACGCCTTCGGCCTCGGCGTCAGTCTTCCACTGGAAAATTTCGGCCAGCTCGCCGACTTCGCCCGTCAATGCCAGCAGCAGATTGCGTGGATTGTGAAAACGATCCCAGTCGCGCTCGCGCGCGAACTCGGCCAATGCGGCTTCAAGCGCTCGCGTATCGATCAGGCGATCGCTCATTGGTAGCCCTTGAAGCCTTCGAGCAGGATCACATCCAGCTCGCGTCGCAGACCCGGTTCGACCTCCACGGCGATGCGGCCGATCAGGCGGGCGCTGGTGAAGCGCGAGGTGATCGGTGTTGGATCATCCTGCGACAACAACAGGATCGGCCGGCCCTGTGCTTCGTTGCGCAGCGGCTGGATCAACTGGTAGTGGTCCTGCGGATGTGCGCTCGGCGCCCAGGCGACGTAGTCCGGCTGGATATCGCGCAATTCGTACAGCATGTGGGCCAACAATGTGCGGTTGTCCGCCAGCAGGATGGCGTGCGGGTTCTCGGCCAGATACGGACGCAGGGCGTGCGCCAGCGAATCCCAGCCGCGCATGCGCTTGTACGGATCGACCTTCGCCGTCATCGGCTTGCCCGCCACGTGCAACACGTCGGCAAGGTGATAGACGCCCAGCATCAGGACGATGTTGATGCCGATGGCGATGGTCCACCAGCGCGCGCGTAGGCGGGACAGCCATGCCACGGCCAGCAGGGTGGCCGCGTACAGTGCGGGGGCGGCCCAGTTGCCGTTGGCCTCCGAACGCGCCGCTTGCGCAAATACCAGCGCCAGCAGGGGCAGGGAGAAGCATGCCAGCAATCGCACGCGGTCTTCGCGGCGATGGCGCCATGCCGCGACCAGTGCGCAGACGAATGCAACGGCCAGGCCCGGCCCGAGCGAACCAACCTGCGCGAGCAGGAATTCTCCCGGATTGCCGCTCTTGTCGTTGAGCCCCTCGACGTGCGTGATGTCGGCGGTGTGGCGCAGCGTCGGGAAATCGTGTGACCAATTCCACAGGATATTGGGCGCGACGATCAGCGCGGCCAGCGCCACGGCGGCCCACAGACGCGGGTTGCCCAGCGTGCGGCGGCGTGAAGGTTCGATCAGCACGTAGAGAAGCGCCGAAGCGCCGAAGGCGGCCATCGTGTACTTCGACATGATGCCCAGCCCGACGGCGGCGCCCAGCAACAGCCAGTCGCGCCAGCGATTCTTGTCCAGCGCGCGCACGAAGGCCGCCATGGACAGCGCCCAGAAGAACATCAGCGGCGCATCGGTCGATACGAACAGGCCCAGCGCCGACACAATGGGCAGCAACGAGAATGCGATGCCGGCGCGGAAACCGATGCGCGCATCGAACAGGCGCGTGCCCAGCCGGAAGATCAGCCACGAGGTTGCCGGGTACAGGATCAGCGAGGGCAGCTTGACGGCGAGCGGACCGTCGCCGAATACCGCCGTCGTCAGGCCGATGAGCCAAGCGATGACGGGCGGTTTGGAGTAGTAGCCCCAATCGAGTTGCTGCGCCCAGGTCCAGTACTGTGCCTCGTCGACGTAGAGCGTGATCCCCTGCCGCGGGATCACCCACAGGCGGTAGGCCGTGAGCAGCAGCAGCCACGTCAGCAGCAGCGTGCCTTGCGGCAGGCCGTCAGCGCGTTGTGTTGCGTTGTTCGTGTTCGGCAGCATCAGTGCACGCGCACCAGGACCACGCCGCCTTCGCGGCGCAGGACGTCGACGGGTGCGTCCGGGGGCAGGCGGTCGGCACGGGTGATGGCGAGCTGGCCCGACACCGGCTGGCGCGCGGGCGTGATCTGCTCGCGATAGACCGAGAAGCTCGGCACATTGAAGTTCCACGTCACCGCATCGCCGGGAATGTCGCGCGACGCGATGGCGGTGCGCTTGATCGGCCCCTGCAGAAGTTCGCCCACCAGGGGCGTCACGGCAAGCGCAAGCGCCAGCGCGGTGAATATCGCAATGACACACTGGCGGCGCCACACCTCGATGCGCGGGGCGATGGTGACGAACAGCGCCACGCAGATCGCCACGCCCAGCACGCTGTAGTAGGGCGCCAGGTTGAGATTGACCACCCGGCCCAGTTGCATCGCATAGTACTGATCCCTGATCCAGCCTGCCGCCAGTGCGTGTTGCAACAAGGCGGGCAAGGCGGCGAGCAAGGCCAGCAGCGCGAGCCCCGGCAATGCGCCCACCCAGGCGCGGCGAATCGTCTCGCGGTGCAGGGCGATCAGCACGAAGAGCGGCGTGCAGCCATACAGCGCGTAGTGCGGCAGCTTGGTGCCGGACAACGAGAAAAACACCACGACGAACAGGCACCACGTCCACAGAAAGCGGCGCAACGGATCGCGCAGGTCGCTCGCCAGATGACCGACGGCCGCCACCAGCCAGGACAGCCAGGGCAGCAGCAGCACCGGCACCATCAGCACGTAATAGAAGGCGCTGCCCGAATGCCCTTCGAGCGGGCCCGAGAAACGCTCGACGTTGTGCTTGAGGAAGAAACCGTCGATGAAGTCCTGCCCGTGCACGTGGTATTCAGCGGCGTACCACGGCAGCGCCACGGCGATCAGGATCACCCAGCCCAGCGGGTTGAACACGCTGCGCAGCCAGTCGCCGAGCCGGCCCGAAAATAGGCAATACAGCATCGTGGTGGCGCCCGGCACCAACAGCGCGATCGGTCCCTTGGTCAGCACGCCCAGTGCGATCCACAGATAGCTGCGCAGCAGCGGCGCGCGCGCGCCGGTTTCCAGGTGCCGCCAGGCGTCGAACAGAGTCAGCGCCAGCAGCATGTTGAGCAGCGCATCGGCGGTGGCGGCGCGGCCGATGGCGAAGACACCGATGCTGGTCATGCCGACGATGGTCGCCATCCAGCCGGCATCCTTGCCCGCGCGCTGGGCGGCGAACAGGCCGGCGGCATGACACCACACGGCGGTAGCGATGGCCGAGGGCAGGCGGAATGACCACTCGCTCGGGCCGAACAGCCACATGAAGAAAGCCTGGCACCAGTAGATCAGGATCGGCTTGTCAAAGCGCGGCGAGCCGTTGAGCCACGTGGAGATGAAATCGTGGCGCACGAACATCTCGCGCGTGGCGGCGGAGAACGCGCCTTCGTCGACATCGAACAGCGGTGCGCCCGCCAGATTCAGCGTAAAGACAAACAGCGGCAACAGCAGGAGCAGCAGGCGGGCGCGCGGTGACAGGCCCTCGGGTGCGAACAGGCTCATTGCGCTTGATGCCAGTCTTCGGCGTCGGCCGGTACGTGCGGATCGCGGATCTGGTACTGCTTGGCCGCGCCCGACTCAAAGTAGATGCGTGCCAGCGTTTCGGCGATCACGCCCGACAGCACGAACTGCACGCCCATGATGATCGAGAAGAAACCCACGAACAGCAGCGGCCGCGTGCCGATCGATTGGCCGAGCACGAGCTTGACGAACGCCATGTAGAGCAGGATCAGCGAGCCGAGGCCTCCCAACACCAGCCCGACTCCGCCGAAGAAGTGGCCGGGGCGCGTGCGGTAGCGCATGAAATAGAACACCGACACGAGGTCCAGAATCACGCGGAAGGTGCGCGAGATGCCGTACTTGGATTCGCCGTGGATGCGCGGATGGTGCGTGACCACTTCTTCGCGGATGCGGCGCGGCGTGGTCACCGTCGCCAGCCATGCCGGGATGAAGCGGTGCATTTCGCCGTACAGGCGCACGTTCTTGATGACCGATGCGCGGAACACTTTCAGGCTGCAGCCGTAGTCGTTCAGGCGCACGCCCGTGATGCGGGCGATCAGGCGGTTGGCGATGCGTGACGGAATCTTGCGCAGGAAGAGGCCATCCTGCCGGTTCTTGCGCCAGCCGGCCACGAGGTCGAGGTCTTCGCGCAGCAGGCGCGACACCATGCGCGGGATGTCGACCGGATCGTTCTGCAGATCGCCATCGAGCGTGACGACCACGTCGCCGCGCGCGGCATCCAGACCGGCCTGCATGGCCGCGGTCTGACGGAAGTTGCGCATCAGTTCCAGCACGCGCACGTGCGGACCGTATTGCTTGACGGCGCGCTGCAGCTCGAGCGGCGTGTCGTCCGAGCTGCCGTCGTCGACGAGAATCAGTTCCCACGGCCAGGGGTAGTGCGCCAGCCCTTCATGGACGCGCGCCACCATCGGCGCCACGTTGTCCTTTTCGTTGTACATGGGCACCACCACCGACAGGCGGTGGGGCGGCAGCGTTTCCAGCGCCAGGTCGGTCTGCGGAACTGCGACGGGGAGTTCGGTCGTCATGGTGTGTCGGATATCGAATTTGTCGTTGTGCGTGCGCCCGGCAACAGTACGGCGGCAAGGCCGCCGCCGACCAGGGCGCAACTGATCACGAAAAGATGCAGCGCCAGCGCGGCTTGCAGTCCGTCGGCCAGCATTATGCCGTGCGGACGCATCAGCGCGGCGCCGCCGGCCTCATAGGTGCCAAAGCCTGCTACGCCCTGGATCGGCAGGATGGCGGCCAGTTCCACGCCCATCGCACCGGCCATGCCGGTGGCCAGCGTGCTGCCGAGCACGGCGCTGAGCAGCCAGGCCTGGGCGGCAAGCTTCACCGACCAGTTTGCGACCGTCCACAACCAGCTCCGCATGGAGCCGCGCGTGGATTCCGCGAGTGCAGCGCGCAGCTTGATGGTGATCTTCTGCAGCTTGCCGTGGCTGTCGAGGACTTCCGGATGGTTGCGTGCCCAGGCGGGAATCGCCCACGCCGCCGCAGCCACCGCGCCGATCCACAGCAAGCGCAGCCAGACGGGCAGATCCGGCCAGACCAGCGACGCCAGCGCCAGCACGACGAAGGCATCCTGGATGCGCAGCCACAGCAGGGCCGCCACGGCGCGGGTGGGCGCCACGCCGAACCAGCGTGACAGTAGCAACGGGAAAGCCGCTTCGCCACTGCGGAAGGGCAGGATGTTGACCGAAGCGTTGTGAACGAGGGTGATGCGCAGGATGCCGGCGTAGCTGACTTCGGTCGTGCGACGGAATTCGTCGTAGACACGACCGGCGCGCAGCAGATACGTGACGGCAAAAGCCGCCACCGCCACCGCCAGCTGCCAGATGTGGATCTGGGCCAGCCGGGCTCCGACGCCTTGCCAGTGTGCGCCCTGCACGAACCACACCATCAACGCTGCGGTGAATACGAGCGCAACGAGCCTGCTCAGCCACGTCGAGAGCGTGGACGGCTTGCGGCTGGGTTCGGTGGGCGAAGGATGGGTCAAGGCGCGCGGGGCGGTTCAAAAAGGCGAGCCGCGCAGTTTACCATTGCGGGAGCGACTTTCCGGGCCTGTCGCTCGGATCGTCCCGATTGATGCCGTTCGCCGTGGCGAGGCATCGTTCAAGTATCCTTGCGAGCCGTCGCCAACCCGTCATTCGATCGTCCGTTACGACCCATGGCAATACTCATGTTCGACCGCTCGTCCGCGAGCCCGCCCATCGACGAGGATGCGTTGCGGCTATTGCACCGTGCAGGCAGCCTGTTGCTGGAATACAACCTGCGCACGGGCCTGCTGCGCCGTCGCATGCACGAGCTGGCCGAGTTCCTCGGCATCCCGCTGTTCGTCGATACGGGATATTGCTCGATCTCGCTGCACACGCCGCGCGGCAGCCTGCATCACCACGCGCATGAATTACGCATCAACGTGGGGCTCAACGCCGCTGTGATGCGAGTCGTGGACGACGTCATCGCCGGCCATATCGACATCAAGACCGCGCTGGCGCGCCTCGATACCGTCGAAAAGACCACGCCGCGCCACAATCGCTGGCTGCTGGCCGGGATCTTCGGCGCCGCGGCGGCCGCGCTGGCCATCCTGCTGTCGGCAGACCTGGGCGCGACGCTGACGGTGGCGCTGTCTTCGGCCCTCGGCCTGCTGGCGCGGCAGGAACTGGCCAAGCGCCACGTGATGCTCTTCGCGCTGCCGTTTACCGCCGCGCTCATCGGCTCGATCCTTGGCGGCATCGTCATCAATGCCGGCTGGACTGCCACCCCCGGCATGTGCCTGATCGTGCCGGCGCTGATGCTGGTGCCGGGGCCGCACCTCATCAACACACTCTACGACGCCATCGAAAACGACATGCACACCGCCTTGCCCCGGCTGGGGCTGGCGGCCGGCATCCTGCTGGCGGCGGCGAGCGGGGTGTTCCTGGGCGGCTGGCTGACGCTGGGCTGGACCACGGTCCCGGCGGGAAGCTCCGGCGTGACCATCCAGTTGTGGGCCGACATGCTGTTGGCCGGCGTGGCCGCCTGCGGTTTCGGGGCTTTCTACAATGCGCCCTGGCATGTGCTGTGGACGTCGATCATCGCCGGCATGGTCGGCCACGGCATCCGCTATGTGTGCCTGCAGCACGGCATGCCGCTGGAAACCTCCACGCTGCTCGCCTGCTTCACGATCGGCATCATTTCCAGCGTGATGGTCAAGCGCCTGCGCGTGCAATTCGCGGCCGTGGCCTTTGCCGGCGCGGTGCCGATGATGCCCGGCGTGCTCATGTACCAGGGCATTGGCGGCGCGATGCAGATTGCCCTGTCGCACGGGAACGCTACGGCGCAGTTGGTCGATTTCACCAGTTACAACATAGTCAAGGCATCTTTCGTCGTCGGGGCGATGGCCATCGGGCTGGTGCTCGGGGAGCGCATCACGAGACTCCTGCGCGGACCGGCACATTGAATCGCCGCGTGAGCCTTCGCTTGATCGAGGGGCGGCGGGTCGCCGGCCCCGTCCCGTGTAAAATTGCGCCCCTATGAATCCGGCCGCATCTTCCCGGGCGCTCGAAACGCTCCGCCACGTCTTCGGTTACGACGCCTTCCGCGGCGAACAGGCGGCCATCGTCGAGCATGTGGCCGAAGGCGGCGATGCGCTGGTGCTGATGCCCACGGGCGGCGGCAAATCGCTGTGCTACCAGGTGCCGGCGTTGCTGCGGCCCGGCTGCGGCGTGGTGGTGTCGCCGCTGATCGCACTGATGCAGGACCAGGTCCAGGCGCTCACCCAATTGGGCGTGAAGGCCGCGTACCTCAATTCCACGCAAAGCAATGACGAAGCCGCCGCCGTCGAGCGCGCGCTCGTCGGCGGTGAGCTCGATCTGCTGTACGTGGCGCCAGAACGGCTGATGACCGGGCGCTTCCAGAATCTGCTCGACCACGCCCATATCGCGCTGTTCGCCATCGACGAGGCGCACTGCGTGTCGCAGTGGGGGCACGACTTCCGCCCCGAGTACATCCAGTTGTCGGTGCTGCACGAGCGGTTCCCGGAGATTCCGCGCATTGCGCTCACCGCCACCGCAGACGACGCTACGCGGCAGGAGATCATCCAGCGCCTGGCGCTGGCGGATGCCCGCGTTTTCCTGGCCAGTTTCGATCGCCCGAACATCCGCTACACCGTGGTCGAGAAGGACAACCCGCGCAAGCAGTTGCTGCGCTTCATCCGCGCCAACCACGACGGCGACTCGGGCATCGTGTATTGCCTGTCGCGCAAGAAGGTCGAGGAAACCGCGGCGTGGTTGCGCGGCGAGGGCATGCGCGCATTGCATTACCACGCCGGGCTCGACGCCAGTACGCGCGAATCGCATCAGACGCAGTTCGTGCGCGGCGATGGCATCGTCATGGTGGCGACCATCGCTTTCGGCATGGGCATCGACAAGCCGGATGTGCGTTTCGTGGCGCACATGGACCTGCCCAAGAGCCTCGAGGCCTATTACCAGGAAACCGGCCGCGCGGGCCGCGACGGGCTGCCGTCGAACGCGTGGATGGCCTATGGCCTGCAGGACATGGTGCTGCAACGGGAGATGATCGAACAATCGCAGGCGCCGGACGAAATCAAGCGCGTCGAGCGCCGCAAGCTCGAATCGCTGCTGGGCTACTGCGAAGCCGCGGCGTGCCGGCGGCAGGTATTGCTGCGCTACTTTGGCGAGGAGTCCGAACCCTGCGGCAACTGCGACATGTGCCTGAATCCGCCGCAGACCTGGGACGCCTCCGTGGCCGCGCAACAGGCGCTGTCGACCATCTACCGCAGCGGCCAGCGCTACGGCGCGGGCCATCTGGTCGACATCCTCACCGGCAAGGCCACGCCGAAGGTGACCGAGCGCGGTCATGAGAATCTATCGACGTTCGGCATCGGCAAGGATATTTCCGCCACGCAATGGAGTGCGCTGCTGCGCCAGATGGTGGCGCAGGGGCTGGTCGGCGTGTCGGAACATGGCGGACTGCTGTTGCAGGAAGAGTGCCGTCCGGTGTTGCGCGGCGAGGCGGCGTTCCAGGCGCGCCGTGTGCGCGAATCCGCGCCGAGCGGCGCTTCCAGCGTGCGGCGCGAGATCGAATTCGAATCCGATGAGGCGCGCACCCTCTGGGCCGCCTTGCGCCAGTGCCGCCGCTCGCTGGCCGAAGAGCAGGAAGTGCCTGCCTACATGATCTTCGGCGACGCCACGCTCAAGCTGATGCTGGAAAAACGGCCGATGAGCCTCGATGCGATGTATCAACTCTCTGGCGTCGGCGACCGCAAGCTCGAAGCCTACGGTATGGCTTTTCTCGAAGTGATCCAGTCGCACCAGCGCCAGCACGGCTGAACGGGCAGGGCATGCGCGGGGCGCCGCGTGGCGCAATCGCCTACAATAGCGGTCTTTGTCGCATTCAAGATCGCTCCAGCATGACTACCGTCCGCACTCGTTTCGCTCCCAGCCCGACCGGTTACCTGCATATCGGCGGCGCACGCACCGCGCTGTTTTCGTGGGCCTTTGCCCGCCATCACAAGGGCCAGTTCGTGCTGCGCATCGAGGACACCGATCTTGAGCGCTCCACGCCGGCCGCCGTGCAGGCGATCCTCGACGGCATGAGCTGGCTCGACCTGGGCTGGGACGAAGGCCCGTTCTACCAGATGCAGCGGATGGAGCGGTACAAGGAAGTCCTCGCGCAGATGCTCGACGCTGGCACCGCCTATTACTGCTACACCACCCCGGAAGAACTCGACGCCATCCGCGAAGCGCAGCGCGCCCGCGGTGAAAAGCCGCGCTATGACGGTCGCTGGCGCCCCGAGCCGGGCAAGACGCTGCCTGCCGTGCCCGAAGGCGTGAAGCCGGTGGTGCGTTTCAAGAATCCGACCGCGGGCGCGGTGGCGTGGGACGACCTCGTCAAGGGCCGCATCGAGATCTCCAACACCGAGCTGGACGACCTGATCATCGCGCGCCCGGACGGCACGCCCACGTACAACTTCTGCGTGGTGGTCGACGATTGGGACATGGGCATCACCCACGTCATCCGGGGTGACGACCACGTCAACAACACGCCGCGCCAGATCAACATCCTGCAGGCACTGGGCGCCACGCTGCCGCAGTATGCGCACCTGTCGATGATCCTCGGCGACGACGGCACCAAGCTGTCCAAGCGCCATGGCGCGGTGAGCGTCATGCAGTATCACGAAGACGGCTATCTCAAGGACGCCGTCATCAACTATCTCGGCCGCCTGGGCTGGAGCCACGGCGACGATGAAGTCTTCTCGCGCGAGCAATTCGTCGAGTGGTTCGATCTGGACCACATCACGCCGTCCGCCGCGCAGTTCAACACCGAAAAACTCAAGTGGCTGAACGCGCATTACATCAAGCAGACCGATCCGGCCGAGTTGGCCCGCGATTGCGCCGAGCGCCTCGCCGCGCGTGGCGTGTCGGTCGACGGCGGCCCCGATCTGGCGCAGGTGGTGACGCTGTATCGCGAGCGCGTATCGACGTTGGTTGAACTGGCCGATGCGGCGGCTGCGTATTACACGGCGCCGGCGCCGTCCGAAGAGTTGGTCGCGCAACACCTGACCGATACGGCGCGCGCTGCGCTGGCGTCGCTCGCCGCACGCCTGAAGGATGCAAGCTGGGAACGTGCTGCGCTCAATCAAGCGATCAAGGACACCTGCACCGAGCACGGGCTGAAGATGCCGCAAGTGGCGATTCCGCTGCGCGTCAAGCTGCTTGGCGTGCCGCAAACGCCGTCGATCGATGCCGTGCTCGAAGTCATGGGCCGTGAGCGCGTGCTGGCGCGCCTGAGGTAATGCGAAAGGCCCCTGCATAGGCGCCGTGGCATGACAAAACAAAGCCTCCGAAATGGAGGCTTTGTTCTATGCTCGTCCTCATGCCGTCGATGCAACGCTGCTGCAGGCTTGCGCGACGGCCGATCAACAGGACTTTGACGAGGAGAAAAGCATGGCCGAGATGGATGACATTCCTGCAATCATGTCGCACGTTTCTGTCGGCACCAATCGCTTTGCCGACGCGATCGCTTTCTATGATGCCGTGCTTGCGACCATCGGTGCGCGGCGCGTTTTTGAGGTCCCCGGCTTCAATGCCGTCGCCTACGGCAAGCAGTTCCCCGAGTTCTGGGTGCAATCGCCCATCGACGGCAAGCCCGCCAACGTTGGCAACGGTACGCACTTCGGCTTCATCGCGCCGACGAAGGAAGCCGTTGACGCGTTTTTCGCGGCCGCATTGGCGGCGGGGGCAAGTGCCGAGGGCGACCCCGGCGGTCGGGCGCATTACAGCGAGGCCTACTACGGCTGCTTCGTACGTGACCTGGACGGTCACAAGATCGAGGCGATGTATTGGGATCTTTCCAAGGACCCGCACCACTGCGCCTGATGTTTGCCCGATTCGAGGTGTGTGGAGCCGCGGCTTCAAATGAGGCAGGAGGGTGCGCCCCTCCTGCCCATATTTCGTAGCGCTATGCCCGCGCGCACTTGCGTACGGTATCGAGCGTCCGCGTGGTGATCTCCTTGCCGAAGGTCCGTTCCAGCAAGGCCATGAACACCGGCCCCTTTTCGTTGGGGACGTAGGCAGAAAATACCTCGGTCCCGTCGAGTCTCAGGATGCTTGCCTGCTCCTGTTCAATGGGAAGCCCAATGCGTGCCTCGAAAGGCCTGCGCAGGAATGTGATGACGGCCTTCGCGCTGGCAGGCAGTCCGTATACCGAAAACGGGTTCGGTTCGATGAGGGATTGCAGAAACGCCGAAGGCCGAACGATGGTCAAAAAGACCCGGCCCAGGTGATCTTTCATGGCTGCTTCAGCCGTGCTTTCGAGTTTGGTGACGATGTCCGGCTCTGCGGAAAACGCGACGTTTCCGCTCGACAGGATGGTCTTTACGTCGGAAAAACCGGCGGCCTCGAAGCAGCGCTTCAGTTCAGGCATCCTGCAATTCATCGGGCTGACGCCGCGAAGGAAGGCCACATAGCGAGTCATGATTTTCTTGCCAGACCGTAGCTGGCATCGATCCAGCCGAAGATTTCGCTTGCCGGGACCGACCCATCCAGACAGATGGTGAACCAGTTGCGCTTGTTCATGTGGTAGCCGGGGAAGTACTTCTTCCCATCGACGGTTGCATCAATGATCAATGGGTCGATTCTCAAATCGATGATCTCCACCATCTCGTCGCCAGCCAGTCCAATCTTGTGCCGGGGGAGCGTGAGGAGGGCGGCATACCATTTGGCATTGTCCCCCCTGCGGAGGATCGCGTTCCTGGGGGATTTCGGCCATAGGAATTCGAGGTCACTGCCGTATCGGTCCTTTGCGTAACGGATGATCTCTCTTGCCTGGCTGCTCTTGAAGACATCTAGGTAAAAGCACTGCCTGGCGATCGTTGTCAGCAACTCCTCGCACTCTGCTCGGACAGCGCCAACAAACGGTCCGGAGGCGCCCGCGATCTTGAAGGGAACGTATATTTCGTTGTTGCTGGCATCGACAACGTCGGCAATGATCTTGCCGTTTTTGAGGACGGAAATCTGCGTTTCGAACTGTCCCTTCAGTATTTCGGCCGAATATGTGTAGCGGTCATCGTTTTCTACGAAGCCGAAAGCGAGCAGTTTTTCCTCGTCTGCTTCTCGATTGGCAAATAATTTTTCGATATCCATTGCCGCCGCCCTGAAAACAGTCAGTCCCCTATTTTCTAGCACCGTATTCGGCGGGCGGGCCAGATCCGGGCGTGTTCTTGATGGCTGGCAACACTTCAGGGAGATTGGTGTTCAGGGCATAAAAAACGCGGCATTGCCGCGTTTTTTAAGGTCGGGTGATTCCGCCGTGGAGTTTACTGCGTGACGACTGGAATCTTGCCGATCCGGGCCTGCCATTCCTTGGGGCCGGTCTGGTGGACCGAAGTGCCGGCGGAATCGACCGCGACGGTGACGGGCATGTCCTTCACCTCGAACTCGTAGATGGCTTCCATGCCGAGGTCGGCAAAGCCGAGCACCTTCGAGCTCTTGATGGCCTTGGACACCAGGTAGGCCGCGCCGCCCACCGCCATCAGGTACACAGACTTGTGCTTCTTGATGGCTTCGATGGCCGCCGGGCCGCGTTCGGATTTGCCGATCATGCCGAGCAAACCGGTCTGCGACAGCACCTGCTCGGTGAACTTGTCCATGCGCGTTGCAGTGGTGGGGCCGGCGGGGCCGACGACTTCGTCGCGCACCGGGTCGACCGGGCCGACGTAGTAGATGAAGCGGCCGCGGAAGTCGACCGGCAGTTGTTCGCCCTTGTTGAGCATGTCGACGATGCGCTTGTGCGCGGCGTCGCGGCCGGTGAGCATCTTGCCGTTGAGCAGCAGCACGTCGCCCGGTTGCCACGAAGCGACTTCTTCGCGCGTGACGGTGTCGAGATTCACACGCTTACCCTTGGAGCTGTCATAGGTCAGCGAGGGCCAGTCATCCAGCGAGGGCGCCTCGAGCGCCACGGGGCCAGAACCATCCAGCGTGAAGTGGGCGTGACGCGTGGCCGCGCAGTTGGGGATCATCGCGACCGGCAGGCTGGCGGCGTGCGTCGGGTAATCCAGGATCTTGACGTCCAGCACCGTGGTGAGGCCGCCCAGCCCCTGCGCGCCGATACCGAGCGCGTTGACCTTTTCCCACAGTTCGATGCGCAGCTCTTGGATGCGGTTCGACGGGCCGCGCGCGATGAGTTCCGGCATGTCGATCGGGTCCATCAGCGATTCCTTGGCCAACACCATGGCCTTTTCGGCCGTGCCGCCGATGCCGATGCCGAGCATGCCCGGCGGGCACCAGCCCGCACCCATCGTCGGCACCGTCTTGAGCACCCAGTCCACGATCGAGTCGGACGGATTGAGCATGACGAACTTGGATTTGTTCTCGGAGCCGCCACCCTTGGCCGCCACGGTGATGTCCACCTTGTCGCCGGGTACGACTTCGTAATGGATGACGGCCGGCGTGTTGTCGCGGCTGTTCTTGCGGGCGCCGGCCGGGTCCAGCAGGATCGAGGCGCGCAGCTTGTTGTCCGGGTCGTTGTAGGCGCGGCGCACGCCTTCGTTGATGGCGTCGTCGAGCGAACCGCTGAAGCCTTCCCAGCGCACGTCCATGCCGACCTTGACGAAAATGGTGACGATGCCGGTGTCCTGGCACAGCGGGCGATGGCCTTCGGCGCACATGCGCGAGTTGATCAGGATCTGCGCCATCGCGTCCTTGGCGGCCGGGCTCTGTTCCAGCTCGTAGGCGCGGGCGAGGTTCTTGATGTAGTCGACCGGGTGGTAATAGCTGATGTACTGCAGTGCGTTGGCGACGCTGTCGATCAGGTCGGCCTGGCGAATCGTACTCATGGGATCGGACCTTTAGTGGCTGGCTTTTTTGCTGGCGGTTTCGTCTTCTTGCAGGGCAGGGGCCATCAGGCGGTCGGTTGCCGCGATGGCCATGGCGCTGAGCAGGAATACGACGTGGATGACCGTTTGCGCAATCAGGGTCTTCTCACTGTGCGCGTCGGCATTGATGAACGTCTTGAGCAGGTGGATCGACGAAATACCGATGATGGCCGTGGCCAGTTTGACCTTGAGCACCGAGGCATTCACGTGCGAGAGCCATTCCGGCTGATCCGGGTGGCCTTCGATGTGCAATCGCGACACAAAGGTCTCGTAGCCGCCGACGATCACCATGATCAGCAGGTTGGAGATCATCACCACGTCGATCAGGCCCAGCACGACCAGCATGATGGTTGTCTCGGTGAGCTTGCCGGCGTCCGCGCCATAGCCCACCGCTTGGGTGATGTGGTCGAGCGACGCCTGGTGGCCCATGGCGGCGCCGATGAGGTCGACGAGTTCGACCCAGAAGTGCACGACGTACACACACTGGGCGAGGATCAGCCCCATGTAGAGGGGCAGTTGCAGCCATCGGCTGGCAAAGATGAGTTGCGGCAGGGGCCGCATGGGCTTGTTGGGTTGCATGGTTTCCGGCGGCTATGTTGCCGCTCGCATCGTTATGGAAAACCGCGTGAGTATATCAGGCGGCTCAATGAAGGCCGGACTCGGTCTGCGGCGTTGCACCATGAAAAAAGTGGCATGTTACCGGTTGTCGTAAACGCTGGGAAATCCGTCGAAACGACGAGGTGGCGCGGCTTTCCGGCCGATGGACGGTCGTCATTGCGGCGTTGGACTTCCTTCAGGTTTATGGCAGCATACTGCCGGAGCTTTCCTACTGGGATGCCCGAATAACTAGCAGGCCCGGCAGCCAAGGCGCACGGGTCTCGCAGAATGACCAAAGGATGTGGACAGATGCATGCCAACACGAGATTCACGTGGGCAGGGGGTCGTCGTTCCGGTTTCACCCTGCTTGAACTGCTGGTTGTCGTAGCGATCATCGGCCTATTGGCCGCCTATGTCGGTCCCAAGTATTTTTCTCAGCTCGGCAAATCCGAGCAGAGCGTCGCCAAGGCGCAGATCGAAGCCTTTGCCAAGGCATTGGATACCTACCGGCTCGACGTCGGACGCTATCCCACCACCTCGGAAGGGCTGGCGGCGCTTCTCAACAAACCGGCCAGCGCCAATCGCTGGAACGGACCCTATCTTCAGAAAGACGTGCCGCTCGATCCGTGGGGCAAGGCTTACAGCTACAAAAGCCCGGGCACGCGCGGCAAGGATTTCGACATTCTCTCGTACGGTAGCGACGGTCAGCCCGGCGGGACTGATACCGCGGCCGACATTACCAACTGAGCCGCCGGTCGACTGCAATCATGCAGTTCGAAATTCGCGCGCTCGGCTCAGGTGGGCAAATGCAGACGGTGCGGCTGGAAGCCGAAGACGCCGCTGCCGCCCACCGCGCGGCCGAGGCACAGCGGCTGACCCCGGTCACCGTCAAGGCGCTGGGGCAGGGCCGGGCGCGGCGGCGCGGGCGTGGGGCTTTCTCGCTGGTGATGTTCAGCCAGGAACTGCTCGCCCTGCTTGAAGCCGGCCTGTCCCTGGTCGAAGGTCTCGAAGCGCTCATCGAGAAAGAAAGCAACGAATCCTCGCGCGCCATCATGGCTGCGCTCATTACCCGCATGCGCGAGGGGCTGCGCTTTTCCGACGCGGTGGCCCAGCAGCCCGAGCATTTTCCGCCGCTGTTCATCGGCATCGTCAAAGCGGCCGAGCGCACCAGCGATCTGCCGCAGGCCCTGGCGCGCTACGTGGACTACCAGACGCGCGTCGAACAGGTGCGTAGCCGCATCGTCAGCGCACTGATCTATCCCTGCGTGCTGTTCTCGGTTGGCGGCATGGTGGCGCTGTTCCTCATGGCGTACGTCGTGCCCAAGTTCGCATCGGTGTACAAAGACAGCGGCCGCGATCTGCCATGGATGTCCAAGCTGTTGCTCGGCTGGGGCGATTTCCTTTCCGCGCACGCGGCGTCGGTCGGCGTTGTCGTGGCGTCGATCATCGTGCTCATTGTCTACACGCTGCGCCGCATTACGCGTGAGGGACGCTGGTCGCAACTGGCCGCTCGCGTGCCGGGCATCGCTGAACGCGCGCGAATCCTGGAACTCTCGCGCATGTACCTCACGCTGGGCATGCTGCTCGAAGGCGGTATCACGATCCTGACCGCGCTCGACATGGTGGGCGGCACCGTGGCGCCCGATTCGCGCGCCAGGCTGGTGGCCGCGCGCGGGGAGATCGCCAATGGCGAGCCGGTATCCAGGGCGTTCGAACTGCATGGCCTGTCGACACCCATCGCGTTGCGCATGCTGCGCGTGGGCGAGCGTTCCGGCCAACTGGGCGCCATGCTGACGCGCTCCGCATTGTTCTACGAAGGCGAAAGCGCGCGCTGGATCGAACGCTTCTCCAAGGTGTTCGAGCCGGCGCTGATGGCTTTCATCGGTATCGTCATCGGGCTGATCGTCGTGTTGCTGTACATGCCGATCTTCGATCTGGCGGGGTCGCTGCAATGAACGCGCCGCTCAACGATCCGGACCCGGCCGCCATGCTCGACATCGCTATCCTGGCGCGTGGGCGCGCCGCTGCGCAGGCGAGCGGGCGCAGTGCCATGAGCGAACTCGAAACCCTGACCGGCCTGCCGTCGCGCGACCTGTTGCGAGCCGTGGCCACGCGCCTGCGCTATGCGGTGATCGAAACCGCCGACATGCTCGATTGCGTGCCGGCCTTCGACGTGCTGCCGTTGGCCCGCGCACAGCAACGCCACTGCGTCTTGCTGCGCCAGGGCGAAGCCATGATCGCGGCCATCTCGGACCCCTTCGACGCCGATCTGCAAGTCTGGCTGGAGAGCATCGCCCATCGATCGCTTGAATACCGGCTCGCGCTCGAGGGTGACATCCTCGCGTACCTGTCGAAGCAGGAAGAATCCATGCGCGCCATGGACAGCCTGCTCGCCGATGCCGATACCGACCGGCGTGACGGCAAGGCGCTGGAGAGCTTGTCCTTCGCGTCGGTGTCCGACGCCACCAGCCCGGCCGTCAAGCTGGTCAATTCCACGCTGTACGACGCGCTCAAGATCGGCGCGAGCGATATCCACCTCGAATCGACGGCAAGCGGCATGGTGTCGAAGTACCGCATCGACGGCGTGCTCGACGAGATCGCCAAGATTCCGGGCGTAGCGCTGGCCGAGCAGATCATCTCGCGCATCAAGGTGCTGTCCGAGCTGGACATCGCCGAGCGCCGCGTGCCGCAGGACGGCAGCTTCCGTGTCGAGGCGCGCGGGCGCGAGATCGACCTGCGCGTGTCGATCATGCCGAGCATTCACGGCGAAGACGCCGTGATCCGTATCCTCGACAAGCGCGCCATGGTGGAGCAGTACGGCTCGCTGTCGCTGGATGCCACGGGCATGGATGCCCGCACGCTGACCATCCTGCGTCGACTCGTGCAGGAGCCCTACGGCATGGTGCTGGTGACGGGCCCGACGGGTTCGGGCAAGACCACCACGCTCTACGGCGCGCTATCCGAAATCAACAGTGGCCGCGACAAGATCATCACCATCGAAGATCCGGTCGAGTACCAATTGCCCGGCATCCTGCAGATTCCGGTCAACGACAAAAAGGGGCTGACCTTCGCGCGCGGACTGCGTTCGATCCTGCGGCACGACCCGGACAAGATCATGGTCGGCGAGATCCGCGACAAGGAGACCGCCGAGATCGCCGTGCAGTCGGCGCTCACCGGGCACCTCGTGCTGTCGACGGTGCACGCCAACAACGTCTATGACGTGTTCGGCCGCTTTCACCACATCGGTGTCGATCTGTACTCGTTCGTGTCCGCGCTCAATGGCGTCACCGCGCAACGCCTGGTGCGGCTGAATTGCCGCCACTGCGCCACGCCGTACGAGCCGGACGACGAAGAACTGGCGGCTGCACAGCTCGTACGCTCGGCTGTCACGGGATATCGATTCATGCGCGGGCGCGGTTGCGGCGATTGCCGCGGCACCGGCTACCGGGGCCGCAAGGCGATTGCCGAAGTGCTGATGATGAATCCCGAGATCGCCGAGCTGATCGTGGAGCGTCGTTCGGTGCGGCAGATCATGGAAGCCGCACGCCGAGGCGGCACGCGCAGTCTGTTTGAAGAAGCGCTGGCGCTGGTGGCGCGTGGCGAGACGAGCCTGGAGGAGGTGCGGCGTGTCACGCTGGCGTCCTGAACGGCTCACCATGGGGATCGATGCCGACGGCATCGCCATCTGCGCGTGGCGCGAAGGCGGCTGGCAATCCGCGGCGCAACTGCCTTTCGACCATGACCTGGGTGCCACGGCGGTCGGCCTCGATTGGGTAACGGCACTGTCCGCGGCCATGGCGCAGAGCAAGGTGCGGCGCGGCGTGCTGAACGTGACGCTGGCCGATGCGTTGGCGCGTTATTGGCTGGTGGATGTGCCGGCAGGCATTTCAAGCCTGAACGAGCTCCACGCGCTGGCCGCCGGCCGCTTCGAGGCGCTTTTTGGCGAAGTCGCCAGCCAGTGGCACATCGAAGCCGACTGGCGTGCCTCGGGGCGCATCCTGGCGGCCGCCGTGCCGCGGTCGCTCACGCTGGCGTTGAGTACGTGCGCCGCGCGCGCTGGCTGGAAGCTCGATTCCGTGGTGCCCGCTGCGGTGCGCACCCTGAACCGCAATGCCGCGCGCATACCAGACGAGGCATGGTTGGTCGTGTTCGGTCATGACCATTACCTCGCCATCCTGCTCAGCGGTGGCGCGCCGATGTTCGTGCGCCAGTTGCGGCACGAGGCAGGGCATGTGGCACACGACCTTGTGTCGCGGCTGGAGACCGAGTGCCTGCGCGGCGGGTACGCGATGCCTGTCAAGGTAGTGTTCGCTGGTGCGCTGCCGTTTGCCGTGGAGCCCGATCCGCACAGCGACTGGCAGGCGGTGGTGCTGGAGCGCGGGCTGGCCAGCGCGGCCGGCGGCAATATGCCGGGTGCGGCGCTGGCGGTGGAAGGCGCGCGCGCATGACGCCGACGCGTATCGACTTCTCCGGCCGTTCGCGTGCGCTGGCGCTCGATTCGCATCGCACCGCTCACCGCATCGCCGCCGCCTTTCTGGTTATCGGCGTGGTGATGCTGGCTTCTGGCGCGGCGGTGGCGTGGAGGCTCGCGCAGAGGACCGCGCAGGTGAATGACACCGTCGCTCGTCTGCAGGCTGCCCGCGATGCCGCTGATCCGGCCGCCACTGCGCAAGCCGTGCAGTTGTCGCCCGACGACGCCGAACTTGTGGCGGGCGCGGTGGCCGGGCTCAACTATCCGTGGGCCAATATCATGAGCAATCTCGAACGCTCGCTGACACCGGGCGTATCGATGATTTCCATCGAACTCGGCGTGGCGCGGCAAAGCGTGAAGATGGTCATCGACGCACCGGACATCGATCATGCGATTCCGTATGTCGACGGCATCCGGCACGACCCGATGTTTGCCCAGATCACCCTCGTCAAGCAGGAGGTCGTCAACCTCGGCGACAACGTGACAGCCATGCGCTTTACGCTGGAAGCGCCGACCGCCGCGCCTGCCGCGACACCGCGCGGGGAGGTGGCTCGATGAAGCGCATACCCCGCATCGACGGCGCGCGTGCGCGCCTGTGGCTGGAGATCACCTGGCGGCGCGAAGGTTTGCTGCCTTTCCTTGCCGTCCTGGCGATGGTCGCCGGCCTTTTCGCCTGGGGCGTGTCGGTGCCGCGCGCATCGCACGAACTTGCCCAGCAACAGGATCGCCTGGCTCGCGTGCAGACGCAGCCGGCCGAGGCTCGCCCCGTGTTGCCGCCGGCCCAGGCGTTCCAGACGCGGCTGTCCGATCCCGCCAAGACCAGCCAGGCATTGCGGCGGATTTTTGCGCTGGCCGCCGAGCATGGCGTGTCGGTGTCGCAGGCCGATTACCGTCGCGTCGTCAATCGCAGCGCCGATGGTAGCCGCCTGCCAGTGGCGCAGTTGCAGATTGCGCTGCCCGTGCGTGGGCAGTACGCGGCGATCAAGCGATTTGCGCTGGGCATGCTGACCGAGGTGCCCGCGCTTTCGATCGACCAGATGACACTCAAGCGGCAGTTCGCCACGTCCAACGTGGTGGACGGGCAGCTCTACCTGAGCATCTGGGAACGCACGCCGGAGAACGCCCCGTGAAGGCCAATCGACGGCTATTGATATTGGGCGCCTTGCTGCTGGTGGCCGCATGGCTGGCCATCTTCGGCGACAAAACGCCGTCCGCCACGGTCGCCGAGCCCGTGGCGCGTGCCGCGCCCGCCGCGCCTCCGGTGGCTGCGAACGACACCGCGCCGGCCGGCGATGCGGCGACGACGATCGAACAACCCGTTCCGCGCAGTGCGGTCGTCGCCGCGCCTGCGACGGCGGAAGAGTCGGACCTGTTCGCGCCGGAGTTCGTGCCGAAACCGCCGCCACCGCCGCCTCCGCCTCCGCAACAGGCGCCACCGCCGCCTGTGTTGAAGCTGAGTTTCATTGGCAAACAACTGGCGGACGGCAAGTGGACGGCGTTCTTCGAAAGGGATGGACAAGTACTGGTTGGACGCGAAGGGACGACACTCGATGAGTACCGTGTCGACGCGATCCGTGACAACGAAGTGGTCGTGACCGATCAGCAGAACCGAGTGACGCACATCATCCCGACAGAGGGTGTACAACAATGAGATGTGGATTCTTGCAGCGTTTGCATGTGCCCGTTCTGGGCCTGATGCTGGTACTGCTCGCCGCCTGTGCCATGCAGCCTTTGCGCTCCGAACTGGAGCAGGGCAAGACGTACATGGACCAGGGGCGCTACCAGGACGCCTACAACACGCTCAAGGGCGTGTACGAGCAAGCGCCCAACAATGCCGAGGTACGCGCGGCGTTCCTGTCGGCACGCGAACGCCTGGGCACCGCGTTGCTGACGCGCGGCGATGAGGCCATGGGCCAGCAGCGTTGGGCGGACGCCGAGAGCCTGTACGGACAGGCCAGCGTCATCAGCGGATTCGGCGATCGGGCGCTGGTGCGCATGCGTAGCCTGCAGGCCGCCATCGATGCTTCAAAGCCCAAGCCCGTGCCGCCGCCGGCACCGGTCGACCCGTTTGTCGAAGCGATGCAGAAGCGCGTGTCGCTGCAGTTCCGCGATGCCTCGATCCGGTCGATCTTCGATGTGCTGTCGAAGACATCGGGCTTGAACATCATCGTCGACCGCGATGTGCCGCCCGGATTGAAGACCACGGTTTTCCTCAACAACACGACGGTCGAGAGCGCCATCAAGAAGATCGTGATGACTTCGCAACTGGCCACGCGCCAGTTCGATGACAACACGCTGCTCGTATATCCGGACCAGCCGACCAAGCAGCAGGACTACCAGCAACTGGTGGTGAAGAGCTTCCACCTGGGCAACGCCGACGCCAAGGCTGTGGCCAACAGCTTGAAAACGGTGCTGCGCTTCCGCGACGTGGTGGTCGACGACAAGCTGAACATGATCGTCATGCGCGACACGCCTGAGGCCATCCGCATGGCTGAGAAACTCGTCGCCATGCACGACGTGCCCGAGCCCGAAGTGATGCTGGACGTCGAAATCCTCGAAGTCAGCCGTTCGCTGTTGCAGGATCTCGGCGTCGAATGGCCGTCCCAGTTGCAGCTCAATGCGCTGCCGTTCCAGTTACAGAGCGGATCGAGTTTTGATTCGACGGTGCCGCTCACCTTGCGCGACCTGATGCAGCTCACGCCCGGACGCATCGGCGCCACAGTGGGGCCGATGAGCATCAACGCGCATGCCACCGATGGCGATGTCAGCCTGCTGGCAAACCCGCGCATCCGCGCCAAGAACAAAGAGAAGGCCAAGATCCTGATCGGCGAGCGCGTGCCCAATATCAGTTCGACGGCGACGTCGACAGGCTTTGTCAGCGAGAACATCAACTACGTGGATGTCGGCCTCAAGCTCGACGTCGAGCCGCAGGTGTATCCGGACAACCAGGTCGTCATCAAGCTGGCGCTGGAGGTGAGCAACATCCTCGACACCACGCAGACGAAAAGCGGAACGCTGGCCTATCGCATCGGCACCCGCAACGCGTCGACGGTGCTGCGGCTCAAGGATGGCGAAAACCAGATCCTCGCCGGCCTGATCCAGGACGAAGACAGCAAGTCGATGTCCAAGGTGCCCGCACTCGGTGACATTCCGATTCTGGGACGCTTGTTCGGTAGCCAGCACGACGAAAAGAAGAAGACCGAAATCGTGCTCTCGATCACGCCCCACCTGATCCGCGCCATCAATCGGCCGTCGGCCGCGTCGGCCCAGTTCGACGCCGGCACGGTCACGGGCATTCGCGGCCATCGCGCAGAAAACGAAACCGGCACGGGGCAGGACGTGGTGACCACCACGCCGGAGAACGAAGGCGGCAACAGTAACGCGCAACGCCAGCAAGGCAACCAGTACAACCAGAATAACCAGAACAACGGCTTCAACAGTTCGTCGCAGCAAGGCGGCATGCGCACCAATCGCGACGAGCCATGAGCCTGAGGCAACGCCTGGTTGTTCGTATGCAATCGCGCGGCTTCACGCTGGTGGAGCTGCTGGTGGTCATGGCGATCATCGCGTTGCTGCTCACGCTGGCCGTCCCGCGCTACTTCAATAGCCTCGATCGCTCCAAGGAGAGCATCCTGGCGGAAAATCTGCGCACCACGCGCGAGACCATCGACAAGTTCTACGCCGATCAGGGGCGTTATCCCGACTCGCTGAGCGAACTGGTCACGCTCAAATATCTGCGCAGCCTCCCGTACGACCCCATCACCGATAGCACGCAGACCTGGGTGATCATCTCGCCCGAGTCGCCGTATCGCGGGCAGGTCTATGACATCAAGAGCGGCGCGCGCGGCGGCACGAAGCAGGGGAAAGCGTACTCGTCGATGTAAAAAAAGGCCGCCGCACCGATGGCGCAGCGGCCGTTGAAGGTCCCGGGGAGAGGCCGGGACTGCGTATGAACGGTATGTGCGCGACGGGTTCAGTCGAGCGCCAGGCGGACACGCCGCCAGTCGCGTTCGATGCGGTCGCTCAGGATGCGCGCGGCCACGGCTTCGATCGGTCGTACTTCATGCGGCGGCAGCAACAGCGCCACTTCGCGCTGGGCTGGCGGGCATGCGCCCGTGGCGACGACTTCGACGGCGATCCGTTCGTTCGCCGTGTCCACCGTCACTTTCCAGCCGCCGTACTGTCCCTGGCGATAGGCTTCGCTTTCGCCGTCGTCCTCGAAGCAGGTTTCGACATGCCGGCCGACACCTTGCGCCGGAAAGAGCGCGAAAGCGCGTTCGTCCGCCGGCTGCGCGAAGTGTTGTTCGGCGATGTTCAGCGGCAGGATCGCGCCCTCGCGCACGAGCAGGGGCGGGCGATCCATGGGCGCCGGCAGGACGATGTCCTGCCCGCCGCCATAGCGTTCCTTCGTCCAGAAGTCGTACCAGCCTGCGCCGGCAGGCAGGTACACGCGGCGCTCACGCTGATCGGGTTCGACGACGGAGGCCACCAGCAGACGATCGCCCAGCATGGTGTCGTCCCTGTCGACGTAGCAGCGCGCATCGTCCGGGAATTCATAGAACGTGGGACGCAGGATCGGTTCATAGCGCTGGTGCGAGCGCCATAGCAGGTCGTACAGATACGGGATGAGCTGGTAGCGGAAGCGGATCAGTTCGCGGATGTGGTGCGTGGCCTCCGGGTACATCCACGGCTCATTGACGCTGCCGTCATCGTTCCATGAATGGATGGAGAAGCGCGGCAGAAAGATGCCATGTTGCACCCATCGCACGAGCAGTTCAGGCGATGGCGCCGGGCCGGCGAAGCCGCCGATGTCGTGCCCGGTGTTGGAGACGCCGGACATCGCCAGGCCCAATGCCATCTTGATGTTGTAGCGCAGGGTGTCCCAGCTCGTGTAGTTGTCGCCCGACCATGTCTGCACATAGCGCTGCATGCCGGCCGCGCCCGAGCGCGAAACCAGGAAGGGGCGCTTGCCGGGCGAATACTCCGATTGTGCGGCGCGCGAGCTCTTGAGCATCAGCAGCGTCTGCAGCGGACGCAACTCGCGCGCCGGGCGTGGCGCGCCAAAGCCATGGATGAGCGCCGTATCGCTCCAGATTTCGAATTCGTTGTTGTCGTTCCAGGTGGCGGCGATGCCGTATTCGAGCAGGGCATCGGTGACGCGGGCCTTCCACCACGCAATGGTCGCCGGATTGGTGAAGTCGAGGTAAGCGCCGGTTTCGTCCCAGAATTGCACGGCCGTCGGCGCACCGTCCAGATCATGGACGAACAAGCCCGCATCGCGCGCTTCGGCAAAGCGTGGATGGTCCTGCAGGAGACACGGCTTGATGTTCGGGCAGAGCTTGAGACCCTTGTCGAGATAGTCCTGTACGAAGCGCCTGATGTCCGGGAACTTGTCGTGGTTCCAGTTAAAGACGTAGCGCTTGCCATCGATCGAGGTGTAGCCCGACGACAGGTGGAACGAATCGCACAGGATGTCGTGCTCGGCGCAGCCTTCGAGGAATTCGTTCATGCGTTCCTGCGCATTCGGGGCATCGGTGTACGTCATGGTCGAGCCGGAATAGCCCAGCCCCCATCGTGGCGTGAAGGCCGGCCGTCCCGTGAGCCATGTGTAGCGCAGCGTAACGTCGGCCAGCGTGTCGCCGGCGATGAAGTAGAGATCCAGGTCGCCGTGGTCGGCCACGAAGTAGCGATAGTGGCCGTGGTAGTTGTCCAGCTCGCGTCCCATGTCGAAGGTGCAGTCGGACAGCGTGTCGTAGAACAGGCCGTAGGCCGCGCCCGTGCCTGGCTTGTAGGTCAGATAGAAGGGGATGTGCTTGTACAGCGGATCGGTGCGCCGTGCGTCATATCCCATCGGGTCGAGATTGCACATGCGATAGCTGTGACCGTGCCGGTTGGCTTCGCCCGCGCGCTCGCCCAGTCCGAAGTACATGTCGTCGCGCTCCCGGCGCAGGTAGTGATAGACGCGCTCGTCCCACCATCCGAAATTGTAGCTCTGCGTGGGGCGATCGGCCGCGGCGGGTAGCCACTGACCACCGCGATTCGTTTCCCACGCGCATTGCAGACCGTCGAAGCGGATGGTCAGGCGGACCTTGCCTGTCTGCACGACGATGGATTCCCGCGTCGTCTCCAGCGCGTACGCGGGCAGCGAGAAGCCGCTCGTATCCATGCGGTCGCGGCCTTCGGCGGCAACGTCTTCCAGACCGGGCGCGATGGCCCACGTCTGCGACAGATTGAGCTTGCCGTGCGGTAGAACCAGGACGCGGACGATGTCCTCTTCGAGCACGAAAATGTGGGCGACGTGTCCTTCCGGCGAGTTCAGCGTGACGTGATTGCCGGATCTGGAGTGAAGCGAAAACTGCGGATTGGTGTTCATGGTTCTTTCCTAAGGGGCGTCGAGCGTGGGGCGGCAGGCGTCTTGCCCGCGGCCGGATCGGCGCCTGCGGAGTCTTTGCGGGGCCGGGCGTGCGTGGCACGCCCGGCGTGGTCAGGCGGAGTGGACGCGCGGCATCAACTGACCTTGCCGAGCAGTACCTCGGGCAACCACAGCGACAGCGCGGGGATGTAGGTCACCAGCATCAGGGCGGCGATTTCGAAGGCGAACATCGGAAGCAGCGGACGGGTCAGCTCGGTGAGGCTGACGCGCGAGACGCGTGCGGCGACGAACAGGGTGCTGCCGACCGGGGGCGTAGCAATGCCGATACACAGGTTGAACACGATGATGATGCCGAAGTGCACCGGCGATATGCCCAGTTTCACCGCCACCGGAAGGAAGATCGGCGTGAAGATCAGCAGCCCCGGCGTGATGTCGAGGAAGGTGCCGAGCAGCAGCATCAGCACGTTGAACATCAGCAACAGCGTGTACGGGTTGTCCGAGATGGCGATGATTGCGTTGGCGATGGCCTGGACCGAGCCCGTGCTGGCGAGCAGCCACGACATTGTCATCGACACGCCGACCATCAGCATGACGACAGCGGTGCCTACGGAGGCATCGAGGATGCTGCGTGCCAGCGTCTGCCACGACAGGCTGCGGTAGAAGAACTTGCCGAGGACGAACGTGTAGAACGCTGCGACGCCCGCCGCCTCGGTCGCCGTAAAGATGCCGGCGACGATGCCGCCCATGACGATCACGATCATCGCCAGTGCGGGCAGGGCGCGCAGAAAGATCGTCATCGATTCGCCCATCGAATAGCGATGGACTTCGCGCGGCAGGTCGCCGCGCATCGCCACGATCCACAGCCAGATCATGACGGACAGCGCCATCAGGATGCCCGGGATGTAGCCGGCCACGAACAGTACGTCGACCGGGGTTCCACCCGAAATCAACGAGTACACGATGAGCGCGCCGGACGGCGGAATCAGCAGGCCGCAGGGCGATGCGGCCACGTTGGCGGCAGCGCAGATGGGCATATTGTAGCCGGCCTTGCGCTGCAACGGCGACATGACCGAGCCGACCGCCGCGGCGCTTGCCACGGCAGAGCCCGAAATGGCACCGAACAGCGCATTCGCCACCACGGTGATCTGCGCGAGCGAACCCGGCATCCAGCCGACCAGCACCTTGGCCAGATCAATGAGGCGCGCCGCGATGCCGCCGGTATTCATGATGCTGCCGGCAAGAATGAACAATGGGATTGCGACGAGCGTGAAGCTGTCCAGGCTCGACGCGATGCGCTGGGCCGAGACGATGAGCGCGGCGTCGACGGTGGGCGTGACGGTGAACAACGCCAGCAGCGTGCCGATGCCGATGCAAAAGCTCACCGGCACGCCGAACATCAACAGGCCGATGAAGACGATCGTTAGGATCCACAGGGCGGTGCTCATGACTGCAGCTCCTTTTCGACGTGTTCGATGGCTTGCTCGACCTCGTCGGCCGGCCTGGCGTGGCCGGGCGCCACGATGATGACGATCTGATAGAAAGCGGCCGCCACGCCGGCGATGGGAATGCACAGGTAGACGTATCCCATGGGCACTTCGAGCGTCGCCGAGAGTTGCTCCACTTCGAACGCCCGCAGCACGAGCTTTCCGCCGCCGTAGATGAGCACCGCGAGGGCAAAGGCCAGCACGATCACCGCGACCGCCCGCATGTGCGCATGCAGCGCCGCGCCGGTGAGTTTTTCTTCGAGCATGGTGTAGGCCATGTGCTCGATGCGTCCGCAGGCGTATGCGGTGCCGAGCAGGCTCAGCCAGATGACGGCGAAGCGCGAATACTCTTCGGTGAAAGTCGAGGGGTCGTTGAGCAGGTATCGACTGATGACCTGCCACAGTACGCATAGCGACAGCGTCGAAAAGCAGACGATGAGCGCCGCCTGCAGCACGCGGTCGAGCGCGGCCTTGATTGTGAACAGCATGAGATGGCTCCTTGTCCGTCGGCGCGCGCGGGGCGGGCCGACGGTACCAGCGTGACTTACTTGACGGCGGCGATCTGGTCGAGGAGGGATGCGATCTTGGCGTTTTTGCGCTCGGCGTCGATCATGGGTTTGACCTTGGCGACGAAGGGCGCTTTGTTGGGAGTGATGAACTTCACGCCCATTTTTTCGGCCTTGGCGCGTTCGGTCTGCTCGAATTCGGCCCACAACTTTTTCTGGAGTTCGAACGATTCCCTGGCGGCGGCGCGGATGATGTCCTGCTGCGGCTTCTTCAACGAATCCCATTTGGTGGTGGAGATCACCAGCACATCCGGCACGATCTGGTGCTCGTCTGCGGAGAAGAACTTGGTGACTTCGCCGTGGCGGCCGCTGGTCAGAGCGGTGACGTTGTTTTCGGCACCGTCGACCACGCCCATTTGCAGGGCGGAATAGACCTCGCCCCAAGGCATCGGGGTCGGCGAGGCGCCCAGCGCCTGGATCATCTTGATCGTCGTCGGGCTTTGCTGGATGCGGATTTTCATGCCCTTGAGATCATCGGGCGTGTTGATCGGCTTCTTGGCGTAGAAGCTGCGCGAGCCCGAATCGTAAAAGGTCAGTCCCACGAATCCCTTGTTCTTGGAGGCCGCCAGGATCGACTCGCCGATCGGTCCCTGCACGACCTTGAAGAAATGGTCCTTGTCGCGGAACACATACGGCAGGTTGAAGACTTTGTACTCGGGGACGAAGGTCTCCAGCGGCGCGGCGTTGGCCTTGGTCATTTCCAGTACGCCGTTCTGCACTTGTTCGAGCAGTTCGCGTTCCTGCCCGAGCTGGCCGTTGGGGAACACTGTGATCTCGATTTCGCCATTGGTCTTTTGCTTGACCACATCGGCAAAGTGCTTCATTGCGATGTGCACGGGGTTGTCTTCCGGCAGGCCGTGCGCCAGGCGCATCTTGTCGGCTGCCTGTGCCGTACCGCAGGCAAACGCCAGGGCGAACGAAGTGGAAAGCAGTCCGCGCGCCGCGCGCTTCAGCGTGTTGGTCATGGTTGTCTCCTGTTATGCGTGATCTTTTGCCACGTGATGTCATCGCGGCCGGGGCGGGCACTGGAACGAGATGTGCCGACGGCGGGAAGCTAGCAATCCCGCCGAATTGCAGGCAAAGGGTTTTACTGAAAAAAGTTGCAGAGACTGTGCAAGGGAAGGTGCTGATGGAGGTCTATGCTCCGCAGTGCCTATAATTGTTGAGTATGAAAAAATTTTCATGAGGGTTTCCCCTTGCCGGGTAAGTTGAGGATTCGACAACTGGCCGAGCAGACGGGCCTGTCGATCAGCACGGTCTCGCGCGTGCTGGCCGGCAAGGGCAACGTCAGCGCGCGCGCCAAGGAAAAGGTGCTCGCCTGCGCCCGCACGCAGGGCGTTCTGCATGACCTTTCTTCAGGGCGGCTGTTGTTCCGCACGGTCACGATCTTTGCGCCGCCAAGGGCGTTCGATGTCCGCATGGACATCTTCTATTTCAAGGTGATCGAAGGGGTGCGGGAGGCCGTCTCCCCCTATGACACACGAGTGACATACAGTCCGCTCGAAGAGCGGGACTGCGACGTCGCGTTGTTCCTCAAGAAGATCGCCGACCCGTCGGTCGAAGCCGCCATCTTGATTGGCATCGACGACCCTCTGGTCCACGAAATGGCCGCCGACATGGGCAAGCCGTGCGTACTGGTCAATTGTCGCGACACCACCTTGCGACTCGACGCCGTGTTGCCCGATCACCAATTGATCGGCCAGTTCGGTGCCGATTGGCTCATCCAGCAGGGACACCACGACATTCTTGTCGTGCAGTGCCTGCGCCGTGCGACGATGGAACGGCGCCTTGCCGGGATTCGCGATGCTTTCGCGGCAGCCAACGTGCCTTTCGTGGACGAACACAATCTGGTCACGACGGGAGGCTTCGGTGCTGAAGAGGCGCGGCAGGCAGTGCTGGGCCACTTCGCCCATCTGCCGAGGAACCGCTACCCGACCGCCATTCTCGCGGGCGGGGATTTCATGGCGGCCGGTGCGATGAAAGCCGTGCGGGAACTGAATCTGTCGGTGCCGCGAGACATTTCGGTGATGAGCATGGACGGCTTCAATCTCGCGCAGATCGACGACGTCGCGCTGACATCGATGCATGTACCGCGAAGCGAGCTGGGGTTCGAGGCGATCCGCATTCTTCAGCAGCGCCTCACGCGCCCGGAGGCGCCGTTCGGTACCTTGCTACTCAACGGTCGACTGATAGTGCGTGACTCCGTGCGTCGCCTGGGGCGGCGCACGGAACAGGCGCGCGGGGCGCAGCAGGATTACAGCCTGTATGGCAATTGAGGGCCGGGCGGGAAGCCGGCGACATGCCACCGTTGGAAAACGCAAAAAGAGAGCCACCCGTGGGTGGCTCTCTCGACGGCGTAGCGCTGACGCTCAGGAGGGCTTGCGGAAGTGGATTTCGCCGCCCTCGGCGTCGACCACCACGGTGTCCTTGGCACCGAAGCGCCCTTCGAGGATTTCCTTCGCCAGCGGGTTCTCGATGTGCTCCTGGATCGCCCGCTTGAGCGGTCGAGCCCCATAGACCGGGTCAAAGCCCGACTTGGAGATTTCGAGCAACGCCGGGTCGGACACCATCAGGCCGATCTCCAATCGTGCCAGCCGCTTCTGCAGGTATTCCAGCTGAATGCGGGCAATCGACTGGATATGTTCGTTCGCCAGCGCGTGGAACACCACGACCTCGTCGATGCGGTTGATGAACTCGGGGCGGAAGAAGGTCTTCACCTCGCTCATGACCGCAGCCTTGATGACGTCATACGGTTCGTGGCTCATCGACTGGATCATCTGGCTGCCCAGGTTCGAGGTCATCACGATCACCGTGTTCTTGAAGTCGACCGTGCGCCCCTGTCCGTCTGTCATGCGGCCGTCATCGAGCACCTGCAGCAGCACGTTGAACACGTCCGGGTGCGCCTTTTCGACCTCATCGAAGAGGATCACCGAGTACGGCTTGCGGCGAACCTGTTCGGTGAGATAGCCGCCTTCTTCGTAGCCCACGTATCCCGGCGGCGCACCGATCAGGCGCGCCACGGAGTGCTTCTCCATGAATTCGCTCATGTCGATGCGGATGAGGTGGTCCTCCGAGTCGAACAGGAATTCGGCCAGCGTCTTGCACAGTTCGGTCTTGCCCACCCCGGTCGGCCCGAGGAACAGGAACGATCCGTACGGACGGTTCTCGTCGGCGAGTCCGGCGCGTGAACGGCGGATCGCGTCCGACACGAGGCGCACGGCCTCATCCTGACCGACCACGCGCGTATGCAGGTGCTCTTCCATCTTGAGCAGCTTGTCGCGTTCGCCCTGCATCATCTTCGACACGGGAATGCCCGTGGCGCGCGAAACGACCTCGGCGATTTCTTCCGCGCCGACCTGCGTGCGCAGCAGCTTGTTGGCCTTCTTTTCGCTGCCGCCGGCTTCGGCTGCCTTGAGTTGCGCCTCGAGCTTGGGCAGCTCGCCGTATTGCAGCTCGCTCATCTTTTGCCAGTCGCCGCGGCGCTTGGCTTCTTCCATCTGCACGCGCACCTTTTCGATGGCTTCCTTGATGTGCTGGCTGCCGGCGACCTGTGCCTTTTCGGCCTTCCAGATTTCATCGAGGTCGGCGTATTCGCGTTCGAGCTTGGTGATCTCTTCTTCGATCAGGCCAAGGCGGCGCTGCGAGGCTTCGTCCTTTTCTTTCTTGACGGCTTCGCGCTCGATCTTGAGCTGGATGATGCGACGGTCGAGCCGGTCCATCGACTCCGGCTTGGAGTCGATTTCCATCTTGATGCGCGCGGCTGCTTCGTCGATCAGGTCGATGGCCTTGTCCGGCAGGAAACGATCGGTGATGTAGCGGTGCGACAGTTCCGCCGCCGCCACGATGGCCGGGTCGGTGATGTCCACGCCGTGGTGGAGTTCGTACTTCTCCTGCAAGCCGCGCAGGATGGCGATGGTCGACTCCACCGAAGGCTCGTCCACCAGCACTTTCTGGAAGCGGCGTTCGAGCGCGGCGTCTTTTTCGATGTACTTGCGGTATTCATCCAGCGTGGTCGCGCCAATGCAGTGCAGCTCGCCGCGCGCCAGCGCGGGCTTGAGCATGTTGCCGGCATCGATGGCGCCTTCGGCCTTGCCGGCACCGACCATGGTGTGGATTTCATCGATGAAGACGATGATGCGGCCTTCTTCCTTGGCGATGTCGGCCAGCACGGCCTTCAGGCGCTCTTCGAACTCGCCACGATACTTGGCGCCTGCCAGCAGCGAGGCCATGTCGAGCGAAAGAACGCGCTTGCCCTTGAGGGTTTCGGGCACCTCATCGTTAATGATGCGTTGCGCCAGCCCTTCGACGATGGCGGTCTTGCCCACGCCGGGCTCGCCGATCAGCACCGGGTTGTTCTTGGTGCGGCGTTGCAGGATCTGGATGGCGCGGCGGATCTCGTCGTCGCGGCCGATGACGGGGTCGAGCTTGCCCGAACGGGCGCGTTCGGTCAGGTCGAGGCAGTATTTCTTCAGCGCCTCGCGTTGCGATTCAGCGTCCTGGCTGCCGACCGAGGCGCCGCCGCGTACCGCTTCGATGGCCGCTTCCAGCGCTTTGCGGTTGGCGCCGTGTTCGCGCAGCAGACGGCCGGTTTCGCCTTTGTCATCGACGACGGCGAGCAGGAACATCTCGGTGGCGATGAATTGATCGCCGCGCTTTTGCGCTTCGCGGTCAGTCACGTTGAGCAGGTTGCTCAGGTCGCGGCCGACCTGGACCTCGCCGCCCGTGCCTTGTACTTGCGGCAGGCGCGCCAGACCACGATCGAGCGCGGTGCGCAGCGGCGGCACGTTAACGCCTGCGCGGGCGAGCAGCGAGCCGGTGCCGCTGTCATCGTCATCGAGCATGGCCAGCATGAGGTGCTGTGGCTCGATGTATTGGTTCTCATTGCCGACAGCGATGCTCTGCGCTTCGGACAGCGCTTGCTGGAATTTGGTCGTCAGTTTGTCGAATCGCATATGGGTCACCCCCTGAAATACTGGAATTGCTCAACAAATGGGGTTGCGCGCATCGCTTTCAAGGCATGCGCTCACTACATTGATAAAGGCTGCGGTCGCCTCTTTGATAGTGGCACGTGGCGCTTTCATCTGCGAACCGGCTCTCCAAATGCTAGCTTGAGAGAATGTGCGCCGCGAACCGGCCGGTGCACTGTCGGGCTGACTGCCGTTTTCGACCAACCATATGGAGGTAGGTGTCATGGCGAGCAACCAAGAAGCGCTTGGCGCATTACAGAAGAAGAATCTCGACGCCGCGATGGAACTGGCGCAACTGTCGATCGAAAACTCACAACGCATTCTCGAACTGCAAATGCAGGCCGCCCGCGACATATTCGAAAGCGGCGTGTCCAGCGCGCGGGCCGTTGCACAGGCCAGCACGCCGCAGGAAGCCCTGCAACTGCGCAGCCGCTATGCGCAGGAGACCACCGAGAAGATGCTGGCATGCAGTCGCGGCATCGCACAGGTGGCCACGGAACTGCAGATCGAAATGGGTCGGCTGGTGAGTCAGCAGTTTGCCGAAAGCGGCAGCGACGTGATTGCCAGCATGCAGGGCATGTTCAAGAACACACCGCTGAGCAATGACGCGGCGACGAAAGCCTTGCAGGACAGTTTCGATACCGCTCGCCGCACGCTCGAACAAGTCGTGCAGGCGTCGTCCGCCGCCTTCGGCGCGGCAACCGGACAGGGCGCGCGCAAACCGCGCAAATAAGACTGTGTCGGGTGAGTGCGCACAGCGCAATGCAGTGCAGTGCGCTGCGACGCTCACCCCGATGATGGCGTGCTGTTCGCGTTGCCGGCGGCGGTGGCGCCTGTCAGGCCGAGTGCAATGCCCAGCCACAGGAACAGCATGAATGCCACGCGCGGAGCGTCGATGATGCTGTCGAACGTGCCTGCCACGAGGAAGCCCGCTAGGCTCGCCGCCATCGGTGCAGCCATTGGATGCATATTGCCCGGCCATCCGACGAGGCGGACCAACGCCACGATGAAGGCCAGTCCTAGCGCCACGACGCCAAGCGCGCCGTTCTCCACGAGCATGTGGAGGAACACGTTCTTGGCATGCCAGGGCAAGTGCTGACGATCGGAAGCGGAGAACCAGCGCCAGCCATCGAACGCGAAATTGCCGTTGTCGATACGTTCCGTGCCGGTGGCGTCAATGAGCGAAATGCCGGTGACGTCGAAAGCCTGCGTGGCTTGCGGCGAGAAGGCGAAGGTCAGCGGGCGATAGGCATACCACGGCCCGCCGTCGAGATTCGTATCCGCCGCCGCGTCCCAGGTCAGCAGGTGCCATTGGCCATCGCCGGGAATCGTCATGTTCCGGCCGATGCAGACCGCCGGGTAGATCAGGTGCTTGCGGCACAACTCCATGCCGATGACGGCATCGGTTCGCGCGCGACCGCGGAACTGCAGGCGCGCCGGCAGCACGACTTCGTTGCCGCGGACGCGCTGTGTCAGGCGGAACACTTCCTCGCCGCCCTGGATGTGGCGCGGGGCATCGAGCGTGGCCCACGTCGTTTGTCCATCCGAGTTCAGGTGTACATCGCCCGAAAACAGCGAATCGATGACCTTCCAGCGATAGGCCAGCGGGAACTGCCCCGCGCCCAGGCCGAGTAGTGCGTACGAGGGGCTGTCGACCAGCGTGACGACCTGGCGCCAGTTGTTGATGCGAGTGTTGAGGTCGGCGCCGATGGTGGAGAAGCGGGCGCCGGCATAGTAGCTGTTGGCGACGGCGATGGTCATGCCCGTGCAGCCCAGCGCGACGAGCAATGGCACGATGTGGCGCCGTTTGATTCGCCAGGCAACGCGCCCGGCCAATGCGGGCACCGAGGTCAGCGCCGCCAGCACGAGAGCGGCCACCGCCATCAGCGTGCCGGCCTCGCCCCCGCCCCAGTGATCGGCGACGCGCACTGCGCCAATGGCGCTCCATGCCAGGGCCGCGAATGCGCCCACCGTGCCGAGCGCACGGCGTGGGCGGCCGGGCTGGGTGCTGAGCGCGGCCAGCACCACGATGCCGATGAACTGCAGATACACCATCTTTTCGTGCAGCGCGTCCAACATCGCCGCCAAGCCCGCCAACACGATGCCGCAGGCCAGGCCGACCAGCACCGGTCCGCGCGAAGCCGCCGGGGCGTCTGGCGCGGCGCCGGCGGCAAGCCAGCCGCAAACCGCCAGGCACAGTAGGGCGACGAGTCCGCGATAACCAGAACTGTCGAAGGTCGCCGCAGCCGCCAGCAGCACCGTCGTGATGAGCAGGGCGATTGGCCAGCGCACAGGCTGCGAACGCCGTTGCCGTGCGGAGGGTTGCCAGAGCGACAGCGTCAGGAGAACCAGCAGCGACACGCCAGCGGCGGCGTAAGTGCTGCGGGTGAAGCCGGCCAGGATGGCGTAGGCTCCGAGCAGGCTGGCCAGGCCGGCGCCGACGCGCAGCCAGCCGCGCCCGCGCACGGCCGCCCATACCGTGATGGGCCAGGTCAGGACGAGTGCGCCGTCGAGTGCGGCGCCACCGACGTGCATCTCCCAGAACGAGCCCGTGGTGCGGTAGTCGGTGGCGAAGTCCGTCAGCGACGTGAAGGACAGGCGCTCCAGCAAAACCGCGCTGGCGACGCCAAGCATCGCCAGTACCGCTCCGGCCGCGAGCCCGCGCAATCCGGTGCGGGTGAGGAAGGGCAGGCACCACAGCGCAAGCAACGGTCCGCGAGCCAGGCGAACCGCCTCCATGTTCCCGCCGAAGAGCACGAAAGTGCCCGCGTTGATCGCTGGCAGCGGCGTCAGGCCGCGAGCCAGGGCGACGATGTAGCTGACCCACAGTAGTGTGATGACGATCAGCGGGCCGGCGTTCCAGCGCAGGTGTGCTTCGTCGCGTTCGCTGGCGTGAAGTCCTCGCAGGCCGAGCGCGATGAGTGCCGCGCCGATGAGTGCGTCGCTTTCGGCGAAGTACCCGTTGCCCGTCCACGCCGTGAGATCGATGATCGGAATGAGCGCGAGCAGGAGCGCGAGCCAGTATCGCGGGCGCCACAGCAACAACGCCACGGGCAGGAGAACCAGCAACGCAAACCAGCCCGGGCGCGACAGCAATATCCAGCCGGCGATCAGACCGGCGCCGATGGGTACCGACAGGGCTGCATGGAGAATCGATGAGAGTGTCCGGCTGGAAGCCGGGGCGGGGGCACTGCGCGAAGGTCGGGTCATCGGAGGCGGCCGGCGCGTGGACTATTCATCCATGATAGCCGAGCGCGCCCCGATGTCGGCCGGCCATATGGCCGGCACTGGGTCAGACCTGGTACTGCGAGAGCGTTTCTTCGATGGCGCGGCTGCGTTCGACCAGCGCCTGCACCGCCGTGGCGGTGTTGGCGACGGCGCCGAAATTGCCATCGGTCATCTGTGCTATCTGTTCGACCTGGCGCGAGATCTCGGTGCAGGCGGTGTTCTGCTCGCGGATGGCCGAGGATATCTCGTCGACCATGCTCATGACCTGGCTGGTTTCGCTGCGGATCTTCTGGATCGCCTCGCCCGCGCTGCTGGCATTGGCGGCCCCCTCGTCGACCTTGGCTACGGCCACGTTCATGCTCTCCACGGCTTCTTCCGCACCGGTCTGCATGCGCGTGATGAGTCCGGCGATCTCTTGCGTGGAGTTGGCGGTGCGCTCGGCGAGCTTGCGCACTTCGTCGGCCACCACGGCAAAGCCGCGCCCTTGCTCGCCGGCACGGGCGGCTTCGATGGCGGCGTTGAGTGCCAGCAGGTTGGTCTGGTCGGCCACTTCCTTGATGACCCCGACCACCGAATTGATGTTCTCGCTGTCGGCGCGCAGGGCCGAGATGCGCTCCGATGCACTGCGCACGGATTCGGCGATGCTCTTGATTTCTTCCACCGTGGCCAGCACGACTTCCGACCCGCGCTCGGCGACTTGATCAGATGCCATCGACTGGCGGTTGGCTTCGTGCGAGCGATCGGCGATGTGCGCGATGCTGACCGTCACCTCTTCCATTGCCGACGCCATGCCCGACGAAGCATCCGACTGGACGCGCGAGTTATCGGCGATGGCGGCGGTCTTGCTGTCGATCTCGCCGGCGGCGCCACTGATTTCGCTGACAGCTTGCTTGATCTGACCGAAGCTCGTGCGCAGCCGTTCGAGCAGCCGGTTGTAGGCCGACAGCGTCTGGCCGATTTCGTCGTGGCTGCGTACCGGCACAGCATGCGTGAAGTCGAGGTGGTCAGCCGTGTAGATGATCTCGTCGCGCATGCGCGTCAGCGCGCCGGTGATGGAGCGGCCGATGAGCAGGCCGAGCACGGCAAGTACTACGACGGATACCGCTGCGGCGGCGACGGAGATGTACATCGTCGTCGAGAACGCGGTGTCGATCGCATTGAGTTCGCCCTTGGCCGCGTCCGAGTTGTAGCGCGCGAGCTGGACGAAATCGTCCTGAACCTTCTGGTTGAGCGGGCGGCCTTGCGTGGAGAGAAGCTGCAGCGCCAGGTTCTCTCCGCCCATGACAACGTCGCTCTTCTGGGCGGTGGCCACCACGCGCTCCATCACGTCGAGGTACGCGGAGAGGTCTTCGTGCAGCGCGCCGACCAGTTTCTTTTCGACCGGCGTGTCGGCGAACTGCTTGTCGTAGGCGGCCGCGCCATCGAGCACTGCCTTGCGCTTGTCGGCGATGGCCTCGCCGATCTTGTCCTTGCGGTCGAGTTCCGTTTCCACGGCGTACTGCGTGACCAGCAGATGCATGGTCAGGTAGTTGGCGCGTAGATCGTCGATCAGCAGCACGCTGGGCATGGCGCTGGCGGCGATGGCTTCGGTATGGCCTCTGGTGACCGACATGCCGGTCAGCGAAACGCCGATGGCGATGGCTACCGTGGCGGCCGACAGCACGATGATGGCGAGAATCCTGACGCGGATACTCAGGCTAAACAGTCTCTTCATGTCCAGCGTTCCTTTGGCGTGGCGTCGCGTGGCTTGCCGATGCGCGCGGCATGCGGACCGTTCTTGCGCGGGCTGGCGGCGACTCTTGGGGGAGCGCTGCGGCGGCACAAGGCCGCCACTGCGCATCTACACGCATATCGACGCCGAACTGCGTTTCCTTGAGTGGATAACGTTCAGGCCCGAAAGGGCAGGGTCAGTCCAGGCTCTGGTTGAGCAACTGGGCGAGGCGCGAGCCGGCGCGCTCCATCTGTTCGCGGATGACGGGGACGGCCTGCTCCTGATAGGCACGGTCGAGGAGCACGGGACTCTTCAGTTTTGCGTCGCAGGCAAATCCTTCGAGCGGCTGGTAGACCGCCCGAAGTGCGATTTGCCGGGTCTCCAGCATCCACTGCGTCGGCGCTTCGGCGGCAATCGGAGCCTGAGAATAGGCATGCCACTGCAAGGGGCCGCGCGACAGGGCAAGCTCGGCAAGCTGGCTGTCCCAGGCTTGATGCAATGTGGTGCCGGGCTTGGCCTTGAGTCCTTCCAGTTCAACCTTGACTTGCCCCTTGTCCAGGCCGACACCGGAGTGCAGCGGCTGATGCAGGTCGCCCACCAGATGCACGACCCATTTGAGCGCTTCATTGCGCACGCGAACGGGCTGCTGCTTGTCGCGGAGCAGGGCTGCGTAGTGGATGATGTTCTCGTCGACGCAGTGGCCGTCCTGGCATGCGCCGAGCGCATCGCTGCAGACCGGGTTGGCACGCGTATGCCATCCGGCATATTCGCCCTTGGGTGCAATGTCGCGGATTTCGTCTGGCCACGACGCGATATGGGCCAGCGTCGTACGCCCGGATGGTTTTCCGTCGCGGTCCAGATCGTCCCGCAACAGGGCTTCCACCTGCGCCTGTGCGGTGGGTGTCAGGTGTGCCTGGGCGAGTGCGGCGACAGCCGCGTGGCCCTTGCGGCCCCATGCCGATGCATCGGTGGTCCAGGCGGATATGCCCGCGACGGCGAGCAGGATGAATGCGGCGCGAGCCATTGAATGTCCCCGGGTGTTGTTCTTGCGCGGCGGACGCGCCGCGCCGTGATGTTAGCCGAGGACGGGCGGCAATGCGCCGCCCTTTCATCCGCAAATGGTTATACGGCCGCCTCCAGTGAGGCGCGGCGATCGTGCCGGCATTCGCGCACGCGTTCGACATGGCCGGCTTCATCCACGGTTTCGAGCCGCACGTTGAACCCCCACAAGCGTGCCACGTGACGCAGCATTTCGTCCGTGCCATTGCCGAGCGGGCGACGCTTGAATGTCTGGTGCCGCAGCGTGAGCGTGCGATCGCCCCGGAAGTCGACGTTCCACACCTGGATGTTCGGCTCGCGCGAGCCGATGTTGTAGTGTTCCGACAGCACGTCGCGGATGCGGCGGTAGCCGTCGTCGTCATGAATGGCTGCGACCTTGAGCCGGGCCTCTCGGTCGTCGTCCAGGATCGAGAAGAAGCGAAACTCGCGCATCAACCGTGGGGACAGGTATTGCGCGATGAAGCTCTCGTCCTTGAAGTTGCGCATCGCGAAGTCGAAGGTCTCGCGCCAGTTGCTGCCGGCAATGTCCGGGAACCACCGGCGGTCTTCATCCGTGGGGTCTTCGCAGATGCGGCGGATGTCGGTCCACATCGCGAAGCCCAGCGCGTACGGGTTGATGCCTCGATACCACGGCACCTTGTACGGAGGCTGCATGACGACGTTGGTGTGCGAGTGCAGGAATTCCATCATGAAGCTGTCCGCCAGCAGACCTTCGTCGTAGAGCGTATTGAGCAGCGTGTAGTGCCAGTACGTGGCCCAGCCTTCGTTCATGACCTGTGTCTGCCGTTGCGGGAAGAAATACTGACTGACCTTGCGCACGATGCGCACGACTTCGCGCTGCCACGGTTCGAGCAGCGGGGCGTTCTTTTCGATGAAGTACAGCAGGTTTTCTTCCGGCTCCGGCGGGAAGCGCTTTTCGGCATGCGCCGCGGCCTTGGATTCCTGCTGCGGCAGTGTCCGCCAGAGCGCGTTGACCTGAGATTGCAGGTAGTCCTCGCGCTCCTTCTGGCGGACTTTTTCTTTTTCGAGCGACAGCTTCGGCGGCCGCTTGTAGCGGTCGACGCCGACATTCATCAGCGCATGGCACGAGTCGAGCAAGAGTTCGACTTCTTCCTCGCCATGGCGCTCTTCGCACTCGGCGATGAAATTGCGTGCGAACACGAGGTAGTCGATGATTGCGTCCGCGTTGGTCCACGTGCGGAACAGGTAGTTGCCCTTGAAGAACGAATTGTGTCCGTACGCCGCGTGGGCGATCACCAGGGCCTGCATCGTCATGGTGTTTTCTTCCATGAGATACGAGATGCAGGGGTTGGAGTTGATGACGATTTCGTACGCCAATCCCATCTGGCCGCGACGGTAGCCTTTTTCGGTGGAGATGAACTGCTTGCCGAAGCTCCAGTGGTGGTAGTTCACCGGCATGCCGACGGAGGCGTAGGCGTCCATCATCTGTTCGGCCGTGATCAGTTCGATCTGGTTGGGGTAGGTATCCAGGCCATAGCCTTCGGCCACGCGGCGGATTTCCGCGTGGTACTCGTCGATCAGGTCGAAGGTCCACTCCGATGGGGCGGGAAGGTGTCTCTTGGCGCGTTTCTTCATGCTCTGTCCTCTCGGCCGGGGGCGACGGGCGCGTTCATACGAGATTCTTCTTGAACAGTTCGCGGAACACCGGGTAGATGTCGGCGTAGCTCTCGATGCGCTGCATGGCGAAGTTGGGGTAGTGGCCGCCGAGCTTGTCGTACTCGCGCCACAGGTTCTGTGGTTCGCCGGGCGTGATCTCGATGTAGGCGAAGTGCTGCACGTACGGAAGGATCGCGCTGCCGAGCAATTCGCGGCAGTGAGGCGAGTCGTTCTCCCAGTTGTCGCCGTCGGAAGCTTGCGCGCCGTAGATGTTCCACAGGCCGGTGGCGAAGCGCTCGTGGATGATGTCGCGCATCATGTCGAGCGCGCTGGATACGACCGTGCCGCCGGATTCGCGCGAATGGAAAAAGTCCTCTTCATCGACTTCTTTCGCCACGGTGTGGTGGCGGATGAAGACCACTTCGATGTGCTCGTAGGTGCGGGTCAGGAAGAGGTACAGCAGCATGAAGAACCGCTTGGCGGTGGCTTTCTTCTCTTCGTCCATCGAGCCCGAGACGTCCATCAGGCAGAACATGACGGCCTGCGTCGATGGCTGGGGCAGGCGCACGCGGTTGTTGTAGCGCAGGTCGAACGTGTCGATGAACGGGATGGCGTCGATCTTGGCGCGCAGTACGCCAATATCGGCCTTCACGCGGGTGATGGCTTCCAGGTCCTGCGGATCGGCTTCTTCGAGTTCGGTGAGTTCCTTTTGCAGATCGCGCAGCTTGCCGGAATAGGGCGCGGACAGGGCCAGCCGCCGTCCCAGCGCGCCGCGCATCGACCGCACGAGGTTCAGGTTGGTCGGCACGCCGTCATTGGAAAAGCCTGCGCGTTGGCTCTTGTACTCGGGGATGCGCGCCAGTTGCGTCTTGACGAGGTTGGGCAGGGCCAGATCGTCAAAGAAAATGTCGAGGAATTCCTCACGCGAGAGCTGGAAGACGAAGTCGTCCTCCGATTCGCCTTCGTTGCTGGCGCCCTTGCCGCCGCCTCCCGCGCCGCCACCCATCGGGCGGCTGATTTCGTCTCCGGTCGAGAATTGATCGTTGCCTGAATAAACCTGCTCCCACTCGCCGCCTTCGCCATGCTGGAACTGCGGTTCGTTGAGGTCGCGGGCGGGAATGGTGACGGATTCACCATTGTCGAGGTCGCGGATGCTGCGGCCGTCGATGGCATCGGCCACGGCGCGGCGTATCTGGTGCTTGAATCGCCGCATGAAACGCTGCCGGTTCACAGCGCTTTTCTTCTTGCTGTCGAACCGTCTGTCGATGATGCGAGCCATGAGAACCTCTCGATCGTTGGGGGTCGGGCAGGGCGACCGCTCGCCGGCGGCGGGCTCGCTCTGCCTGCGCGCCGCACGCGGTGTCGGCCGCGTGCGATACGCCACGGGTCAGGATGATTTTCTGACCCTCAGGTACCAGTCGCACAGCAGACGTACCTGATTCTCGGTATAGCCCTTCGTGATCATGCGGTTGACGAAGTCCTGATGCTTTTTCTGCTCGTCGGCGCTGCCCTTGGGCGAGAAGGAAATCACCGGCAATAGATCTTCGGTGTTCGAGAACATCTTCTTCTCGATCACCGCTCGCAGCTTTTCATACGAAGTCCAGCTCGGGTTCTTGCCGGCGTTCTTGGCCCGCGCCCGCAGTACGAAGTTGACGACTTCGTTGCGGAAATCCTTGGGGTTGCTGATGCCGGCGGGTTTCTCGATCTTTTCGAGTTCGTCGTTCAGGGCCGATCGGTCGAAGATCTCTCCCGTGTTCGGATCACGGTATTCCTGGTCCTGTATCCAGAAGTCGGCGTACGTGACGTAGCGGTCGAAGATGTTCTGGCCGTACTCGGAATACGATTCGAGATAGGCCGTCTGGATCTCCTTGCCGATGAACTCAGCGTAGCGCGGCGCCAGGTATTCCTTGATGAACGCGGTGTACTTCTGGTCAACCTCGGGCTGGTATTGCTCCTGCTCGATCTGTTGTTCCAGCACATACATCAGGTGCACCGGGTTGGCGGCGACTTCGCGGTGGTCGAAATTGAACACCCGCGACAACACCTTGAAGGCAAAGCGGGTGGACAACCCCGTCATGCCCTCGTCGACGCCCGCGTAGTCACGGTATTCCTGGTAGCTCTTGGCCTTCGGGTCGGTGTCTTTGAGGTTTTCACCGTCGTAGACGCGCATCTTGCTGAAGATGCTGGAATTTTCCGGCTCCTTCAGGCGCGACAGCACGGCGAACTGGGCCAGCATCTTCAGCGTGTCGGGCGCGCAAGGCGCGTTCGAGAGCGAGCTGTGGATCAGCAGCTTCTCGTAGATGCGGATTTCTTCAGACACACGCAGGCAATAGGGCACCTTGACGGTGAAGATGCGATCGAGGAAAGCCTCGTTGTTCTTGTTGTTCTTGAATTGCTGCCATTCTGATTCGTTGGAGTGGGCCAGGATGACGCCGTCGAAGGGGATCGCGCCGAAGCCTTCCGTGCCTTTGTAGTTGCCCTCCTGCGTCGCCGTCAGGAGTGGGTGCAGCACCTTGATCGGTGCCTTGAACATTTCGACGAATTCGAGCAGGCCGCGGTTGGCCAGGCACAGTCCGCCGGAGTATGAGTAGGCATCCGGGTCGTTCTGCGAGTACTGCTCGAGCATGCGTATGTCGATCTTGCCGACGAGTGAAGAAATGTCCTGATTGTTCTCGTCGCCGGGTTCGGTCTTGGCCACCGCGATTTGCCGCAAGGTGGACGGCCGCAGCTTGACGACCCGGAATTTCGTGACGTCGCCGTTGTACTCGTGCAGCCGCTTGACGGCCCACGGCGACATGATGTTGTTGAGATAGCGGGACGGGATGCCGTAGTCGTCGGACAGAATCTTGCCGTCCTCGCCCGGATCGAACAGCCCGAGCGGCGACTCGTGGACCGGCGAATCCTTGATGGCGTAGAAGGGGACGTGTTCGATGAGTTGCTTGAGCTTTTCGGCCAGCGAGCTCTTGCCGCCGCCTACCGGGCCCAGCAGGTACAGGATCTGTTTCTTTTCCTCCAGCCCCTGGGCTGCATGCCGGAAGTACGCCACGATGTTCTCGATGGCCTCTTCCATACCGTAGAACTCCCGAAAGGCCGGATACACCTTGATGACCTTGTTCGAGAAGATGCGCGAGGCGCGCGGGTCCAGCCGCGTGTCGACCATCTCGGGCTCGCCGATCGCCATCAGCATCCGTTCGGCTGCGGTGGCGTAGGCAGAAGGATCCGTCTTGCAGATTTCCAGATATTCCTGCAGCGAGTATTCCTCTTCCTTGCTGGTTTCGAAGCGGGCTTGATACGCGCTGAAGATACTCATGCAACACCTCCTTTGAGCGACGGCGCGGCCACACGCAGGGCTTTGCGGATCGTCACGCCGACGATGAGTCGTCCTTCGGCCTTTTCGCCGCACCAGCTTGGCGCCGACTGTCCGGAAGAATGCCTTCCGAACAAGTCATCGCCGCTGCCACGTTGGAGTGGCCGGAAGTGAGAAAATTCTGCGCCTTCCGGAGCAGGATGCAACAGGCTCGAATGACGAAAAAAACGATGCATGGACCGTGCCAGGATGGGGCAGCGCCAAGGCGCGCGCGGCGCAGCGGGGACGGCTGGCTCGTTGTGCTAGAATCCCAAAGTTAGCGTTTCAAGTGCGAGCGCCGGAACATCTTCCGTGGCGCTCAAAAGCCGGGGGTGCCTCCGCGCTGGTGGAATCGCACTCCTGCTCCGTTTTGGTGCGGGCATGGTTCGGCCACGCACTGGCACCCGCTTTATTTCTGTCCAGGGATTTTTCCGCATGCAAACGAACGAAGTGACGCCGAGCCCGCTCGAGCGCCGTATTGATCTGTCGGTTTCGCTGGCCGACATCGAGAAAGACGTCGAAGCCCGCCTGGCCCGTCTGGCGCGTACCGTGAAGATGGCCGGTTTCCGCCCCGGCAAGGTGCCGCTCAAGCTGGTGAGCCAGCAATATGGCCCGCAAGTCCGTTCCGAAGTGCTCGGCGAATCCGTCGAACGCGCTTTCGGCGAAAAGGTCCGCGAACAGAATCTGCGCGTTGCGGGTTATCCCCGCATCGAACCGAAGGAAGACGGTGTCGAAGGTGAAGTCGCTTTCTCCGCCACCTTCGAGGTGTACCCGGAAGTGAAACTGGGCGATCTGTCCGAGCGCCCCATCGAGCGCGCCGTCTTCACGGTGACCGATGCGGAAGTCGCCCATACCCTCGACGTGCTGCGCAAGCAACGCGCCGTGTATGAAGCGGTCGATCGTGCGTCCGAAAAGGACGACCGCGTGGTCGTGGACTTCACCGGCCGCCGTGACGGCGAAGTGTTCGAAGGCGGCGTCGCCAGCGACTTCCCCGTGCTCGTCGGCGGCGGTCAGATGCTGCCCGAGTTCGACGCCCAACTGGTCGGTGTCAAGAACGGCGACACCAAGACCTTCGATCTGACCTTCCCGGAGGACTACCACGCCAAGAACCTGGCGGGTGCCACGGTGCAGTTCGAGATTGTCGTGAAGTCGGTCGAAGCGCCGCGTCTGCCTGAGCTGGATGCAACGTTTGCCAAGGCGCTGGGCGTTGCCGACGGCGACATCGAAAAGATGCGCGCCGAAATCCGCGGCAACCTGGAACGCGAAGTGAAGCGTCGCCTGTTCGGCCGTACGCGCGACCAGGTTCTGGAAGCTCTCGTTGACAGCACCTCGTTCGAAGTGCCGCGCGCGCTGGTCGAAGGCGAATCGCAGCGCATGGCCGAACAGGCCAAGCAGGATCTGGTGCAGCGTGGCGTCGACCCCAAGAACGTGCCGGTGCAGCCCGAGTGGTTCACCGAACAGGCCGCCCGTCGTGTGAAGCTGGGCCTGATCGTTGCGGAGGTCGTAGCCGAGCACAAGTTGCAGGCCAAGCCTGAGCAGGTGCGCGCCCAGGTCGAAGAGCTGGCCCAGAGCTACGAACAGCCGGCCGAATTCGTGAAATGGTATTACGCCAAGCCCGAAAACCTGCGCGGCATCGAAGACATGGTCGTTGAGGCCAACGTAGTCGAATGGGTATTGAGCCAGGCCAAGGCCAGCGATAAAGTGGTGACGTTCGAAGAGCTGATGGGCAACGCCCCCCAAGCCTGACGAGCCCCCTCCTGATTCAACCAACGGACTCAAGGAATGTTTCTGCATAACGCCATGACAAACGCGCAATCCGACTGGGACCCGCAGGGCCTGGGCCTCGTGCCCATCGTCGTCGAGCAGAGCGGCCGGGGTGAGCGCTCCTACGACATCTACTCGCGCCTGCTGCGCGAGCGCGTCGTGTTCCTGGTAGGCCCGGTCAACGACCAGACGGCCAACCTGATCGTGGCTCAACTGCTGTTCCTTGAGTCCGAGAATCCGGACAAGGACATCTACTTCTATATCAACTCGCCGGGCGGTTCGGTGACGGCTGGCATGGCGATCTACGACACCATGCAGTTCATCAAGCCGGCGGTGAGCACGCTGTGCGTGGGGCAGGCGGCCAGCATGGGCGCCTTCCTGCTGGCAGCCGGCGCAAAGGGCAAGCGCTTCTGCCTGCCCAACTCGCGCGTGATGATTCACCAGCCGCTGGGCGGCTTCCAGGGCCAGGCTTCGGACATCGAAATCCATGCCCGCGAAATCCTCACGCTGCGCGCCAAACTGAACAACATGCTGTCCGAACACACCGGCCAGCCCGTAGAGCGTATTGAAAAAGACACCGACCGTGACAATTTCATGTCTGCCACGGAGGCAGCGGAGTACGGTCTCGTCGACAGGGTCCTGAACAGCCGCATGGACGTGGCGTGAGTTCCGGAACCGGCGACGACAGAAAACAACACATAGGCTCGATATGACCGACAAGAAACCCGGTAGCGGGGACAAGCTGCTTTATTGCTCGTTCTGCGGCAAGAGCCAGCACGAAGTTCGCAAGCTGATCGCCGGTCCTTCGGTGTTCATCTGCGACGAGTGCATCGAGCTGTGCAACGACATCATCCGCGACGAGATGGGTAGCGACGGCACGGCTCGCCTTGAGCGTTCCGATCTGCCCACCCCGCGCGAGATCGGCGAGATCCTCGATCAATACGTCATTGGCCAGACGGGCGCCAAGCGCATTCTGTCGGTGGCGGTGTACAACCACTACAAGCGTCTGCGGCACGCGTCGAAGTCGGCCGACGATGTCGAGCTTTCCAAGAGCAACATCCTGCTGATCGGACCGACAGGCTCGGGCAAGACGCTGCTAGCCCAGACGCTGGCCCGCCTGCTGAACGTGCCGTTCGTGATGGCAGATGCGACCACTCTGACCGAAGCCGGTTACGTGGGCGAAGACGTCGAGAACATCATCCAGAAGCTGTTGCAGAAGTGCGACTACGATGTCGAACGTGCGCAACAGGGCATTGTTTACATTGACGAAATCGATAAGATTTCGCGCAAGTCCGACAATCCGTCGATCACGCGCGACGTGTCGGGCGAAGGCGTGCAGCAGGCGCTGCTCAAGATCGTCGAGGGCACCATCGCCGCCGTGCCACCGCAAGGTGGCCGCAAGCATCCCAACCAGGACTTCGTGCAGGTCGATACGACCAACATGTTGTTCATCTGCGGCGGCGCGTTCGATGGTCTGGAAAAGGTCATCCGTGACCGCACGGAGCACGTCGGCATCGGCTTTGGTGCTCAGGTCAAGAGCCGCAGCGAAGGGGGCCTCTCCGAGGCCTTCGAGCAGGTCGAGCCGGAGGATCTCATCAAGTTCGGCCTGATCCCCGAATTCATCGGTCGCCTGCCGGTCGTGGCAACACTGCATGAACTTTCGGAAGAGGCGCTGATCCAGATCCTCATCGAGCCCAAGAACGCACTGATCAAGCAGTATCAGAAGCTCTTCGCCATGGAGGGCGTGGAGCTCGAGGTGCGCCCGGCCGCGCTGCAGGCGATTGCCCGCCGCGCAATCAAGCGCCGTACCGGCGCTCGCGGTCTGCGTTCGATCATCGAGGCGGCGCTGCTGGACGTCATGTACGAACTGCCGAGTCTGGAAAACGTAAGCAAAGTGGTGATCGAAGAGAACACCATCGAGTCGAACGCCAAGCCAATCCTGATCTACGCTGATCAACCCAAAGTCTCAGGTTCCAACTGAGTGCACCAGGCGCGGGCGAAATTGCCCGCGCATCGCTTCTTGAATTGCACTCCCGTGCCCCAACATCCATTGGGTGCCTTTGAAGGATACAAACATGTCAAGTAAGCCTGAGCTCCCCCCTGAGACCATCGAACTCCCGCTGTTGCCCTTGCGCGACGTGGTGGTGTTCCCGCACATGGTCATCCCGCTGTTCGTCGGGCGCCCCAAATCCATCAAGGCGCTTGAGACGTCCATGGAGTCCGGCAAGAGCATCCTGCTGGTGGCCCAGAAATCCGCCGCCAAGGACGAGCCGTCTGCCGACGATCTCTACAGCGTGGGTTGCGTGGCCAATATCCTGCAGATGCTGAAGTTGCCCGACGGCACGGTGAAGGTACTGGTCGAGGGCACTCAACGCGCCGAAGTCGAACACGTCAGCGATCTGCACTCCGTGTTCATGGCCAGCGTCACTCCCGTGCCGAGCGACGACATGGGCACGCATGAGATCGAGGCGATGCGTCGCGCGATCATTGGCCAGTTCGATCAGTACGTGAAACTGAACAAGAAGATTCCGCCCGAGATTCTGACTTCGCTGGCGGGGATCGACGAGGCCGGCCGCCTGGCCGACACCATTGCAGCACACCTGCCGCTCAAGCTCGAGCAGAAGCAGACCGTACTCGAACTGTTCGACGTCGGTCAGCGCCTTGAGCGTCTGCTGTCGCAACTGGAAACCGAACTCGACATCCTGCAGGTCGAAAAGCGCATCCGTGGCCGCGTCAAGCGCCAGATGGAAAAATCGCAGCGTGAGTACTACCTGAACGAACAGGTCAAGGCGATCCAGAAGGAACTCGGCGAAGGTGAAGAGGGCGCGGACCTCGAAGAGATCGACAAGAAGATCAAGTCCGTCGGCATGACCAAGGAAGCCTTGGCCAAGGCCCAGGCGGAAATGAAAAAGCTTCGCCTGATGTCGCCAATGTCGGCGGAAGCGACCGTCGTGCGCAACTACATCGAGACGCTGACGGGCCTGCCCTGGAAGAAGAAATCCCGTATCAGCAAGGATCTGGGCGAAGCCCAGAAGGTGCTGGACAAGGATCACTTCGGCCTGGAAAAAGTCAAGGAACGCATCCTTGAATATCTGGCGGTTCAGCAACGTGTCGATAAGCTCAAGGCGCCGATCCTGTGCCTGGTCGGTCCTCCTGGCGTGGGCAAGACCTCGCTGGGTCAATCGATCGCCAAGGCGACCAACCGCAAGTTCGTGCGGATGAGCCTGGGTGGCGTGCGCGACGAGGCCGAAATCCGTGGTCACCGTCGCACGTACATCGGTTCGATGCCCGGCAAGATCCTGCAGAACATGACCAAGGTTGCCGTCCGCAACCCGCTGTTCCTGCTCGATGAAGTCGACAAGATGGGGCAGGACTTCCGGGGTGACCCGAGTTCGGCGCTGCTTGAAGTGCTCGATCCGGAACAGAACTCGACCTTCGTCGATCACTACATCGAAGTCGAATACGACTTGTCGGATGTGATGTTCGTGGCGACGGCCAACTCGCTCAACATCCCGGCTCCGTTGCTCGACCGGATGGAGATCATTCGTCTTTCGGGTTACACCGAAGAAGAAAAGGTCAGCATCGCTCAGCGTTATCTGCTGCCCAAGCAGATGAAGAACAATGGCGTGAAGCAGACGGAATTGACGGTGACTGAAGACGCACTGCGCGACATCATCCGTTACTACACCCGTGAAGCCGGTGTGCGGAGCCTCGAGCGCGAGATCTCGAAGATCTGCCGCAAGGTGATCAAGTCGCTGGTGATGCGTTCGCGTACGAGCAAGATCGTCGTCAACGCCAAGAACCTCGACAAGTATCTGGGCGTGCGTCGCTTTACCTTCGGTGTGGCCGAGAAAGACAACCAGGTGGGGCAGGTCACGGGCCTTGCGTGGACCGAGGTTGGCGGCGAACTGCTGACGATCGAAGCGGTGGTATTGCCTGGCAAGGGCAAGATCACCACCACCGGCAAGCTGGGCGAGGTGATGCAGGAGTCGATCCAGGCGGCGCTGTCGGTCGTGCGCAAGCGCGCGCGCCAGTTGGGCATTCAGGACGAGTTCTATCAAAAGAGCGACATCCACATTCACTTGCCCGAAGGCGCGACACCCAAGGACGGTCCGTCAGCCGGTATCGCGATCTGCTCGGCACTCGTGTCGGTGCTGACGGGTATCCCGGTGCGTGCTGACGTGGCGATGACGGGCGAAATCACCTTGCGCGGCGAAGTGCTGCCGATTGGTGGGCTGAAAGAAAAGCTGCTCGCAGCGGTGCGTGGCGGTATCCGCAAGGCGCTGATTCCTGAAGAGAACGTCAAGGATCTGCAGGAACTGCCTCCCGGTATCAGGGATCGCATCGAGATCGTGCCCGTCAAGTGGATCGATCAGGTGCTCGAACATACGCTCGAGCGCTTGCCGGAAGCCTTGCCGGAACAAGTGCCGGAAGAGGCGCGACCCGTCGCCAATACTGACGAGACAAGTGGAAACGTCATGACGCACTGATCGCGGTCGATGCAGAAAGTAGAAAGGGAAACATCCAAAAGGTGTTTCCCTTTTTTTCTTGCCGATTAAGCCGAACGTCGACCGTGCGGCGCTTGCCGTGCATAGCGGCTTGACATTCTCATTTTTGCCTTGTTATATAACTTGCTGCGGGCTTTGGGTATTCAAACGTGGCCGAAAGCCGCACCAGAGCTTGATTACAGCCGCTGTCCTTATCAACGCTGAGGGGGTATTACGTGAATAAATCTGAATTGATTGAAGTAATCGCCAAGCAAGCTGATGTTTCAAAGGCAGCCGCCGGGCGAGCGCTGGATGCCGCGGTCGCGGCGATCAAACAGTCCCTGAAAAAGGGGAATGACGTGACACTGGTCGGCTTTGGCACTTTCTCGGTGGGCAAGCGTGCAGCGCGTACCGGCCGGAACCCGCGCACGGGGGATGCCATCAAGATCAAGGCTGCCAAGGTTCCGAAGTTCCGCCCTGGCAAAGCGCTGAAAGATGCAGTAAACTAGCGGGCTGACGTTGCGGTGCTTATGCTCTTCAAGGGCGGCGCCAGGCGGGAACGGGTGCTTAGCTCAGTTGGTAGAGCGTCGCCCTTACAAGGCGAATGTCGGGGGTTCGAGCCCCTCAGCACCCACCACGATCCCGGTTTGCAGCAACGACGAAACAAGGGCTTAGAGAAATCTAGGCCCTTTTTCTTTGGGCGGCTGTCTGCCGGAACAACAGCCAGACAGGGCGTCTACCAGCCGAAAAAGCCGTTTGCCAGCCGCTAGAACCCCCAAAAGGGCGTCGCTTCGGCTGGCAAGGTTGAATGATCACAGGAAGCGGGGCAGACGAGCGTTGCCAATACGGGGCGCTTGGCGTCAGGCCAGTGTGCTCTCGGCTGGGCTGGGTCTGCATCCATTGGGACCGGGCCCCGTTCTCTGGGAAATGCTCCACTGCAACGGAATCTTCGGCTGCAAATTCCCCCTTCGCTGTCAGTGCTTTGGCTGCGAGAGCTGGTTCTTGTATATGACGCCATCCTTCATGATGACAGCGAAGCTCTCATCGGGTTTGGTGATCAGGCTGATGTCGGCGACCGGATCACCATTGACAAGCAGCAGATCGGCCAACGCGCCCTCGCGTACGACGCCGATGGTTCCGGGGTAGGGACTCCTCTTGCCCGAAAGTGCGAGCAACTCGCCGTTGGTGCCCGTGGCCATCACGAGCACCTGGGCCGGGGTGTACCACTTTGTGAGACTGGCCAGAATGCCTCCTTGCTGACTGGCCAACGCAGCGGAAAACAGGACATCCGTACCAAATGCGGTCTTGAGCTTGTACTTCTTCGCCAGCGTGTAGGTACGGTCTACGCCTGTAAAGACTTCCTGTGCCTTGTTCCACTGATCTGAATCGCGCGGGAAGGCATAGGCCAACTCTTCCGGTATGGGCTGGGTGCTGAGCCAGATTCCCTTGCGTGCCATGAGCTGAGCGGTTTCTTCATCCATGAGGAAGCCGTGTTCGATGCATTTGACGCCCGCGGATATGGCCTGTGCAACCGCGGTGGAGGTAAATGCGTGGGCGGCCACATAGGTTCCCCAATTTCCTGCTGCTTCGACGGCTGCCCGGAGCTCCGCCTCTGTAAAGGTGACGACGTCCAGCGGACTATGTGGCGAGGTAACGCCACCTCCTGCGGTCAGCTTGATCTGCGAGGCCCCGCGCATGAGTTGTTCGCGCGCGCGCATGCGCACTTCGTCGGGCCCGTCTGCGATCGTGCTGTCACCGTCGATATCGTGACGAGAGCCCGGAGCTCCGTACTGGCGCGGTAAGTCCGAGAAGCTGCGAAAGTCGCCATGGCCGCCGGTGACGCTGATCATCGCTCCCGACGGAAAAACGCGCGGGCCAGGCAAGAGCCCCTGGTCGATCGCCTCTTTCAATCCGAAGGTGGAACCACCCATGTCGCGGACGGTGGTGAAGCCGCGCATCAGGGTACGTGTCGCTTCGGCGCCCGCCGCCAGGGCAAGGTAGGCCCTGTCGCCATTCATGGCCGTGGCAAAAGAAACCGCGGCAAACATCATGTGCCAATGCACGTCCGACAGACCCGGCATCAGGACCCGATTCGTTCCGTCGATGACTAGCGTGGCTGGCTCGACTGGAACCTGGGTCGCAATACGTTCGATCTTGTTTCCGCGAACGAGTACGTCGCGCGGTGCGGATATCTGCCCGGACAGACCGTCAAATACGCGCACATTCTTGAAGAGCGTCGTGGCCTGCGTTGGCCGCGCAGGCGATTCTTCTTTCGGGACTTCGCCCGGTTCCTGGGCGCTGGATGACGCGCTGGTCAATATGGCGAGCGCCAACAGGAATACGGCGCCTTTTCCGCTCAGTGTTCGACACAGGCTGTGCATCGGCATCCTTTCGAATTGTCGGTCGAGGGCCACGACTTGCGTCGTGTCAGGCGGAGCCTTGGATTTATATAAGCAGCAGTCACGACGTACCACCAGGGGCATGCCCTTGAGGCGGTCACAGACAGATGCGGCGGCTCCACCAAAAGTGTTCAAGGCGGGGCCATCGGGCCGGGAGGCGCGATAACGCGTCAATTTGCAGGCTGGCGTGGTGTGGATTACATGGCGGTGTACGCTACAATTCGTCTCCGATTGACCAAGGCCGCAGTGGAACTCACGGGTCCGTCAGTCGGTCGATACGCGGAGTGGTAGTTCAGTCGGTTAGAATACCGGCCTGTCACGCCGGGGGTCGCGGGTTCGAGTCCCGTCCACTCCGCCAAGTTATCAAGAAAAAGGCGAACCAAGGTTCGCTTTTTTCTTATGTGCGCCGCTTCTCAAAGAGCGGCTTTTCGCCATCCATCATCAATCGGGTACGCGATGTTTGAAGCTGTTCGTAATAATCCGAAATTCGTGCGCATTGCACTGATGCTCATCGTTCTGCCTTTTGCCTTTTTCGGCATCGGCTCTTATGTGCGGGACATGACTGGCGATTCGGATATCGCTGCCAAGGTAGGGTCGATCAAGATCACCAATGGTCAGCTCAACGATGCGGTGCGCACCCAACAACAGAATCTCCGCGAGCAGATGGGCGCTTCGTTCAGCCAGGAACAGGCTGACAGCCCCGAGTTCCGGCAGGCCGTGCTCGACAGCCTCATCACCCAGGCGACGATGGAGCAGGCGATCCGCGAAAACCGTCTGGCAGTGGCGGATCTGGCCGTGCAGAACGTCATCCGAGGGGTGCCCAATTTTCAGGAAAACGGCAAGTTCTCGCAGTCTCAGTACGAGGCGGTGCTGGCGGCCAACGGCCTGACTCCGGCCCAGTACGAGCAAGGTATCCGCTCGAAGCTCGCGCAGCAGATGCTGTTGTCGCCGATTACGCAAACCGCGGTCACCCCGAAAGACACCCTGCGACGCCTGGTGTTGCTGCAGGAAGAAGAGCGCACCATCGCCGAATGGACGGTCAATACCGCCGACTATATGAGCAAGGTCACGCTGGCCGATGGTGCCGCCAAGGCCTTCTACGACGCGCATCAGGCCGATTTCCGCGTGCCGGAGCGCATCAAGGTCGAGTACGTCGTCCTGTCGCAGGAAGCCATCGCCAGCCAGATCAAGGTCTCGGAGGAAGATGCCCGCAAGTGGTACGACGAACACAAGGACAAGTACCAGGCGCCCGAAGAGCGTCGCGCCAGCCATATTCTTGTGAAGGTCGACGCGAACGCGCCTCAGGCCGAACGCGATGCCGCTCGCAAGAAGGCCGAAGAAATCCTCGCCAAGGCGAAGGCCAAACCGGAAGACTTTGCTGCGCTGGCAAAGCAGTATTCCGATGATCCGTCGGGTCAGTCCGGCGGCGATCTGGGCTTCATGGAGCGTGGGGCGTTCGTCAAGCCGTTCGACGACGCGCTGTTCGCGCTCAAGCCGCATCAGATCAGCGACGTGGTGCAGTCCGAGTATGGTTATCACATCATCCTGCTGAACGACGTCCGTGGCGGCACGATCAAGCCGTTCGAGGCAGTCAAGGCCGACATCGTGGCAGAAGTCACCCGCGATCTGGCCACCAAGCGCTTTGCGGAGGCCTCGGATCAGTTCGGCAACATGGTTTACGAACAGTCGGACACTTTCAAGCCGGTGGCTGAAAAGTTTGGTCTGAAGATCGAGCAGAGCGACTGGATCGTGCGCGGTCAGGCAGGCACCAGCCCGGTGGCCAACGAGCGCGTGCTCTCCAAGCTGTTCGAAGCCGATTCGCTGAAGAACCGCCGCAATATCGAAGCCGTGGATATGGGCAATGGCGTGATGGTCTCGGCTCGCGTTGTCGACCATCAGGCGGCGACGCAGAAGCCGTTCGAACAGGTCAAGGCGCAGATAGAGGAGCGATTGACCGCCAGTGAGGCTGCCAAATTGGCGCAAGCCGACGGTGAGGCCAAGCTTGCCAAGCTCAAGGCGGGTGAAGCTATCGCTGCGAGCTGGGGTGCTCCGCGCAGCGTCAAGCGTTCCACGCCGGGCTTCTCGGCCGATGCACGCAAGGCTGTTTTTGCGGCCAATGCAGACAAGCTGCCGGCCTTTGCAGGGGCTGTAACGCCGATGGGCTTTACGCTGTATCGCATCGACAAGGTCGTTGTGCCGACCATCGCCGATAACGATCCGCGCTTGGCTGACGCCAATGACGCACTGTCGACGTTGCTGGGCGAGCAAGATACGCGCGACTATCTCGCCGGTCTGCGTAAACGGATGGGCGTCGAGACGAAAGCCAAGCCTGCCGTCAAGGACGAAAAGGCTGCCACGAATTAAGTTCGTGTTGGCCCGGATAAGAAACGCTGCCTCGAGGCAGCGTTTTTTTTCGTCCCTTTGAAACGAAACGTAGGGCGCGTGCCGTTTTGTCTGAACCGGATAATGACGAGAGCTATTTCGTCAGATGGTTGGGCCGAGATGGGGTTGCATAAATGGCCCACACATGCAGGCGACACCTTCTCCCCGAGAGGCCTGAGAGCAAGAGTCGCCACGTCTTGAAGCCAAAAAAAAACGCCACCCGGAGGTGGCGATTTTCTTACGCTCAAAACCCGAAGCGTAATCAGATGGTCCGCAATTACAGCGGCTCGGCCGAACCGATGGCGACGCTGTTGAAGCCTGCATCCACGTACATGACTTCAGCCGAAACGCCAGAAGCCAGATCGGAACACAGGAAGGCGGCGGCGTTACCGACCTCGTCGATCGTCACATTGCGGCGCAGCGGGGCGTTGCGCTCGTTGAAACCAAGCAGCTTGCCGAAATCGCCAATGCCCGAGGCCGCCAGAGTCTTGATGGGGCCGGCGGAGATGGCATTCACGCGAATGCCTTCAGGGCCCATGGCTGCAGCCATGTAACGTACGGAAGCTTCCAAGCTGGCCTTGGCCAGGCCCATGACGTTGTAGTTGGGCATCGTGCGTACGGCGCCCAGGTACGAGAGGGTCAGCAGCGAGCCGTTGCGGCCTTGCATCATCGGGCGGGCGGCCTTTGCCAGCGCCGCGAAGCTGTAGCTGGATACTTCGTGCGCCGTGCGGAAGGCCTCGCGCGACAGACCTTCGAGGAAGTCGCCTTTCAGGGCTTCGCCCGGAGCAAATGCAATTGAATGGACGACGCTGTCCAGGCCGTCCCAGTCCTTGCCAAGCAATTCAAAGAGCGTATCGATCTGGGCGTCGTCCTGCACGTCGCAGGGATAGACCAGCGAGCTGCCGAATTCGGCGGCCATCGTCTTGACGCGATCGTGGAAGCGCTCATTCTGATACGTGAAGGCCAATTCGGCCCCTTCACGGTGCATGGCCTTGGCCACGCCATAGGCGATCGAGCGGTTGCTCAGCAAGCCGCAAATCAGAATCCGCTTTCCCGCGAGAAAACCCATACGTCTCTCCCAACCAAAATGAGATTATAGCGTCGTCGCCGCACGCCGTTCATCGGCGAGGCCAGTGGGCGGCGCTGGCAAATGAAAGGGGCGCTGAGCGCCCCTTTTCGTGAAAGGCCTGATGTCGAAGGCGGAACTTACTCGACTTTGGCCTTGCTGACCAGACTTTGAACCGTTTCCTGGATCAATTGCTGCTTCTTGATCTGGATGAGTTGCGGCTTGACCGACTCGAATGCCGGCGGCTGGATGTCGCGGACGTCATCGACGATGATCACGTGGTAGCCGAAATCGGTCTTCACCGGTTGCGGGGTGAACGTGCCCTTTTGCAGCTTCGACAGAGCTTCCGCAAACGGCGGCACGTATTGGTTCGGGCGGCTCCAGCCCAGGTCACCGCCACTGTCCTTGGTGCCCGGATCGGTCGATTCCTTTACGAAGTCGTCGAACTTCGCGCCTGCCTGCAGCTTGGCGATGATGGCCTTGGCGTCTTCTTCCTTGTTTACGACGATGTGGCGCGCCTTGTATTCCTTGCCGCCTTGCTCGGTCGCGATCTGGCGGTCGTATTCCTTGCGCAGTTCAGCGTCGGTGAATTGCTTGTTGCTGACGAGTTGGTCGATGTACGCGCCGGCCAGCACGCTCGTGCGCATCAGGTCGATGCGGGCCTGTACGTCAGGCTTCTTGTCCAGCCCCGCCTTGCGGGCTTCTTGTGCCAGCACTTCGCGTCGGATCAGTTCATCGCGCACTTCTTTCTTGAGCTGGTCGTTGTTGGGCTGCCCCTGAGCAACCTGTTCCTCGACCAGCAGGTTGCCCACGGCGGCCGAGATCGGCGTGCCGTTGACCTTGGCCAGCGGCTTGGCTTGTTGTGCGATAGCAGCCGAGCACAAGCCGGCCGCCAGCACGACGGACGCCAGGAGCTTGAAATTGGTTTTCATTGCATTTCCTTGTGGAAGAACGGTTAACGTTTGAATTGTGGCCGACAATCGCTCAGGTACATGTCGGAATCGGCCTACTTGTTGGCGCTCGCTTCATCAGGGGTGAGCGCCGCGATACTCAGGGCATGGATCTCGCGTTGCATCATGTCGCCCAAGGCAGCATAGACAGCCCGGTGGCGCTTGACGGTCATCTGTCCAGCGAATTGCTTCGACACGATGAACAGGCGGTAGTGCCCGCCTCCCGATGCCGCGCCTGCGTGTCCGGCATGCAATGCGCTGTCATCGATGATTTCGATCTGCTCGGGGGCCAGGGCTGCGAGCCGCTGTGTCATCAGGTCGGCGACGTCATGGTGTGGGTTGCTCACGATTTTTCGTCCTGCATGTAGCGCGACAGGTAGAACGCCTGCGCGATGATGAATACCACCATGAGCCCCAGACTGCCGAACATCTTGAAGTTGTACCAGATGTCCTCGGAAAAGTTATATGCGATATAGATGTTGACCGCACCCATCACGAGGAAGAACGTCACCCACGCCAGATTGAGCCGGCGCCACGCGTGCTCGGGCAGGGCGATCTCCCCGCCGAGCATTTTTTTCAGCAAATTCGTTTTCCAGAGCGCCTGGCCCGCCCACAGCGATGCTCCCATGAACCAGTAGAGCACGCTGAACTTCCATTTGATGAAAGTGGCGTTATGCAGCCAGACGGTGGCGCCGCCGAATACGACTGCCAGCCCGAGGCTGACCCACATCACGGTCGGGACCTTCTTCCTGCGTAGCAGGAGGTACACGATCTGCAGGGCGATGGCTGCCACGACCACGATCGTGGCCATCAGCGTCGGCGCCTCCTGCGGGCCGACTACGCCGCCCGAGACCATGAACCCCAGGCTCTGCGTCAGCAGGTTGGCCGCCCATTCCGTGTGCGCCTTGGCGTACTTGAAGGCCGCGTAGAACAGCACCAGGGGGAAGAAGTCGAACAGCAGTTTCATGGGGCGTGGATTATAGACGAGTCGAATGGGGCGGACATGTGCCGGATATCGTGGCTGTACGGTGTTCAAACGGGCAGTATGATGCGCGCCAATAATCCGCCACCTTGTCGCGGCAGCAGTTCAAGGTGGCCGCCGTGCGTGCGCGCAATGCGATCGACGATGGCCAGACCCAGCCCCGAGCCCTGCGCATCCGTGCGCGCTGTCTCCAACTGGGTGAATGGTCGTTTGAGTCTTTCTGCATGTTCCGGCGGGATGCCCGGTCCGCGATCTGCCACATCGATGAAAACCGTACCGTGCTGCGATGTGACAGCAACGTCGATGGGCTGTTCCACACCCGCGTAGCGAAGGGCGTTGTCGATGAGGTTGGTCACGGCGCGCCGCAATGCCATCGGGCGCGCATTGATTTCCACTTTGGCAGATTCCAGCCGCACGCTGCGCCCGCGGCGCTGGTACGGCGTCACGATCTCGGTCAGGAAACTGTCCAGCGCCACCGGCTGCGGCGCTTCCGCATTCGATCCGCGGGCGAAGTCCAGGAACTGGTTGATGATGCGGTCCATCTCCTCGATGTCGCCCACCATGGCTTCGCGATCCTCGCGACTGCCCCCGGAAAGCTCCACGCCGAGCCGCAGACGGGCCAGAGGGGTGCGCAAGTCATGCGACACGCCGGCAAGGATCAGTGCGCGGTCCGATTCGAGCTGCGTGAGATCGCTCGACATCTGGTTGAAGGCCTGTGCCACGGCGACCACCTCACTGGGGCCCGACTCTGGGAGCACCGCGGCAGGCGTTTCGCCGCGTCCGATCGCGCGGGCGGCGTTTTCCAGTGCCTTGAGCGGGCGCGTCACGCCCAACACCAGCAAATAGGCGCCCAGCAGCGACAATGCGCCAGCGGCCACGCCCCAGCCGATCCACTCCGCAGCGCCGGTACGCTCGATACGTTCGCTCGGGAGCATGACCCAGTATTCGTCGTTCGGATCATCGTCCTGCAGGCGAAAGCTCACGAAAAAACCCTGCCTGCCGGCAAAGCGTGAAGTCAGGCGCGTGTAGGAACCGAGGCGCTGATGGAGTTCTTCTTCGAGCGTGCGCATCAACTCCGAATCGGACAGGGGCACGATCGGGTCGGACTGCTCTGCCGGATAGATGCGGATACCCTCCAGCGAAGTCAGCTCCTGCAATAGCGCGGTGCGCTGACTGGCGTCGGAAGCGACCAGCGCCGAGCGGGTCAGGTTGACCACGCTCACCACCATCTGCGCCGTCTGGCGCGCGCGCGGACGCAACGCGTAATGCGTGTAGATCTGGAACCACGCATACAGCGACAGGCCGATCAGCAGGACGATCAACAGGAAAGTGCGCCACAGCAGCGTGCGTGGCCAGGTAACGGACATGCGGGCGCTTTGGCGCGACGATCAGGCCGCTGGTGTTCCCGCTGGCGCGTCGTCCGGCACGAACACGTATCCGAAACCCCACACCGTCTGGATGTACCGCGGCTTGGCCGGCTCTTCTTCAACCAGCTTGCGCAGGCGCGAAATCTGCACGTCGATGGAGCGGTCGAAGACATCGTATTCGCGGCCACGGGCAAGCTCCATGAGCTTGTCGCGCGACAGGGGCTGGCGCGGATGTTGCAGCAGTACCTTGAGCAGCGCGAACTCGCCGGTGGTCAGGGGCATTTCTTCGCCGCCGCGCGTCAGTCGGCGCGTGGCGAGGTCGACGGTGACCTGGCCAAAGCTGACGGTCTGGCTTTCTTCCGCAGGCGCGCCGGGCAGGGTGCGTGGGCGACGACGCAATACAGCGTGGATGCGTGCCACCAGTTCGCGCGGATTGAACGGTTTGGCCAGATAGTCATCCGCGCCGAGTTCCAGACCGACGATGCGGTCTACATCGTCACCGCGCGCGGTCAGCATGATGATCGGTAGCGTGGATTCGGCGGCCCGCAGGCGACGGCAGATCGACAGGCCATCTTCGCCCGGCAGCATCAGGTCGAGCACCATCAGGTCGAAGTGTTCGCGCGAGAGGGCCTTGTCCATCTGGGCGGCGTCGGCCACCGCCTTGACCGCGAAACCCTGTTCGTCCAGGTAGCGGTCGAGCAGGCCGCGCAGGCGGGCGTCGTCGTCGACGACGATGATGCGGTAGCGTTCTTTTTCCATGGCGCAATCGTATTCGTTAGCGGCCGTCGTGTCAGGCCTTGCAGTAAGCAACTGTTGCGGCAGCACCCGACGCATTACATGTACTTACAACTTGGCGGGCGCTGCGCACAATGTCATTACAGAGCGACGGCATTATGCCCCCGTCAGACACCGATTCGTCCGCTTTTGTCTGATTGTGCGGCCCGTTCGATACAATGGCGCCGCGAGTGCAAGGCTCAAGCCTGCTGTGGAAGACCGATTGATGAAGCTTGCGACCGCAAGACGCTTACTGTTGTGCGTGCTGACCGTCATGGCCTGGCCAGGTGCCGTGCTGGCGCGTCCCGACAACGGCGGCGCCCCGCCGCAGGACGATTCGCGACGTGCGCAGGGCGAAGAAGGTCGTCGCGACCGCTATAAGGCTTTGCGTGAAGATATGATGCGTCAATCGGCACCGCAACGCGGCCCGAAGCAACAGGATCGCGAATCCAGCGAATCCGGCCTGCGGCGCTTGTCCCCCGAGGAGCGGCAGCAATTGCGCCGTGATGTGCGCGATGCAGGCCGGGACGTCTACGGTCGTTAAGGTCAGTTTTCCGTGGCCTTGAATGGAGCGGATATGACAACAGGACGGTCAGTAAAACGATGCGCCTCGTTGGCTCTTGCCAGCGGGGCGTTGTTTTTTGCGTCTCTCGCGCAGGCTGCCGGAATGGGTATCGACGATGCCCGCTACCTGCTGACGCGCACGGGCTTCGCCCCGACGCCCTCCGAGATCGCGCGCTATGCCAGCTTGAGCCGGGAAGAGGGTGTCCAACTCATCCTGGCTGGCCTACGCACCACGCCGCAAACTACGCCGCCGAAGGCGCTGGATGACTATGTGCCGCCGGCGCGGATGCGTACATTGTCAGAGGAAGAACGACGCGAACTCAATCGCGTGCAACTGCGTGAAAAGGGCATGGAACTGCGCGCGTGGTGGCTTGGCGAAATGCTCCAGACGTCGTCACCGCTCACCGAGAGGATGACGCTCTTCTGGCACAACCACTTCGTATCGAGCCAGGAGAAGGTCAAGTCGGCAGCGCTCATGCTCGACCAGAACCTTCTGCTGCGACGCTTTGCGGTAGGGAACTTTGGCGTGCTGCTGCATGAAGTATCGAAGGACACGGCGATGATGCTGTACCTCGATGCCGCCAGCAATCGCAAAGGGCAGCCCAATGAGAACTTCGCTCGCGAAGTCATGGAGCTCTTCACGCTGGGCGAGGGTAACTACACTGAGCGCGACATCAAAGAGGCCGCGCGCGCCTTCACTGGCTGGACCATCGACCCCGCGACGGGGCTCTTTGAATACCGCCATCGCCTTCATGACGATGGCGTGAAAACCCTGTTCGGTCGCACCGGCAAGTTCGACGGTGACGACGTACTTGATCTTTTGTTGGCTCGGCCTGAGACCGCACAGTTCATTTCCGCAAAACTGTGGCACGAGTTCGCCACGCCGACTCCGTCCCAGGCAGACGTCGATCGCATCGCCGTGGCACTCCGGCAAAGCCGCTACGAGATGCGTCCGGCCCTGCAGGCGCTGTTCAGGTCCGATACCTTCTGGCTGCCGTCGACGCGCGGAGCCTTGGCAAAGTCGCCGGTGGACCTCGTCGTCGGTGCGCTGCGCTCGATGCAGGTCGACGCCAGCGACGCCATGCCCTACGTGCGCACGCTGCGCCAACTTGGCCAGGATCTCTTCGCGCCTCCGAACGTCAAGGGATGGCCCGGCAACGACACATGGATCAACACCGCAACGTTGCTGTCGCGCAAGCAATTCCTCGACCGCCTGGCGCGCTCCGATCGGCTTGGCGTGGGCCTGTCTGGCAACGCGCAGATGGTTGCCAGCGACAAGAGCGCAGTCGTGAGCGATTGGTCCGGCACACTGTTCGCAGCCGGGCTCACCCCGGCGCAAGTGCTCCTGGCTGTGCCGCCCGTTGAAGCCGATGCACGCCAATCGGGGATGGCGGGCTTGCGCGCGCTGTTGCTCGACCCGGCGTACGAAGTGAAGTAGGGGGCCATGATGGAACGGCGTGGTTTTCTTCAGCTCACAGGCGCCAGCCTTGCGTTTGGCATGCTTCCACGCGTCGTGAGTGCTGCAACGTCCTCTGGGGCGCGTACTTCCATCGATGGACGTCTGCTTGTACTGGTGGAGCTCAAGGGCGGCAACGACGGCCTCAATACGCTGATTCCGTATCGCGACCCTGCGTATTACACACTTCGGCCGCAGATCGGAATCAAGCCCGAAGGCATGATTCAGCTCGATGACAAGGTGGCCTTGCACCGCGCGCTCCAACCGCTCATGCCGAGCTGGGAAGAAGGGCGCCTGGCCGTCGTCCAGGGCGTGGGTTACCCGCAACCGAATCTGTCGCATTTTCGCTCCATAGAGATCTGGGATACCGCGTCACGCGCGGACCAGTACCTGCCATCCGGTTGGCTCACGCGTTTGTTCCGCGACAACCCCTTGCCCGCGCGCTACGCGGCGGATGCGATCGTGCTGGGCTCCGCCGATCTCGGGCCGGTTGCGGGTGGCGCGCGGGCGATCGCGCTGGACAATCCTGGCCAGTTCAACAAACAGGCGAAGCTCGTACAGGCCATGGCGGGACAGGGCGACAACGCGCTCGGCCATGTGCTGAAAGTCGAAAGCGACATCGCCACGGCGGCGCGCTCGCTGGGCATCGGCGGCAAGTTGTCGACTGAATTCCCTTCGCATAATTTCGGACGCCTGTGCCGCGTGGCGTGCGAAACCCTTGCTTCAGCCAGTGGCGTGGCCGTCGTGCGGCTGACGCTCGGCAGCTTCGACACACACCAGAATCAGCCTGGTACGCATGCCAGTTTGCTCGCGCAGCTGGCCGAAGGACTGGCAGCCCTGAAGGCAGGAATGATCGAACTCGGCCGGTGGGACGACACTCTTGTCGCAACGTATTCCGAGTTTGGGCGACGCCCCAAGGAAAACGCCAGCGGTGGCACGGATCACGGCACCGTCGCACCCCATTTCGTGCTTGGCGGGCGCGTGCACGGTGGTTTGCTGGGCCAGACGCCCGATCTATCGACGCTCGATGCTTCAGGCAACCTGCCATATCGGGTCGACTTCCGTCAGGTGTACGCGACGCTGCTGGAGCGCTGGTGGCAGGTGCCGGCGGCGCCGGTTCTCGGCGCAGGATTCTCGCCGCTCGAGTTCGTGTAGTAGGCTCGCCTCCTTGTCGGTGCGTCGCGCCGGCGATGCTCGTCCGGGTATGGAGCCGTCATGGCCGTCGAATCTCTCGCGCAGAACCCATTTCCTTCGTTGCGTGGTCGTCTGTTCGGCATTGCGTATCGCATGCTCGGAAGTCGTGCCGACGCCGACGATATCGTGCAGGAGGCGTGGTTGCGCTGGAACGATGCCGACCAGGCGAGCATTGCTTCGGCCGACGCCTGGCTCGTCACGGTGACGACACGCCTGTCGATCGACCGCCTGCGTCGCGCCCAGGCTGAACGGGAACACTACACCGGCCCGTGGTTGCCCGAGCCCATCATCGAGGCGACCGTGCCGCCCGCCGAGCATGCGCTCGAGCGGGCGTCCGACGTTTCCCTGGCCTTTCTCACGTTGCTGGAACGGTTGGCGCCGGAGGAGCGCGCCGCGTACCTGCTTCGCGAAGTGTTCGACTACGCCTTTTCCGAAGTGGCGGAGGTCGTCGGCAAGACTGAAGCGGCCTGCCGGAAAATGGTCAGCCGGGCGCGTACGCGGGTGCAGGCCGAGCGGCCGCGTTTTGATGTGTCGGCGGCAGCACATATGCGGCTGCTAGAGCGCTTCATGGTCGCCGCGCGCAGCGGGAAACTCGATGACCTGCGCGCGCTGTTCGCCGAAGACGCGCTCTTGCTGGCGGATGGCGGTGGCAGGGTGGAGTCGGTGTTGCGCCCCATTCGAGGTGCGGATCGCCTTGCACGCCTGTATCACGTCGTCGCACGGCGGCTGGGCGAGCGCGCAGAAATGCATATCGCGATCGTCAACGGCGAGCCGGGCATCGTGCGCACGCTGGACGGCCGAATCGATACCATCATCGCCGTCGTGACCGATGGCGAACGCATCACGGCGCTGTATTCGGTACGCAATCCGGAAAAACTGCGCGCCTGACTGTCACAAACCGCGCGGCTCATCCGTCTACCGGAGGAAGTCGGCATGTCGCCGGCTCTTATGGAGAGAACAGTCATGAGCCAATCCCCCCGTCTTCCCGTTTCCACACTTGCCGTGGAGTCGTACCGTGCTTTCAAGCAGGTCAATGACACGCTGGCCGAATCGCCCCTCGGCAGTCAGCTCATCGACCTGATCTTCCTGCGGGTTTCGCAGATCAACGGCTGTGCGTACTGCGTGGATCTTCATGCGCGGGATCTCGTACGCCAGGGCGAGGACATGCAGCGCCTCAACAGTCTGGTGACGTGGCAGGAGGTGGACTTTTACAGTCCCCGCGAGCGTGCAGCGCTGGCCTGGGCCGAGTCGCTCACGCATCTGCCCGAGCGCGGTGCGCCCGAAGCCCTGTTTCGGGCGCTGAAGGAACATTTCTCGGACAAGGAGATCGCGGATCTCACCGTCGCCGTGGCGCTGATGAATGCCTGGAATCGGCTTGGCGTCGGCATGCACCTGCCCGTCAAGCGCGCTGAACTGGCGAAGGGCTGAGCGGGGGGCGCTGTGCGGGCGAACCGTCGGGAATCGGTAGCCCGCGCAGGCGCAATTGCTCGTGGTAGAGCATCAGCGTGACCTCGGCGCCGAACAGCACGATGGTGGAAACGTAGTAGATCCACGCCAGCAGCACCGCCAGCGAGCCCGCCGCGCCAAAGGTCGAGCCGATGGCGCCCGCGCCCAGGTACAGACCCACGGCCCATTTGCCCAGCGTGAAGAGCAGGGCGGTCACGAATGCACCGCCCGCAAGCGTGCGCCATGACAGCCGCACGGGCGCCAGCAGACGGAACATGAGCGCGAATAAAGCGGTGAGGAAAGCCAGGGACAGCCCCGTTTCCAGTACCGTCGCCACACGCAGCCAGGAGCCGACCCAGCTCGTCAGATAGCGGCTCGCGGCGACGATCGCCGTGCTTGCCAGCAGCGACACGATAAGCAGGAAACCCACGCCGATCACGACGGCCAGCCCCCGCAGTCGCCCCATGACCAGCGAGAAGAACGCGTTGCGGTACTTTCGGCGCGCACTGAAGATGCGCTCGAAAGCGTAGTCCAGTTCCATGAACAGTCCGGTCGCGCCGATCAGCACGCCGCATATGCCGATCACCGAGGCCTTGAGACTGTTGCCCGAGATATAGCTGGCCTGGATCATCCGCTGGATGAGACTGGCGCCGTCGCTGCCGATCAGCCCGGCAAGTTCTTCGAGCACGCGTCCTTCGACGGCATCGCGGCCGAAAACCAGCCCCGAAATCGACAGCGCGATGACCAGAATCGGCGCGAGCGAAAAGATGGCGTAATACGCCAGCGCTGCGCCGATACTGGTGCAGCGATGCGTGGACCACGACCCGGCGGCGCGGTAGACGATGGTGGCTGCCGTTTTGACGTGCTTCATGTTGGCCTCACATGTGCTGACGCCGATCATGCTGGACGATCGGCTCGATAGCGTCCATCGGCGTTGTCCTACGCCTCCAGCGCCCCCACAATTGGAATATGAACTTCCTGGCGCATGTTTACCTCGCAGGCCCCGGCTGGGCCGATCGCCTCGGCGCCATGCTCGGCGACTTTGTCAAAGGGCCTCTGGCATCGTCGCAGGGCGTGCTGCCACAGCCGGTGATCGATGGCATTGCATTGCATCGGCATATCGACAGCTATCTCGATGCTTCGCCGGCATTCTCGCGCAGCCGCGCCCGGATGTCGCCGCAATTCCGGCGTGTGGCGGGCATTGCCATCGACGTGTTTTACGACCATTTTCTGGCCGCCAACTGGTCTGGTTTCAGTGACGAACCGCTGGAGTCTTACGCGCGCGACGTGTACGACCTGCTCGACGAGCATGCCGCGCTGTTGCCGCCACGGCTGGAGCGGTTGCGCCACGCCATGCGTGCGGACGACTGGCTGACGTCTTACCGCGACCGGGAGACGCCGGCGTTCGTGCTGGACCGCATGGCGCGGCGCCTGTCGCGTCCCGAGCTGCTGGACGGTGCCGGCGCGGAACTGATTGGTCATTACGGTGGCCTGGAGAAGGATTTCTTTGACGCCATGGCGGAGCTGGCGGTCGAAATCCCCGTCTGGCGGGCGCGCCGCGCAAGTGGTACCCCGACGGTCGGAAGTTAGTGTGGTGCAAGAGGCAATGGCTGTGCTCGTCAATCGCCCAAAAGGTGCGTAGTGCGCTGCACAATTCGCCAATTGTGGTCTAAGCTCCGAAACCGGAATAAGCACTTCCTCAAGAGAGAAGATGGATCAACCGATACCCTTCGGCGAAAAGCGCGTCATCGACGGACAAGAGCGCGTGCATTACTACGGCTATTGGGTCAAGACGTATGAGGCGCCTGCCGATTCGCTGGCAGCGAAGAAAAAACTCATCGAAGCGCTCACGCGCCGTTTGTTCAACCACGTCGAGCATGGCATCAACATTCCGGGCAGCCGCCTGACCGAGGCCCGCGAGGCCTACGAGTCCGAAGCAAATCCCGATATGAAGCGCGTCAAGGGCGCAATGCTTGCAGGGGCGCTGTTCAACCGTGCGGCAGACATCTTCACCAAACTGGTGGAGCTGCAGGCGGCGGGCGTCGAGATTGCCTCGGACAACGCGCTGATGCGCCAGTGCGGCGGCTGTCTGCAGGAAGCCCTGAATCTGGGCAGAACGGTGCTGCATCGCAGCGGCGAAGAAGGGATCGACGAACTATGGGGTGAGCCGTTCAAGGCGTTCTCGATCCCCATCGAATCGTTCTACGAAAGCCGCTACATCAAGATCGCGCAAGCCATGCGCGACATCGACAGCATCGCCGATGCCGTGGTCGCGAACTTCGCGCGCAACCCCAAGTTCGAGGGCGTCGGGCCGGTGGTCCGATCCTATGCCGAAGCTGCCCGCATCAAGTCCGAAACGTTGCGCACGGACGAACACATCTTCGATATCTGGGCCACCTTTGCCGTTGCTGGCGAGGCTCTGCGCAATTTTGAATACCACATCCCGGAATCACCCTCCGAGCTTGAGCTGCGCGAGGCCCAGCACGGGCGGCGCGTGCTGCGCAATGCGCAACACCTGATCAGTGATATCGCCCGCGCGCGCGTGCCCATGCCCAAGAGCACCGCAGAATTCCTGGAACGGGCAAATTTCTTCGGCCAGAGCTACGCGTGCCGCGCGCCTTCGGGCGACGCCGTGGCAGTCGAGTCAGGCTCGCAACTGGCCCGCGCCCACTGATCGACAGGGCCGGGCAGGACCGGCCTGTCTCAACTCTCGTTCTCGATCGGGCGCTGGCGACGCGCCAGTGCCCGCATGACGGCGTCCCACTGCCGGACGGCGTCCTCGCCGCACTCGGCGAAAACGTCCCGCAGCAGGCTCAACTGCGGGCCGGATAGTTCTTCCTCTGCCTTGCGACCGGCTTCGGTCAGCCCCAGCTGGCGCACTCGCCGATCATCGGTACTCGCTTCTGCGACCACCAGCCCAGCCTCGATGAGCGCCTTCAGCGGACCATGCAATGCCTGTTTCGACACGCCGAGCTTGTCGAGCAATTGATTGACCGCGATGCCCGGATTGCGTCCGATGAAGTGAAGCAGGCGATGATGGACGCGGCCCCATCCACGCCGTTCGAGCATGGCATCGGGGGCAGCGGTGAAGGCGCGGTAAGCGTAGTAGAACAACTCATGCCCATCGTCGGGCGCGGTTCTGTGCGTCATGCCGGCGTGTGTATAAAGGTCAAGTTTATTGACATTCTGCGGATGCCTTTTCATGATAGGTCATTGTTATTGACCAATCAGGAGCCCGCCATGTTTGCCCAGCGTATCGAACGACTCACATCTTCACTGGTGCGCGACATTCTGGCAGCAGCTTCGCGTCCTGGGATGATTTCTTTTGCGGGAGGACTGCCCGCCGATGAGGCGTTGTTTCGGCCGTCTGCCGAAATGCTGGCTTCGCTGGACGGTTGGCAGTACGGCCAGAGCGAGGGCGAGCCCATGCTGCGCGAGTTGATCGCCGCTCGCGGGCGTGCGCTTGGCCTGCGCTGCGAGGCTTCACAGGTGCTGGTGTTGTCGGGCTCGCAACAGGGCATCGACCTCGTGGCAAAGCTGTTCATCGATCCGGGTACGCCTGTGCTGGTTGAGTCGCCCGCCTATCTGGCCGCCTTGCAGGTGTTCCGGCTGTTCGGCGCCGATTACCTGCCGCTACCTGTGATGGGCGAGGGGGCTGAACTCGATCGGTTGCCGCAAATTCTGGCATGCGCCCGACTGGCCTATTTGACGCCGACTTTCCAGAATCCTTCCGGCTACTGCTACACCGAGGGGGAACGCGTTGCCATCGCGAGCGCGATCGACGCGGCCGGCACGCCCTTGTTCGAAGACGATCCTTACCGCGATCTTGCGTATGACGGCAAGGCGCCGCAGCCGATCTGCGCTCGGCTGAGCCGGGCACCGTGGATTTACCAGGGCTCGTTCTCGAAGGTCCTGGCGCCCGGGCTGCGGCTGGGGTATCTGATCGTGCATCCCGACCTGGTCTCACCGCTGACGCGCTTGAAGCAGGCAGCGGACCTTCATACCAACCGGATTGCGCAACAACTGGTCGCCCAGATGCTGGACGGCGGGCGTGTCGATGCTCATGTGGAAGGCGCCATGCCGCTCTATCGCGAGCGCCGCGCGGTGATGACCGATGCCTTGAGCACCGCTTTCGGCGATCGGCTCGAGTGGAGTCTGCCGGCAGGCGGGTTGTTCTTCTGGGTTCGGTTCGCCGAACCGCTCGATACGCGCGCCTTGATGCATCGCGCGCTCGAGCGTGGCGTGGCAGTGATGCCGGGTGACGCGTTCTTTACCGAGCGTCCCGATGCGGCCTATCTGCGGCTCAACTTCAGCCACGCCGGCCCGGACGGCATTCGTCAGGGCGTGGCACGGCTGAAGGAAGCGCTGGACGCTTAACTGGTGGTGTGAAGGTTGGAGCGGCGGCGGGCGTACAGGAAGTACACCGCCAGACCGATTGCGCTCCAGACCACGAAGCAGATCCAGGTAAGAGGGTCGAGCTGGATCATCAGGAAAATACACACCGCCATCGTCAGCACCGGGATGTAGGGCGAGCCGGGGCAGCGGAAGCCGCGCGGCAGGTCCGGGCGCGTACGGCGCAGGATCAGCACGGCCAGGGCGACCAGCGTGAAGGCCGCCAGCGTACCGATGTTGATCAGTTCGGCCAGGAAATCCAGCGGCAGAAGCGCTGCGATCAGGCCGAACACGATCCCGATGACCCAGGTATTGAAGAAGGGCGTGTTGTGCGTCGGATGGAGTTCCGACAGTTTCTTCGGCAGCAGGCCATCGCGCGACATGGCGAAGGTGATGCGCGTCTGGCCGTAGAGCATCACCAGGATCACCGTCGTCATACCCACCACAGCGCCCAACGTGATGAAGCCGCCCACCCAATGCTCGCCAGCCAGTTGCAGGGCCAGCGCGACGGGGTGGTCGATGCCTTCGGCAAAGCGTTGGTAGGGCAGAATCCCGGTCATCACCGCGGCGACCGCCACGTACAGCAGCGTGCAGATGGAAATCGATCCGAGCAGCCCGATCGGCAACGACCGCGCGGGGTTGCGTGCTTCTTCCGCCGCGTTGGTGACCGCGTCGAAGCCGAGGAATGCAAAGAACATCACCGCGCCGGCCTTGAAGATGCCTTGTGTCCCGTAGGGCGCGAAGGGCGTCCAGTTAGCGGTGTCGACGTGGCGGGCGCCCACCACGATCACGAGCACCACGACCACGACCTTGAGCGCGACCATGACATTGTTGAAGCGCGCCGACTCGCGGATGCCGAACGCCACCACCGACGTGATGATCATCATGATGATGAAAGCGGGCAGGTTGAACCAGGTGTCAACACCCGGGACGCTGCCGGGCGCCGCGGTCAGCGCAGCGGGCAGGTGCAGGCCGATGCCGGCCAGGAATGCCTGAACATAGCCCGACCAGCCTGCCGACACGGCTGAAGTTGCCAGACCGTATTCGAGCATCAAGTCCCAGCCGATGATCCACGCGGCAAGTTCGCCCATGGTGGCGTAGGTGTAGGTATAGATGGACCCCGCGGCAGGGATGGTTGAAGCAAATTCCGCATAGCACAGCGCGGCCAGGATACAGGCCACCGCGGCCAGAACGAACGACAGCATCAGCGCCGGGCCGGCAGTCAGCGCGCCCTTGCCGATCAGAACGAAAATGCCGGTGCCGATGACGGCGCCGATACCGAGAAGAGTCAGGTCCAGGGGGCCGAGCGCGCGTTTGAGCCCATGTTGGTTTTGTGACGCGCGGATGAGGTGATCTACGCTTTTTGTTCGAAATAGGCTCATGCCGGTGGTCCCGATGGGCGGTGGCGGAGCGACGCTCCGTTGATCGACCCGAAGTCAAAGTGGAAAAAAGAGTGCGGCGATAATGATCAACAGAACATGCATCCGTCCTTGATGCGGATCACTTTTTCCTATTGAAGTGGGACTATTCCGCAAGTCAATGCCAATTTACTGCCGTCTCGAAGATCAATTTCCCCAACAGCAGTATTGCCAGCACGAGGAACAGGCGCCGAATCCACTGGTTGCCGCCCTTGAATGCGAGGTGCGTGCCGACGAACGCACCGCACACCCCGGCGACAGCCATCGGAATGGCGAGCTCGTAGATGACGAGCCCGGCGGGAATGAAGAAAGACAGTGCCGCCAGATTGGTCGCCATGTTCACGACCTTTGCACTGGCTGACGCGCGCAGGAAATCGAAGTGAAAGACGCGCACGAACAGGAACATCAGGAAGCTGCCCGCGCCCGGCCCGAAGAAACCGTCATAGAAACCGATGCCGGCCCCGGCGACGACCCCCAGGATGATGTCCTTGCGCTGGATCGGGCGGCCGGTATCCGTTGCGCCCAGTTGGGGGCGCAGCCACGTGTAGGCCAGCATCACGATCAATAGCACGATGACCAGCGGCCGCACGAAATTCGCCGGCATCAGGTGTACCACGTGCGCTCCGGAGTACGAACCCACGAAAGCGGCGGCGCCCGTTATGCCGAGCAGTCGCCACGGGAGCTCGATGCGCCGCGCATATTGGCGCGCGGCGAACGCGTGGCCGACGATGGACGACAGCTTGTCGCTGCCGAGCAATGCCGCTGGCGTGGCTTGCGGCAAGGTCGCGAACAGCCCCGGAATCATGATCAGCCCCCCACCTCCCACCGCCGCATTGATGAGGCCCGAACAGAAGGCCAGGGGCAGGATGATGAGCAACTCGGTCGAAGTCATTGGGGGTGTGTCGAGGCGTGTGCGGCGAGGGGCGCAATAGTACCGTACCGCGCAGGCTTCTGTATCGGTAAAGGCGTGATGGCAAGCAGCGCGCCATCCGAGCGTCGCACACGGAGGGTCAGGCTAGAGCAGGGGTTCGATATCGCGTGCGATGTCTTCGGGCTTGGTCATTGGCGCGTAGCGGTCGATTACACGGCCATCGCGTCCTACCAGGAATTTGGTGAAGTTCCACTTGATGCCTTCGCTGCCCAGCACGCCCTTGGCATGTTCTTTCAAAAAGCGGAAGAGCGGATGCGCCGTCGGACCATTGACGTCGACCTTGGCGAACATGGGGAAACTGACCTGGAACCGGGTGGAGCAAAAGGCCGCTATCTGCGCTTCATTGCCGGGCTCCTGGGTGCCAAATTGATTGCACGGAAAGCCAAGCACCACCAAGCCTTGCTCTGCGTATTTGCGGTACAGCGATTCCAGTCCTGCATATTGCGGCGTGAATCCGCATTCGCTGGCGGTATTCACGATGAGCAAAACCTTGCCGGCGTATTCGGCAAGGCGGGTTTCGCGGCCATCGATGGTCAGCGCTGAAAAATCATAGAGAGAGGCAGCCATGGAGTCTCTTGGGGGGCGTCGCTGTTCTTATGGATGTGGTAGGCCGGCGCGCGTTGCACCGGCCTCCGAGTCTGGCTTACTTGCTGGCGTCCGACACGCACTTCTTGACGAAGCTGCTCTTCGCGGCGCCGGCCAGTTTCTTGTCGGCGGCCTGCGCATCGCATGAGGCACTGGCGGTGGCGACCTTGGCATCCGCTTCGCACTTCTTCACGAAGCTGTTCTTGGCGGCGCCCGCCAACTTCTTCGCGGCGGCCTTGTCCTCGCACGACGAGGGCGCGGCGGCCTTGGCATCGGCTTCGCACTTCTTCAGGAAGCTGGTCTTGGCGGCTCCGGAGAGCTTTTTCTCGGCTGCTGCCGCATCGCAAGCGGCATCCGCCCACGCAAGATTGACGGCAAATACGGTGGAGAGAATGGCGATTGTCACTTTACGCATGGCTTTGTACTCCTTCTGAACGTGAGGTTTGCCCAATGACCCCCGGGCGCCGTGATTCTAGCCCGGCGAGTGTCGCCGCAATATGTGTGGGTACCCGTCATTTGACGAGCGCCTATTCTTCGGCGCCACGGGCCACCGGCCGGCTCGGATCGCTGACCCATTCGCTCCACGAGCCTGGGTACAGCGCGGCGCCTGGCAGTCCGGCGATTTCCAGTGCGAGCAGGTTGTGGCAGGCGGTGATGCCCGACCCACATTGGGCGACCACGCTCGCGGCTTCTTCACCGTCGAAGATCTGTTCCCATTCGCGGTGAAGGACGGCGGCCGGCTTGAAGCGATCGTCGGCCAGGTTGTCGCGAAAGAAGCGATTGCGGGCACCGGGAATATGCCCGCCCACGGGATCGATGGTCTCGTTCTCGCCCCGGAAGCGATCTGCCGCGCGCGCATCGACGATCAGTCTGTCGCCATTGCGCACACTCGCCAGGACCTGCTCGGCGTCGACTTGTCGCGTCAGCGGCGCCCGAATGGTGAAATGCCCCGGGGCGCGAGGGGCTGGCGCGCGGGCGTCGGTTGGCAGCCCGGCGGCAATCCACGCCGGCCAGCCTCCATCCAGCACAGCGACGCGGTCATGCCCGAGCCAGCGCAGCATCCACCACAGGCGGGCGGCGAACATGCCGCCACTGGCGTCGTAGGCAATGACCTGCGAGTTGTCGCTCACGCCGAGCGAGGCGATCCGCGCGGCGAATTCGCGCCGATCCGGCAGCGGGTGGCGACCGTTCTTGCCTGTCTTGGCAGCGGAGAGGTCGCTATCCGTGTGCAGGAAGAGGGCGCCCGGAATGTGCCCCGCGCCGTAGGCCGCCGGACCTGCGTCGGGGTTGGCCAGGTCGTGCCGGACGTCGAAAACGATCCAGTCGGGTGAGGCCAGTCCTTGCGACAGAGTGTGGGGGTCGATCAGCGTTCGATAGAAGGTCATGGTGCGCTCGCGGGAATGAACTGATGGCAGTCTAGTACCGCGCGGCGGGCGCGGGGATGCTCCACAGCGGCAACCGTCGCGCATCTTGAAAGGTGTGGCGCAACGCGCTATTATCGCGGGCTCACCTTGCTCTACCGGTACGCATGCCGGGGGGCTTATTAACCGCAAGGAGTGTTCATGCGCCATTACGAAATCGTATTCATCGTCCACCCGGACCAGAGCGAGCAAGTGCCCGCCATGATCGAGCGTTACAAGACTCTCGTGACGTCCAATGGTGGGCAGATCCATCGTCTGGAAGACTGGGGTCGCCGTCAATTGGCCTACCCGATCCAGAAGATCCACAAGGCTCACTACGTGCTGATGAACATCGAAGTCGGCAGCGAAACGCTGGCCGAACTCGAGCACGCATTCAAGTTCAACGACGCTGTTCTGCGTCACCTCACCATTCAGATGAAGAAGGCCGTCACGGCTCCTTCGCCGATGATGAAGGAAGAAAAGTCGCGTTCGCTGACCGCGCCGGCTGCCGCTGAAGAAGCGAAGCCCGCCGAACAAGCTGCTGCGGCCGAGTAAGTTTTAACGGACTGATGAGCGAGGGCTCTGGCCACAACACCGTTCGCATCACCGGCAAGCTGCTCGAAAAAGACGCGCTTCGCCTGACGCCCGCAAGGGTGCCCATCGTCGGATTGCGCATAGAGCATGCGTCCCGGCAGATCGAGGCAGGGATCGAACGAGACGTGCGCTGCGAACTCGAAGTCCGGGCGATAGGCCCGGAGGCTCATCGGATCAATGCAGTGCCACTGGGAACGTGGCTGGCAATCGAAGGATTCCTCGCCGCCAAGAGTGTGCGAAGCCGTTACCCAGTACTGCACATCAGAACATTTGAATTGCTGGAAGGAACGAATCATGGCCTTTAGACCGGGCAACAAGAAGAAGGACGATCGTGGTGGCAACCGTGGTCTGTTCAAGCGTCGCAAGTTCTGCCGCTTCTCGGCAGAAAAGATCGAAGAGATCGATTACAAGGACATCGACATCCTGAAGGATTTCGTGACCGAAAACGGCAAGATCATGCCGGCCCGCATCACCGGCACCAAGGCGCACTACCAGCGCCAACTGTCGACCGCCATCAAGCGCGCTCGCTTCCTGGCCCTGATGCCCTACACCGACCTGCACCAATAAGTCGGGGAGAATCGACAAATGCAAATCATTCTGCTGGAAAAGGTTGTCAACCTGGGTAACTTGGGCGATGTGGTCCGCGTCAAGGACGGCTACGCTCGTAACTTCCTGATCCCGAAGGGCAAGGCCCGTCGCGCAACGACGGCGAGCATCGCCGAATTCGAAGCCAAGCGCGCTGAACTCGAACGCGTTGCCGGCGATAAGCTGGTCGCCGCTCAAGCCGAAGGCGCCAAGATGGACGGCCTGATGGTTCAAATCACCACCAAGGCTGGCGTCGATGGCCGTCTGTTCGGTTCCGTGACCAACGCTGACATCGCTGAAGCGGTGAACGCCCAAGGTTTCGCGATTCAGAAGGCTGCCGTCCGCATGCCGGAAGGCCCGATCAAGACGATCGGCGATTCCGTCGTCCAGATCGCGCTGCACACCGACGTGATCGTGAACGTGACGGTTTCGGTTCTCGGCGAACACTGAGATCCGGTCCGCACGGACCCGCGAAAAAGGGCTGCGCGAGCAGCCCTTTTTTTGTCGACCGCGGCGCGTGCCCGCTCGCTTGCAGTAGCGGGGCGCGCAGGCGGTAGTTCGGTGCACGCTGGGGCTTACGCGCCGGTACAATCGCGTGTCACTCCCGTGTCAATCGCCTGTCTTTCCGAAAGTCGCAACGTCCATGGCTCAGAACCGTGGTGGGCAATTCGCCCCCATTCCAGATCCGCAACTCGCGGCGCTCAAGCTGCCCCCGCACTCCATCGAGGCGGAACAATCGCTTATCGGCGGCCTGCTGCTCGACAACTCGGCCTGGGACAGCGTTGGCGATCTCGTGGCGGTATCGGATTTCTATCGCGACGAGCACCGACGCATCTTCCAGCACATCGCCAAGCTGATCGAGGCCGGCAAGCCTGCCGACGTGGTGACCGTCTACGAATCGCTCGACAAGAGCGATGATGCACAGCACGTTGGTGGCTTGGCCTATTTGGGCGAGATCGCCAACAGCACACCGTCGGCCGCCAACATCCGTCGCTATGCGGAAATCATCCGCGAGCGCGCCATCCTGCGCAAACTGGTGACGGTGGGCGACGAGGTTGCCGCCAGTGCACTGACGCCGAGCGGTCGCGACGCCAGCATCATTCTCGACGAAGCTGAGGCCAAGATCCTCGCCATTCGCGACGAAGGTGAGCGCCAGAACACGGGCTTCATCGCCATTCAGCCGGTGCTGGGGCAGGTGGTGGATCGTATTCAGGAGTTGTACGACCGGGACAATCCGGCCGCCATTACGGGCGTGCCCACGGGCCTGATCGACCTCGATGCGATGACCTCCGGCCTGCAGCCGACGGACATGATCGTCATCGCGGGACGCCCCGGCATGGGCAAGACGAGCTTCGCACTCAACGTTGCCGAGGCGGTGGCGCTGGATGCCAAGCTACCGGTCGCGATTTTTTCGATGGAAATGCCGGCCACCCAGCTTGCCATGCGTTTCATCTCGTCGGTCGGGCGCCTGGATCAGCACAAACTGCGCACCGGCAAACTCAATGACGACGAATGGCAGAAGCTGACCTATTCGCTGGGGCAGTTGCATGAATCCTCGATCTACATCGACGAAACGCCCGGCCTGAATCCGACGCTGCTGCGTGCCCGCGCCCGTCGCCTGCATCGCCAGTGTGGCGGCAAGCTCGGCCTGATCGTCATCGATTACCTGCAACTGATGGTGGGCTCGGTCGCGGCCGACAACCGCTCCGCGGAACTCTCGGAAATCTCGCGCTCCATCAAATCGCTCGCCAAGGAGCTGAAAGTGCCGATTTTCGCGCTCTCGCAGCTCAACCGCAGCCTGGAGCAGCGCCCCAACAAGCGCCCGGTGATGTCCGATCTGCGTGAATCGGGCGCCATCGAGCAGGACGCCGACATGATCATGTTCGTCTACCGCGACGAAATCTATAACCCGGACACGCAGGACAAAGGCATGGCCGAACTGATTATCGGCAAGCACCGCAATGGCCCGACGGGCACCGTGCGAATGACCTTCCTGGGGGAGTACACGCGCTTCGAGAACTACGCCGCAGGCAGTGGCGCGGGTTACTGATCGTACGTTTTGCGCTACCAGAATGAAGAAGGCCACCGAGTGTTCCGGTGGCCTTTTTTCGCTTGGTCGAATGAAGGATCAGGGCATGGCGACATGCCAGGTGTTGCCGGCCATGCCTTCGCCGGTCTTGTCGCCCGGCGCCTTGTCCTTGACCCAGGTGTACAGCGGCTTGCCCTTGTAAGCCCACTGCTTGCTGCCGTCGTCGCGCGTGACGATCGTCCATTCGCCCATCGGCTTGGCCTCGGTGCTCGCCATGAGCGGGGGCCAGTTGGTGGCGCACTGACCGTTGCAGACGCTCTTGCCGGGGGCCGCGGCATCCTTGTCGTACGTATAGAGTGTCATCCCCTTGGCGTCGACGAGCGTCCCGTCCTTGTTCATGGCCGGGTCGGCGGCGATGGCGGCTGTGCTCACGAGCAGGCCGACGATGGTGCTGCACAGGGTGATCTTGTTCATATGTACCTCTCCTGGTGGTTGGACAGCACTCCGTGAACGCGCAGCCGGCGCGGAATATTCCGTCCCGATCGAATTCGCACCCGATGGGCGCGGTGCGCCCCTTCAATGTAGAAAAAACAACGCCGGCTTGCGGGCCGGCGTTGTGTCGTCAATGAGTCGCGTGCGGTGTCAGCGCGTGGCGGTTTGGGTCGGAGACTGTGCCAGGAGCGGGCTCTTGGTGTACGTCCAGTTCTTTTCCCAGGCGGTCCGTACGAGGTTGGGGTATTCGGGGCGGCCCAGGCTGCCGTTGTAGCGACCCAATGCGCGGTAAAGGTCTCCCTTTTCGATGTCGAGGTAGTGGCGCAGGATCGTGCAGCCATAGCGCAGGCTGGTGCGCAGGTGGAACAGGTTCTGGTCAGCGGTGCCGATCTGGCGCACCCAGAACGGCATGACTTGCATGTATCCACGCGCACCCGCCGAAGAGACGGCGTACTTGCGGAAATTGCTCTCCACCTGGATCAGCCCGAGCACCAATTGCGGATCGAGTCCGGCGCGCGTCGCCTCATAGTGGACGGTCTTGAGGAAATCGACGCGCTCGCGTGCGTCGGGCATCTTGCGGGCCAAGCGGGCCGACATGTCGTTGAGCCAACGATCGCGCTCGGCGGGCGAGGCGAAGACCGGTTCGGGTGCGGCGGTATCGCTGATGGCACGATGCAGCATCGCCTGGACGCTGGCCGCGAGCGCCTCTTCGCGCTGCGCGCCGGCGTGCGATGCCGTCGGCGCCATGAGCGCGGTGAAGAGTGTTGCGGTGGCGAATCGTCGCGTAAGGCGATGCGTCATCAGAAATGTCAGGCGAACTTGGATTTGACGAAAGCGCCGATTTCGGCAACCGGAAGTTTAGTCGCTTCGGTATCACGGCGTCCTTGGTATTCTGCAACACCTTCGTTCAAACCCCGGTCGCCGATCACCACCCGGTGCGGTACGCCGATCAGCTCCCAGTCCGCGAACATCACACCAGGACGCTCGTCGCGGTCGTCCAGAATCACATCGATGCCCGCTGCCAGCAGGTCTTCATAGAGTTTGGTGGCTGTTTCACGCACGGCTTCGGAACGGCTCCAGCCGAGCGGGGCGATGACGACTTCGAACGGCGCAATGGCGGTGGGCCAGAGGATGCCGCGTGCGTCATTGTCCTGCTCGATGGCCGCGCCCATGATGCGCGTCACGCCAATGCCGTAGCAGCCCATTTCAAAGTGCTTGGGCTTGCCGTCCTCGTCCAGGAATGTGGCGTTCATGGCCTTGGAGTATTTGGTGCCCAGATAGAACACATGGCCGACTTCGATGCCGCGCTCGATGGCGAGGCGGCCCTTGCCGTCGGGAGACGGATCGCCTTCGACGACGTTGCGAATGTCAGCGATGGCATCGGGTTCGGGCAAATCGCGGCCCCAATTCACCCCGGCGATGTGGAAATCGGGCTCGTTCGCGCCGGTGATGAAATCACTCATGCGTGCGACGGTACGGTCGGCGATCACCTTGACGGGCTTCTTCAGGCCGATCGGACCGAGATAGCCGGGCTTGCAGCCGAAGTGATCGACGATTTCCGCTTCGGTCGCGAAACGGAAGCCGCCCTTGAGACCTTCGACCTTGCCGGCTTTCACTTCGTTGAGATCGTGATCGCCGCGGACCAGCAGCAGCCATACGGTGGTCTTGACGATGGCGCCGGATTCGTCGGTTTCGTCCGTGGCGAGCACCAGTGACTTCACTGTATTCGACAGTTCCGTGCCGAGGAGCGTGGCGACGTCCTGACAGGTGCTCTTGCCCGGCGTGGGCACCTTTTGCATCGCTTGTGCAGGGGCAGCGCGTTCTGCGACCAGCGGCAGCGCTTCGGCCAGCTCGATGTTGGCGGCGTAGTCGGAGTCGGGGCAATAGATGATCGCATCTTCGCCGGTTTCGGCGATCACCTGGAATTCATGCGAGCGATCGCCGCCGATGGCGCCGGTGTCGGCCGCCACTGCGCGATAGGTCAGCCCAAGGCGATCGAAAATCTTGCAGTAGGCGGCATACATGCCGTCATAGCTGCGGCCGGCCGCTTCGGCGTTGCGGTCGAAGGAGTAGGCGTCCTTCATGGTGAATTCGCGGCCGCGCATCACCCCGAAACGCGGACGGCGCTCGTCGCGGAACTTGGTCTGGATCTGGTACAGATTGCGCGGCAGGGCGCGATAGCTCCTGAACTCCTGGCGCGCGATATCGGTTACGACTTCTTCCGAGGTCGGCTGGATGACGAAATCGCGATCGTGGCGGTCCTTCAGGCGCAGCAGCTCGGGCCCCATCTTGGAGAAGCGGCCGGTCTCTTGCCACAGCTCGGCGGGCTGGACCACCGGCATGGTCAGTTCGACGGCGCCAGCGCGATTCATTTCGTCGCGGATGATGTTCTCGATCTTGCGGATCACGCGCAGGCCCATCGGCATGTAGGTGTAGATACCGGCCGAGAGCTTCTTGATGAGACCGGCGCGCATCATCAGCTTGTGACTGACAATTTCCGCGTCCGAAGGGGCTTCCTTGAGAGTCGAAATGAAGAATTTGCTCGCGCGCATGGGAACGAAGACGGGATTAGGCGAAAGGGCGACATTGTAACGTCCGCGTGGCGGCGCGCCAAAAAGCTTGGCGCAATGCCGCACGAAAATGCTTCGTTGCCCGAAAGTGGCGGCTGATCGGACCCGTCCCCGGTTTCTTTGCCGCATCACTTATGGAAGAATCCGACCTAACACATGCATTTTTAGGTGATTCTCATGCTCGACAGGGACGGCTATCGGCCCAATGTCGGCATCGTCATCGTCAACGCACGCAACGAGGTTTTCTGGGGCAAGCGAATCCGCGAACATTCCTGGCAGTTCCCGCAAGGTGGCATCAAACAGGGCGAAAGCCCCGAGCAGGCCATGTTCCGGGAGCTTCACGAAGAAGTCGGTTTGCGACCCGAGCACGTCAAGGTGCTCGGCCGGACTCGTGGCTGGTTGCGTTACGACGTGCCGAAGCGCTGGATCAAGCGCGAGTGGCGTAACACGTATCGTGGACAAAAGCAGATCTGGTATTTGCTGCGTCTTGTCGGGCGGGATTGCGACGTCAGCCTGCGCGCGTCCGGCCATCCGGAATTCGATGCCTGGAGATGGGCCGGTTTCTGGGTGCCGCTCGAAGGCGTGATCGACTTCAAGCGCGGCGTCTATCGTGCCGCCCTCAATGAACTGGGCGGCATTCTGTTCGACGGCGATCTGCGTGGCCGGCCTTCCAGTTATGGACTGGAGTCGCACCCGGAAAAGGCGCCGCTCCCTCGCAAGGTGTCCCACGAATGATCTTCGACCGCGCAATCATTGAGTTCGATCGGGCGTTGCGCACATTGGCCGCCCCCGCTCGCAGCACGCGGGGCACGCCTGGCGCTGATCTGCCGGAGGCCTCGCTCTCCGAAGACGACAAGCGCCACGTGGCGGCGCTCATGCGTATCAATCATGTCGGCGAGATCTGTGCGCAAGCGCTCTACCAAGGGCAGGCCCTGACCAGCCGCGATCCGGCACTGCGCGAATCTCTCGAGCACGCCGCGCACGAAGAGACCGAGCATCTGGCGTGGACGGCGAGCCGCATCAGCGAACTGGGCGGGCGCACGAGCCTGCTCAATCCCTTGTGGTACGCGGGTTCGCTTGCGTTGGGCGTGGCGGCGGGTGTCGCAGGTGACAAGTGGAACCTCGGCTTTCTGGCTGAAACCGAACGCCAGGTCGAATCGCACCTGAAAGAGCATCTCGACCAATTGCCGCTCGGCGATGGTCGCTCGCGCGCGATCCTCGACCAGATGAAGGTTGATGAAGCCGAGCACGCGGCGACGGCGGTGCGGCTCGGGGCGGCCGAATTGCCGGCTCCGATCAAGGGGGCGATGCGCGCCATGTCGCAGGTGATGAAGAAGACCGCGTACTACGTCTGATCGACGGATGTGCGAGTCGGTAGGTCGAAATCGAAGACGGCGGCCCGAGGGTCGCCGTTTTTTTGTGTGTTCAGTGAAGAGTGGTTGGCATGTCCAGCACGATGCGCGGGATGGTATAGATCATCGTCAGCTCTTTGCCGACCAGTGCCAGCGTGCCGCGTCGCCGATTGTTGCCGGTGTCCGAAAACTCGAAATCATAGGTGCGCTTGATGCGCAGTTGCCCTTCGTCGTTGCGTGCCAGGCGTAGCTTGCTGACGGCAACGGTGTCGTCCAGCAACTGCAGACCGTCGGCGTCGCAGGCGCGACGGCCTTCGCGCAGGGCGACTTCACGCGCAGACAAGGTATCGATCCAGAACCAGCCGAGTGCGCCGATCAGGACAAGAGCGACGATTTCCATGTGAGCAAGTCCGCGCGCGTCGCCACGACGCGCACCATGCAGATCAGGCGGCGCCTGTTTCGACGATTTCGAAGTCGTGCGTGATTTCGGCCGTCTTGCCCAGCATGATCGACGCCGAGCAGTACTTGTCGGCAGACAGCGCGATGGCGCGTTCGACGGCTTCGCGCTTGAGATTACGGCCGCTCACGACGTAGTGATAGTGGATCTTGGTGAAGACCTTCGGATCGGCCTCCGCACGCTCCGACGTGAGCTTTACTTCACAGCCTTCGATGGCATGGCGGCCGCGCTTGAGGATCAGTACCACGTCGAAGGCGGTACAACCGCCCGCGCCGGCCAGCAGCATTTCCATTGGACGCGGCGCGTGATTCTTGCCGCCGAGGTCGGCGGAGCCTTCCATGACCACCGCGTGGCCGCTGCCCGTTTCAGCGACGAACTTGCCGTCGCCCGCCCATTTCACGCTGCATTCCATGCTGTCGTTCCACTCTGTTGGGGAAGAAACTGCGAGTGTAGCAAGCGCCTCACTCCCGGCCTATCTGCAAAAGTAATGGTAGCCATAACCATCGCCGTACCCATAGATGGTGACCGGAGCGCCAAAAACAATGGCGGCCGCAGCCGCCATTGCCGTCATCCCGTGGATGCTGCTCAGTAACGTACGATCGCGCCGTTCTGGACGCGCACGCGTTCACCTTCGCGCCATGCCGGCTGCGTCTTCTCGGTAAAGACCTGGCGGGTACCGTCGTCCATGCGAACGGCGATCTGGTATTGCGTTTCCGAACGTACGCGCTTCTCAACCTGGTTGCCGGCCAAACCGCCCAGGATCGCACCGGCCACGGTCGCTGCCTTCTTGCCCGAACCTTCGCCGACCTGATGGCCGAGCACGCCGCCGATGGCCGCGCCGCCGACGGCACCGACAATGCCGCCTTCGCCTTGTACCTGGTGTGCCTGGATCGACTCGATCACGCCGCAGTCGTAGCACACGCGCTGCGCAGGTGGCGGCGTGTTGGCCGCCGTGTCATAGGTAGATTCGGATTGCGCCGGCGCCTTCGTGGTGTTTGTCGTGGTCTTGGTGGTGGCTGCTTTCGAGTGGCGCGCCGATGTCGCCGGTTGTGCTGCGGCTTGTGCTGCCGGAGCTGCCACGGCCGCGACCGACTGTGCGGACGACGACGCACTCGCCGCCGCGCTGCTCGAGGCGGAGGCCAGTTCAGCCGCGATTGCCGGATCCGTCGTGGCCGGCATGGACGGGGTGCCGATCCAGCCCATCATCTTGGCGATGCCGACGACGGCCACCACGATCACCGCTACCGCTGCCGCCATGATGAGTGGATGCAGGCCTGCCTGACCGAGATGACGCTTTCTTGTATTCGTATTCATTTCAGATAACTCCTCGAATAGGCTCATTTCCATTTCGCATGGATCGCTCCCTTGTCGACCCTGCGGGTATGTGCCTTGCTACAAGCCTGTCACACCGTGTTTTTGCGGACTGTAGGACATTCTCCGACGTGTTCGCGTCGATGCGCTCCGCTATCGGATGAACGCTGCGAAACGCCCATCTGGCGGGGGTTTCAGCCCTAAATGGGCTACATTTCCTTACGCTTTTTCCGCAGCATACCGCTGCGGTGAGAGTGCTCGGAGGAGATCGATCTCAAGTGGCGCGGGCTCGTCGCACATCAGCGATGCCAGTACCTCGGCGCAGAGACTTCCCCACACGAGTCCACGCGCGCCGAACCCCGAAAGCAGCCACAGATTCTCATCCAGCGCGCCCACCGTGGGCAGACGATCCGGCGAAATGGGGCGCAGGCTTGCACGCCCACCATCTATCGCGTTGGGTGCTTCCCGCGCCAGCTCCGGCAACATGCGTGAGAGCTTGTTGATGTTTTCGGCATGTTCTTCTACGCGCAGCTCGCGTGAAAAATCGTCCACCACGAAGGTCGCGCCCATCGGCACATGCCCGTCCAGCGCGGGCGTCACGTAGCCGCTGCCGCACACCACCGTGCGCGGCGCATGGCATGCCTGTTCGGCAAGGTGGGTGACCTGTCCGCGAGCGGCGCGCAACGGCAGCCAGGGTGTGCCCGCCAATCGTGCGGCATCATGGGCGTTGGCGAGCACGACGTGCGCAGCCTGGGCGACCGAATGTCCGCTTTCGTCCAGTGCGTGCCATTCTCCGTCGCGTCGCTCGATACGCGCCACGCGCACATTGAACGATGTCGTGACCGCTTTCCCGGCCATGGCGAGATTGGCGGCACACAAGCTTGGGGGGCTGATCCAGCCGCCGCGCGGAAACCACCATCCGCCCGCCGAAACGTTCTGGCCGCAGAGTTCGGCGGCACGCACTTCATCGACCCATTGCAGGAACTCTTCCGGCGCTTCGAGCGCGGCTACCACGGCTGCCTGCTTGTCGGCCTGGCGGGTGTCGCGTGCGAGATGAAGTACGCCGCAATCATCCCACCGCACCGCATGACCCGCCTCATCCAGATTCCGCAGATGCTGCAAGGCGTACAGAAAGCCCGCCCGTGTGATGCGAGCCATGCGGTTGTCATCGATGCTGGGTAGGGGGCGGAACGCGCCGGCGAGATTTCCCGACGCACCTTGCGCCGGCGCTGCCTCTTCGTCGATCAGCGTGAGATGCCATCCGCGTGCGGCAAGCCGTTCCGCCGCACCCGTGCCGGCGAGACCTGCGCCGATGACGATGGCGGAAGAGGAGAGGGCGGCACTGCCCGATGCGCCGCCCGGTCGTTCGCCCGACAGCATGTCGCGTTTGGAGGCGAAGCCCGGCATCTTGCGCGTCACGAATCCGGCATCTGCAAGCCCATGTCGGACGCTCGCCGATACCGACCACGTGGCCAGCGAGCAGCCTGGCGCCGCCAGGCGATACAGCTCGGCAAACACTTCCGGCGACCACATGTCGGCGTTTTGGCGCGGCGAAAAGCCGTCGAGAAAGATCGCGTCGGCGCTGGCCTGACAGCGTGCGAGTGCTTCCGAAGCATCGCCAAACAGCAAGGTAAGGACGACCCGGCCGCCATCGAGTTCGATTCGATGAGTGCCCGGTACAAGCATCGGCCAGCGCGACAGCAACTGCGCAGACAGATCGGCCGGTGCGTCGGATTGCGCATGCGCGATGGCCATGTCGGCGGCGTGCATCGGGTGCTTTTCGACCGACACGAAATGCAGTCGCTCGCATCGTGCAGTGTCGTCGCGCCACGCTTGCCACGTCGCGAGAAAGTTGTGTCCGAGTCCGAAGCCCGTCTCGACGATCACGAACGAGCGCTTGCTCTGCCAGCGCTGCGGCAGGCCATTGCCCGCCATGAACACCTGCTGCGCCTGCGCGAACGCGCCGCCGTCGGAGTGGTAGACGTCGTCGTACTCGGCCGAGTAAGGGATGCCGTTGTCGGCAAGGATGAGCTTGGAGGGGCGCAAGACAGACATGGAGGAAACCATCGGTGGAGCGGGAAGCATTCTACCGCGCGGGCGGCACCGCTCTTGCTGGCCCGTTTTCGATCTCATCCAGCCCGTGAGCCGCCATGAGCCTGCTTGCCCGACATTCCGCCCTTGAATCAGAAGTGGCCGGAGCTTTCTCGATGCCGACCGAGCCGATCCCACCGGTGGGCGAATTACCGCCCGGGTTGCGCTACGTCGACGACAGCGCGCCCGGCATTTCGCGTCGGATGTTGCGCGGCGCGTTTGTCTATTTCGACAGCAACGGCCAACGCCTGAGCGACCCGGCGACGATCGCGCGCATCAATAGATTGGCGATCCCGCCGGCGTATCGCGATGTGTGGATCTGCCCCGATTCGAACGGACATCTGCAAGCCACCGGACGCGACGCGCGAGGGCGCAAGCAGTACCGCTACCATCCCCGATGGATCGAAGTGCGCGACGCGCAAAAGTACGAGCGGCTCATCAAGTTCGGCCACGCGCTGTCGCGCCTGCGGCGGGCGGTCGACAAGGACCTTGCTACGCCCGGCCTGGGGCGCGACAAAGTGATCGCCACGGCGGTGGCTTTACTCGACGCGACGCTAATTCGCGTGGGCAACCGACGCTATGCCCGCGACAACAAATCCTTTGGGCTCACAACACTGCGCAATCGGCACGTGGATGTGTCGGGCAGCGCCATCCGCTTTCATTTCAAGGGAAAGAGCGGCGTTGAGCATGATGTCAGCATCCGTCACCCGCGATTGGCGCGCATCGTGCGCCGCTGCATCGAACTGCCGGGGCAGCAGTTATTCCAGTACATCGATGAGGCGGGCGAACGCCATGCGGTCGGCTCGCAGGACATCAATGACTACCTGCGCGCGCATGCGGGCGACGAGTTCACCGCCAAGGACTATCGCACCTGGGCGGGGAGCGTCAGAGCCCTGGCGCATCTGCGGACGCTCGCCTGGGAGGACGAGGCCGGCGCGCGCAGACAACTGGCGCAGACCATTCCGATCATTGCGCGCGCACTGGGTAACACGCCCGCGGTCTGCCGCAAGTGCTATATCCACCCGGCGGTGACGGAAGCCTTCATCGGCGGTCGGCTCAGCGCCTTGGGCAAGGTGCGACGTCGCAAGGGGCTCAATGCGAACGAGGCGGCGTTGCTGGCGTTCCTGGAGGCACTGGATTCGTGACCTGCCTGACGCGAGGTCGTTGCCGCCGCGCCATCGCCACGATGTTGTCGACGATGCTGGCAAGCATCACCTGATGGGCGCCAAAAAACACAAAACCCGCAAGCGCATCGCGTTGCGGGTTTTGCGGCTCACAACAGGCGCGTCCGCCTGAGTTGTTACTCCGGACGCATCTGCGGGAACAGGATGACGTCGCGGATGGCCGGGCTGTCGGTCAACAGCATGACCAGACGGTCGATCCCGATGCCGCAGCCACCGGTCGGCGGCAGGCCGCTTTCCAGCGTGCGGATGTAATCGGCGTCGTAGTACATGGCTTCCTCGTCGCCCGCGTCCTTGGCCTTGGCCTGCGACAGAAAGCGCTCGGCCTGGTCTTCCGGATCGTTCAGCTCCGAGAAGGCGTTGGCGATTTCACGGCCAACGATGAACAGCTCGAACCGCTCGGTGATGCCGGGGTTCTTGTCCGAGGCGCGCGCCAGCGGGGAGACTTCGACCGGGTAATCGATGATGAAGGTCGGGTTCCACAACTGCGCCTCGGCGGTTTCTTCAAAGAACGCCAGTTGCAGCGCGCCAAGACCGACCTGGCCCTTTGGCAGGGCCTTGCGCTTGGCAAGCTCCTCGCGCAGCCAAGCTTCGTCGTTGAGTTGGGCCTCGGTGTATTCGGGACAGTACTTCATCACCGCCTGCACGACGGTCAGGCGATCGAAGGGCTTGGACAGATCCAGATCGCGGCCCTGGTACTGGAATTGTTCGGTGCCCAGCGCTTCGCGCGCGGCATGACGCAGCAGACCTTCGACAAAATCCATGAGCGTGCGGTAGTCCGCGTATGCCTCATAGAACTCGATCATGGTGAATTCAGGGTTGTGGCGCGGCGAGAGACCTTCGTTGCGGAAGTTGCGGTTGATTTCGTAGACCTTTTCCAGCCCGCCGACCACCAGCCGCTTGAGGTAGAGCTCCGGCGCAATGCGCAGGAACATCTGCTGGTCGAGTGCGTTGTGGTGCGTAATGAAAGGCTTGGCCGCAGCGCCGCCGGGGATGGGGTGCATCATCGGCGTTTCGACTTCCAGGAAGCCGTGGCCGTCCATGTAACGGCGGATGGCCGAAATGAGCTTGCTGCGGGCGATGAAGGTCGCACGCGACTCGTCGCTGGTGATGAGATCGAGGTGACGCTGGCGATAGCGTTGTTCAACGTCGGCCATGCCGTGGAACTTGTCCGGCAGCGGGCGCAGACACTTGGAGAGCAGGCGGATCGACTCGCTCTTGACCGACAGTTCGCCCGTCTTGGTGCGGAACAGCGTGCCGGTGGTGCCGACGATGTCGCCGATGTCCCAGGTCTTGAAGTCGGCGTAGACGTCCTCGCCGACGCTGTCGCGCGTCACGTACAACTGGATGCGGCCGGACATGTCCTGCACGGTGACGAAGGAGGCCTTGCCCATCACGCGCTTGAGCATGATGCGGCCGGCGACGGAAACCGTCACGGGCGTGGCTTCGAGTTCTTCGGCGGATTTGTCGTGATACGCGGCGGCCAGCGTGCCGGTGAAGTTCTCGCGGCGGAAATCGTTGGGGTAGGCCTTGCCGGCTTCACGCCAGGCAGCGAGTTTGGCGCGGCGCTCGGCGATGATGTGGTTTTCGTCCTGGGCGGGCTGGTTTTGTTCGCTGTTTTGCTGGTTGGACATATCGGATCTCGACAAACGGCGCCGCGCAAAGGTTGTTGCGGCGCGATAACCCGCTATTTTGAACCAAGCAGCGCAGCGTGTCACATCCACCAGGCGCCAAAATCGAGTGAATCAGCCGAAAAGCGCGTCGATGTCGGCCTGCAGGTCGGCATTTGCGGCCGCAGCGTCCGGATTCTCATCCAGATGTCCTTCGGCAACCAGGGCTTCGTACCGATTGATCTGGTTGCGCCCATGACCTTTCGAGAAATACAGCGCAGCGTCCGCCTTGCCGAGCAGTTCCGCCGGCGTCAGGGCCGGATTGATCTCGACGTAGCCCATGGAGCAGGTGACCTGGCCGACTTGTGGGAACTCGTGCGATTCCACGGCCTGCCGGAAGCGGTCCAGCACTTCGCGGGCATTGTCGGGTGAGACGTGGCGCAGCAGGATCACGAATTCTTCGCCACCGAAGCGGAACAGCTTGTCGCTGTTGCGGAAGCTTTTCTTCATCAGTTCGGCCACGCGCAGCAGGACTTCGTCGCCGAACAGGTGGCCGAAGGTGTCATTGATGCGCTTGAAGCGGTCGATGTCCACCACACCGAGCCAGCATGGATGCAGACTTTCTTCGCGCGTGCGGCGCTCGGGCGAATTGCGTAACTGGGCTTCGCTGGCGGCTGCGATGAAGCGGTCGAAATTGGCGTCGAAGGTCTTGCGGCTGTGCAGGCGGGTCAGCGTGTCGAGTTCGGCGTAATCCAGGAGCGCCAGTTGGTGCGCATAGATACGCAGCATCTGCCGGACAGACGCGCAGGTTTCTTCGCCCGGCATCGTTGCGCAGCGGGCCTCCACCACGGCAGAAGCGGAAGAGGGCGCGCCAACCGAGAACACGACCCGCAGGTAGTCCGGCTCGCCGCCGACGATCACGCCCTCTGGACTCGCGATGCAAGCCTCGACCAGCGCATCCGCCGGTGGCGCCGCGTCGGGATCGAAGTCGCCGTCGTCGTCACACGCGGCCGAGCCATCGGTAGTTGCCCACGCGAGCGGCGCAGTCACGTAGCCATGAGACGTAATGGTGACGGCGTGCATGATCACGGCGGGCGAGGCCAGCACGTCGCGAATCGATTCCACGACGATGATGGCCATGCGGCTGCGCTCGCGCGAAGCGGTCACAGCCTCGAGGCGATCCAGCAGGATGAGCAAAGACGTTTTCGGTCCCATGCGCAGCAACATGAAGGCGGATACGGCAATCGGCCCCTGCCGGTTGCTCTTCCGCTGGTGTGCTTAACGACACGCGGCCGGAAAAACCTTAATGCAATTTGTGAAAAATGGCGAAATCGACAAAGACAGTAGGGATGGAGGCGATCTTTGTCATTGAAAAATCAGGGAAAACGGTTCCCATGTCCTTTCGGGCATGGTCCTCAAGTGCCGTTGGCGGGTGCCAACGGCACTTGCAATAAGGCTTCAGTCGATCTGGCGGCGAAGAATGCCGATCGGCGGCGCCCAATCGTCCACAGGGCGTTTCTTGCGCGTGACCAGCGTGAGCTGGGCCGGCTGGAAAACGTTTGCGTTGTGCGTGACGGGCGTCGTGATGAGGTATTGCGCCCGTGTGGCTCGCAGGAAGGCGCCGACGCGGTCGATGTTGGCCACGTCGAGGTGGGCGAAGGGCTCATCGATGAAGACGAAGCCGCCGGGGCGCGCATCGTCCATCAACAGGCCGACGAGCAGGATCAGGGACTTCATCACCTGCTGGCCGCCGGAGGCCTCGCCGTCGTTGAGACTCTGCGCGCCTTTCTGGTCGAAGTCGAATTGCACTTCCAGCCCGGCCGCCGCCAGTGCGGCGTCGTCGTTTTCGAGCACCGGCATCGGACATTCCACAGTCTGGCCCGACAGCTCGCCCAGCGCGCGCAGATTCTTGCCATATTGCTTGACGGTGGCCCGCAGCTTGGCGATGTAGGCGCCGCGCGCATCGTCGACCAGCGCCTTGGTGCGCTCGGCGTACGACAGGCGATTGGCGTAGTCGGATTCGCGTTGGCGCAGCTCCAGCGAGAGTTTGTCCTTCACCACCAGCACGTTGTCGTCCTGCGGCCATTCGCCTTCGTTCAGGCGGCGCTTCAGGCGCGATAGTTCGTTGCGCGCGGCGGCGAGCCCGCCATAGTGTTCCGACAGTTCGGACAGCGCCTCGGGCGACAGCCAATGACGCGGCATGCCGCGCGACTTGCTGCGCAGCCGCAACAGGCGGGCGGTCTGTTCGAGTCGTTGCGGCTTGTTGTCGGCGGCGATGCGTACCAGCGTTTCGCGCGCGCTCATGACTTCGCGGTTGCGCCGGTCGGCTTCGATGGCGATGCCTTGCAGATTCTGCTTGCGCTCTTCCACCAATGCGCGGATCTCGACGCGTTGCGCTTCGGCGCGAGCCAGCGCCTCACGGACCACGGGCAGATCGTTGGCGGCGGCTTCGAATTCTGCCGCGCGGCTCATCAGCAGCTCCGCAGCCTGCATGCCGAGCAGACGTTCGCGCGAACCCTGGACAGCGGCCTGCGCGGCCTCTTCCGCGTCGTGCGCGGCTTTCAGCTCGACGTCGAGCGCGCGGATGTCGGCCTGCAAGGCCTCGATGCGGGCGCTGCGGGCCAGTTCGCCAAACCAGAATTCGTGCGGCACGCCGAGATGGCGGGCGCCGCGACGCTCGCGCGAATAGCCGTCGCGGGTGATCCAGTCCTGGTCGCGGGGCAGGTCGCGGGCGGCCTGTGCGTTTTCAACACGCTGGATACGCGCAAGGAGGTCTGTGAGCCACTTCGGCGCATCGGCGGCGAAGCGCACGACCTCGAGCAGGCTGCCGCGGGATGCCGCGGGGCAGGGGGCCCGTTCGGCCACGATGAAGTGGCGGAAATGCTCGCGCTCGCCCAGCGCCCAGGCATCGAAGCGATCCGCTTCATCTTCGAGCAGGATCAGCGAACGATACGGCCGCAGGATGGCTTCGATGGCGCCTTGCCACGCGACATCGGTGACTTCGATGATCTCCGAGAGCACGCGATGTTCGATGCCGGCATCGGCAAGTGCGGCGCGGAAGCGGCTGACTTCGGCCTCTTGCGGCGGACCTGAGCGGGCCTGGGCGTCGCGCAACTTCTGCGAGGCTTCTTCAAAGCGGGCGGTCAGCCCCTTCACCTTGGCGCGCGCGGCTTGATAGTCGTTGAAGGCCGTGGAGGCGGCTTCTTCGGCGGCCAATGCGTCGCCGCCATGTTCGCGCGCGACACGTTCGCGCAGCGCGTCGCGCTCGGCGAGCTTCTTCTCGACATCGCGCAGCGTATCGCGAGCCGACAGCCAGTCGGCCTCCGACTGATCCTGCGCGCCTTGTGCATCGCGCAGTGCCTGTTCGGCGCGGCGCTTTTCGTTCTGCAGGCTTTCAATGCGCGCGCCCGCATCGGCCAGCACGGCCTGGCTGCTGTGTTGCTGGGCGCGTGCCTGCGCGAGCTTGTCGCGGGCGTCACGCACTTCGTGCCGCAGCTCGCCGACTTCCAGTCGGGGCAGCACTTCGGCTTCGAGCGTGGTGACTTCTTTGTTCAGCGCGTGCCATTCGAGGAAGCGTTCGGCTTCGATGCGGCGTGACTCGGCCTGCGCGCGCAGACGGTCCAGATCGAGCGCCAGGGCTTCGAGCTCGTGCTGCGCGCTCTTTTGCTCTTCGCGTGCGGCCTGATAGTTGTCCAGTACTTCCTTGTCGCCGAACACGTCGAAGACCAGGTCGAGCAGGGCGCGCGGCGAGTATTCGCACAGCTTGTCGGTGTCGCCCTGTTCGAGCGACAGCACCTTGGCGATGGCGGGCGAGAGGCCGGCGAAGGCCAGTCGCGATTGATAGTCGCGCAGGCCGACCCACTGTGCCGACTGTTCGAGCTGTTCGACTTCAATAATGCCGTCTTCGATGCAGTACTCGCGCGACCAGTCGCCGCCCGCTCGCTTGATGCGGCAGGCCAGCGTGACGTTGTCCTTCATGCACGGGAAGAACGGGCGCTTGCCGGTCGAGCCGGGGCGATTGGCCACGGTGCTGCGGATCCATGCCACGCCAGCGTTGGCGCGGCGCACATAGCGACGGTAGTCGCGCTTGCCCGAGCACTTGAGCGCGAACAGTGTGCGCATGGCGTCGAGCAGGGTGGTCTTGCCGGACCCGTTGGGCCCGACGATGGTGATGATCTGCGCGTCCAGCGGCACGGTGAAGCGACGCCAGAAGTCCCAGTGGACCAGTTCGATTTCGCGGATGTGGAACATCGTTCAGTGTCTGTCAGTTGGGGGCGTCCGCGTCGGCCGGGCCGTCCGCGTGGTCCGTCGTTTCGTCGGCGTCGATGCCTTCTTCGGTGTCGTCGCCCCACATGCCATCGTCGTCATCTTCGTCGAGGAGCGGCAACTGCTTGCCGGCGGCGGCGAGCACGTCGGCCAGCGTGCCGTTGACGATGCGGTCGGCCAGCACGCGGTAGTCGAGCAGTACGTCGAGCAGCGGGCCTTCATGGATGTAGCCGCCACGGCGTTCGATGAAGCCGAGGCGCGCCAGCTTGCCGAGGCCGAAGTTCTTGATTTTGGTCTTGCCGCCCAGTTGCGTGCCGAAGTCGGCCAGCAGCGAGGTTTCGGACACGGCTCCGGAGACTTCTTCGCCGTGCACGATGGGTTTGTCCTGGCCGAACATGTCGTTCTGGCCGTCGTCGTCGATGGCGCGGCGGCCAAGCTGGCGCTCGCGCTTGGGCAGGATGATCATGGCCCAGATGATGATGAGCAGCGCGATGTCGTCTCGCGTCAGCCCCATCGTACTGGCCTGGTATTCCTTGCCGCCGAAGACCGTGTCGAGCACGCAGTCTTTGAGCCCGACGGCAACGTGTGCGGCGAAGGGGTTGTCGAGCAGCATCAGGCCGACGCTGGACAGCCGCGCCTCCAGGTCATGCCGGAAGGTCTCGTCGACGAGCGCGCGGCGCACCTGCGCGTCCGTGCGGGGCAACCAGCCGTGCGCGATCAGGCGTGAGGTCAGGTGAGTGATCTCGTTATCCATGTGTCCTACTCTTGAGTGGTCGCGTCAGGCGCGCGGCGGCGAATTTCGCCTGCGGAAATGGCGGCGATCTCGTCTTCGTTGAGTTCGATGAGCCGGTCTTCCAGCACCAGCTCGAACGGCATCTGGGTGAAGTCGGCGACGGGCCCTTGTGCCTGCGCCTCTTCGTTGCCGAGCAGCGCCAGCAGCGACAGTCGATAGCTGGCCGGCGCGAAACCTCCGCCAGCCACGAACTGACTGATCGGCGCCACGTCGGCCACCTTGTCGATGCGTTGCGTCAGACGGATGAGCAGGCCGAGGTCTTCGGATTCTGGAATCAGGTCGGAAGGCGCGTCGGCCGATGGCGGCAGCGAGGCATCGGCTTCCATCTGGCGCACTTCGGCGGACAGGGCGCTTTCGGCGCGGTCGAGCAGTTCGTGCCCGCCAGCGAGGAACTTGGCCTGCGGGCCGGCGCCGAGCACGTCTTCGGCGAGTGCCGCGATCTGCGTGGATGTCTGGTTGCGCAGCCACGCCATGGCGTCCGACGAGGACACGCCCGAAGCGCCGAGCGTGACCCGCTGCGATTCGATCTTGTTGAGCGCGCGCTGGAAGGCGGCGTCCACGCGGGCCAGCCGGCTCTGAGCAAGGCCGATGGCATGCGCCACGCGGCCGGTCTCGGGCGTGATCTCCGCTTCGGAGAGCAGGTCGCGCAGGATCTGCGTGCCTTTTTCCAGCCAGCGCACGTTTGCGGACAGGCGCGTGCGTGCGTCGAGAATGCGGAACTCCGAACCCGATGCGATGGCGTCCTCGAACGAGGCCGTGAGTGCGTTGAGCTTGGCCAGCAGGTGCTGGAGCATTTCCGGCGTGAGCGTGCCGGTGGCCTGCATGCCGGCGAGCTGGGTGGTGAGGAAGCCCAGCTCGGCGTCTTCATTGTCGCCAAAGCGCAGCAGCACGGCCACCGCCGCCACAGCGTTGCGCCCGGCATCCGACAACTGGTACTGGCCGTCGTCGCCGATGATCAGCAGGGCGTTTTCGCGCAGGCGCTTGAGGACGGTTTCGAACTTGACGCTGTCGATGTAGGCGAAATGTCGGCGCAATTCATCCGGCATCCAGCGTGGCGTGTCGGCACGCGCGCCGATTTCGCGCAACACGAACAGGCGCGCGATCACCTCGTCGTCGCTGCCGCGGAACAGCGTGACGAAGGTGTCGATCAGGGGCTTGGCGCGCAGCAGCGACCACAGCGCGGGGACATCGTCCGCCGCGATGCCGGGAGCCAGCAGCGCCTGGTATTCGTTACCGAGATTCAACGGATCGATCATGGGGCGAGTGCCAGGTCGACGGCCTGTTCGGCGTGGATGGCCGTCGTGTCGAACAGAGGGACGTCAGTGTGCGTCGCGTCAACGAGCATGACGATCTCGGTGCAGCCTTCGATCACGCCTTCGGCGCCCGCCGCGCGGAGCTTGTCGATGATCTGCAGGAATCTGTCGCGCGATGCGTCATTGACGTGGCCGTGACAGAGTTCGTCGTAGATGACCCGATGGACGCATTGCTGGTCTTCCAGCGATGGCACGATCACATCCAGGCCGTGCGCGATGAGGCGATCGCGATAGAACGATTCCTGCATCGTGAACTGGGTGCCCAGCAGCCCGACGCGTTTGATGCCTTGTGCCTTCACGCGGACAGCCGTGGCGTCGGCAAGGTGGATCAGCGGAATGCCGATGGCATCCTGAATGGCGTCCGCGACCTTGTGCATGGTGTTCGTGCACAGCAGGAGAAAATCCGCTCCGGCCCGTTCAACCTGCTGCCCGGCATCGGCCAGCATACGGCCGGCATCCGCCCAGCGCCCCGCGAATTGCAGGCGCTTGATGGGCTCGAAGTCCACGCTGACCATCGCGATGCGGGCGGAATGCAGCCCGCCCAGACGCGCGGCCACGCCCCGGTTGATGAGCGAGTAATACAGCGCGGTGCTCTCCCAGCTCATGCCGCCGAGCAGCCCGATTGTCTTCGAGGCTGCATCGGCCGAACGCGTGTCGCGCGTGACCATCCTTATACGCCTTGCTTGAGGCTTGCCTGGATGAAGTCGTCCAGGTCGCCGTCGAGCACGGCCTGCGTATTGCCCACTTCGTGGTTGGTGCGCAAGTCCTTGATGCGCGACTGGTCGAGCACGTAGGAGCGGATCTGGTGGCCCCAGCCGATGTCGCTCTTGGCGTCTTCGAGCTTTTGCTGTTCGGCCTGGCGCTTGCGCAGTTCGGCTTCGTACAGGCGGGCGCGCAGCATCTTCCAGGCTTCGTCGCGGTTGCGGTGCTGCGAACGGTCGTTCTGGCACTGCACGACGATACCGCTGGGGATGTGCGTCAGGCGCACGGCGGAGTCCGTCTTGTTGATGTGCTGGCCACCCGCGCCGGATGCGCGATAGGTGTCCGTGCGCACATCGGCCGGGTTGATTTCGATTTCGATCGAGTCGTCGACTTCCGGGTAGACGAACACCGACACGAAACTCGTGTGGCGGCGGGCGTTGGAGTCGAACGGGCTCTTGCGCACCAGGCGGTGGACGCCGGTTTCGGTGCGCAGGTAGCCATAGGCGTATTCGCCCGTGACCTTGATGGTGCAGCTCTTGATGCCGGCAACGTCGCCTTCGGATTCTTCCATCAGTTCGACGCCGAAGCCCTTGCGCTCGCAGTAACGCAGGTACATGCGCTCGAGCATCGACGCCCAGTCCTGCGCCTCGGTGCCACCTGCGCCAGACTGGATTTCGATGAACGCCGGCTGCGGGTCCATCGGGTTGTTGAACATGCGACGGAATTCGAGTTGTGCGACGCGCGACTCGATGTCGGCGACGTCGGACTCCACGGCGACGACGGTGTCTTCGTCTTCTTCCATGCTGGCGAGCTCGAACAGCTCGCCGGTGTCCTTCAATGACTGAGCGATGCCTTCCAGTGCCAATACGGTATCTTCAAGCGATTTTTTCTCGCGGCCCAGATCCTGCGCGTGCTTGGGATCGTCCCAGATCTTCGGGTCTTCGAGCCGCTTGGAGACTTCGATCAGCTTTTCTGCTTTGGCATCGTAGTCAAAGATACCTCCGCAGTTCCTGAGCGCGCTGCGCCAGGTCGGCCATCTTGTTGGTGATGCTGTTGAGGCGTTCTGCTTCCATGTCCGGGGTCCGCGTCGATTTGGGAAACCCGCGATTATATACCGTGGCGCCGTCCTCCCTCGGCGCCACGGTTCCCCCCGGGTCTTATGTGTTTGACGGGCGCGGCTTCAGTCCGAGCGCGCCGGCCGTGAGGTCATGATGCGAATCACCATGTCACTGGTGTCCGGGTTGTTGATGTACGGCTGATAGATCGGGCGCATCCGCGAGATGAAGGGGCCCGGGTCCTGCAGGGCGTAGAACTTGACGCCTTCTTTCTCCAGCTTGGCGCGGCTGGCTTCGAGCCGTTTGTTGAACTGCTGGCGCATGAAGACGGCCGAGGCCTTGCCCGCTTCGCGGAAGGTGGCTTTCTCGGCGTCGGAGAGCTTGCTCCACAGGGCCTTGGAGACGACCAGCGCCTCGGGCGTCACGATGTGGTTGGAAAACGAGAAGTACTTGGCGTACTTGTAGTGTTGTTCAGCCTCGTACGACGGAACGTTGTTCTCGGCCCCGTCGATTTCGTCGTTCTCGAAGCTCTTCTTGATGTCCTTGTACGCGACCACCACCGGCGTGGCGCCCAGCGCGGTGACCATGTCCTTGTAGAGCTGGTTGTCGGCCACGCGGATGCGCTCGCCTTCGTAGTCGGTGGCAAAGCGCACCGGTTTGTTGCGGGTGTAGAACGAGCGGGCGCCGCCGTCGTACCAGCCGATCACGATGAAGCCCTTGGCGGCCAGGTCCTTTTCGAGTTCCTGCCCGATGGGGCCATCCATGATGGCGAGCATGTGGGCTGAATTGCGGAACAGGAAGGGCAGGGACAGCACTTCCATCTTGGGGACGGCTTTGGACAACGGCGTGTTGTTAACGACGGCGAAGTCGATTTCGCCCGTATCGAGCAGCTTGAGCGCCTTGTTCTGATCGCCCAGCGTGGAATTCGGGAACACCTTGCCGGTGTACTTGCCGCCGGTCTTGGTTTTGATCTGGTCGGCGAAGAACTGCATCGCCTGGGTGACCGGGTAATCCTCGGTCTGCTGAGTCCAGCCCTTCAATTCGGCTGCGGTGGCGCCCATGAGGCTGGCGGCCAGCAGGGCGCCGACGGCGACGCAATACTTGAACATCGTCCACTCCTTCAATGAACCGCTGGCGCGGTTTCTCTCTGACGCACCGCGGTTTCCCTGCTGACCGTGCGGCGGCGCGTGTCTCCTTGTCCGCATCACCTGTCCAGGGTGTGCGGCGTCGTCTGCGCTGTATGCCTGCATACAGTGCGCATTTGTTAATTTCGGCGAATAACAGCGTTTCCACAAGATTATGTTTCCGGTCACAAGTCGGCCGGATCCGACCATTCGTCTGGCGTTGGGCCCGGTTCCACCGGGAACGGCAGGTAACGATCTGACAAGAACCGTTGACCTTGCCATCGTGTCAAACTTCATGATTCGAACCACGTCCTCGCTCGTGGGTGAAATCGATATGACACAAGAACTGACTCTCCCCATCTCTGGCATGAGCTGTGCCTCGTGCGTCACTCGCGTCGAGAAGGCGCTCGGCAAGGTGCCGGGCGTCGAATCGGTGGCCGTCAATCTGGCCTCCGAGTCGGCGCGCGTATCGCTGTCAGCGCCTGTGCCGGCCAGCGATCTGGTGGCGGCGGTCGAAGGCGCCGGCTATGGCGTCGCGAGCCAGGAAGTGGATCTGGCGATCAGCGGCATGACCTGCGCCTCGTGCGTGGCACGGGTGGAAAAGGCGCTGTCGCGCGTCGCAGGCGTAACCGGGGCGACGGTCAATCTGGCTTCGGAATCCGCGCGCGTGGCGTGGACTGGCGGCGATCCGGCGGTGCTTGTCGACGCCGTGCGCAAGACCGGTTTCGGCGCGGAGCTCAGGACCGAGGCTGCGACGTCCCCGCAGACGACCGAAGACGGCTGGCAATGGGTGGTCGGCGCCGTGCTGGCCGTTCCGTTGATGATCCCGATGATCGGCGACTTCCTTGGCCGGCACTGGATGCTGCCGGCGTGGCTGCAATGGCTGCTCGCCACGCCGGTGCAGTTCTGGCTGGGCGCGCGCTTCTACCGCGCAGGCTGGAAAGCGCTGCGCGCCGGAAGCGGCAATATGGACCTGCTTGTCGCTATCGGCACCAGCGCGGCGTATGGCCTGTCGCTGTACCTCTGGCTGGCGCACGGCATGGGCGGGCACCTGTATTTCGAGGCGGCTGCGGTGGTGATCGTGCTGGTCCGGCTGGGCAAGTGGCTGGAGCATCGCGCCAAGCGGCAGACGGTCGCCGCCATTCAAGCGTTGCAGGCCTTGCGGCCGGCAACGGCGCGCGTGCGCCGGGAAGAGGGCGAGGTCGATCTGCCACTGGCCTCCATAGCGGTGGGCGATGTAACGGTCGTTCGCCCTGGTGAGCGTATCGCGCTGGATGGCGAAATCATCGAGGGCCGCAGCAGTGTCGACGAATCGCTCATCACGGGCGAAAGCCTGCCGGTCGACAAGGACATCGGCGATAAGGTGACCGGTGGTGCCATCAACGGCGACGGCCTGATCGCGGTACGCGTGACGGCCATCGGTGCCGAGACCGTGCTGTCGCGCATCGTCCGCCTCGTCGAAGACGCGCAAGCCGCCAAGGCGCCGATCCAGCGTCAGGTTGACCGTGTGGCCGCGGTCTTCGTGCCGGTGGTGCTGGCCATTGCGCTCGTTACTCTGCTTGGCTGGGGGCTGGCGCGCGGCAACTGGGAAGTGGCGCTGATCAACGCGGTGACGGTGATGGTCATTGCCTGCCCGTGCGCGCTCGGGCTGGCCACGCCAGCGGCAATCATGGCCGGCACGGGCGTAGGCGCGCGACACGGCATCCTGATCAAGGACGCGGAGGCGCTGGAAACCGCGCAGCACGTACGTACCATCGCCTTCGACAAGACTGGCACGCTGACAGTCGGCAAGCCCACGCTCGTGGCACATCGGGCTGCAAGTGAAGAAATCCCGTTGTTGGCATGGTCCGCTGCGCTCCAGACAGGTTCCACACATCCCTTGGCCCGTGCCGTGTTGCAGGCGGCCGGCGAAGCGCCGCGCGCAAGCGACGTACAGGCGCTGCCGGGGCGCGGCATGACGGGAACGGTGGACGGGCGCACATTGGTTCTCGGCAACGCACGACTGATGGCAGAGCGCGGCGTCGACGTCACGTCACTGTCCGCCGCTGTAACCGATTTCGACGCACGTGGACTGACGGTGTCGTGGCTCGCGGATGTGACGGAGGGCGCGCGCGTGCTGGGCGTGATGGCCTTCGGCGATACGCTCAAGCCGAGCACGGCGGATGCGGTGAAGCGGCTGCACGCACTGGGTATCCGCACGGCGTTGATCACGGGCGACAACGCCCGCGCGGCGCAGGCCGTGGCCGACGCAGTCGGCATCGACCACGTCGAGGCCGATGTGTTGCCCGCCGACAAGGCCGCGACGGTGGCGCGCCTGCGCGGCCAGGGGACGGTGGCGATGGTCGGCGATGGCATCAACGACGCTCCCGCGCTGGCCGCCGCCGATGTCGGCATCGCGATGGGCGGCGGGACGGACGTTGCCATGCACGCAGCCGGAATCACCTTGATGCGTGGCGATCTTTCGCTCGTGCCCGCGGCCATCGATCTGTCGCGGCGCACGGTCGCCAAAATCCGGCAGAACCTGTTCTGGGCCTTCTTCTACAACGTGATCGGCATCCCGCTGGCGGCCTTCGGGCTGCTGAGCCCGATTGTCGCTGGCGCGGCCATGGCGCTGTCGTCGGTATCGGTGATGAGCAATGCACTATTGCTCCGGCGCTGGGCGCCACGAGCGGAGGACAAATCATGAATATCGGCGAAGCGGCCAAGGCCTCCGGCCTGTCGGCCAAGATGATCCGCTACTACGAAAGCATCGGCCTGCTGCCTCAGGCGGCACGCTCGATGTCGGGGTATCGACGCTATGGCGACGGCGAGGTGCACACGTTGCGCTTCATCCGCCATGCGCGTGACCTGGGGTTTGGTCTGGAGGATGTGACGCTGCTGGTCTCGCTCTGGCACGACCGACAGCGTGCGAGCCGCGAGGTGAAAGACCTGGCCCAGCACCACATCACCAGCATGGAAGCCAAGGTGGCCGAACTCAACGCGATGATCGCCACGCTCCGGCAACTGGCCGAATGCTGCCACGGCGATGAGCGCCCGGATTGTCCGATCCTCGAAGGCATCGCGCGCAACGATCCGGCCTGAACCGTCAGGCGTTTTCGCCGGCCGCGACGGGCGCGATCAGATCTGTGTAGGCATGCCACGTGGCGTGCCCGATCAGCGGCATCAACACCACCAGTCCGAGGTGAAAACTCAGGAAGCCCACGCTGGTGGCGAGCGCGATGATGATTGCCCAAAGCAGGCAGGCACCGGGGTTGCGTGTGAGCGTGGCGATGCTTGCGAGCATCGCCGTCACGGCGTCCTGGTCGCGATCGAGCATCATCGGGATCGACACCACGCTGACCGCGAAGACGAGCGTGGCAAAGATCAGGCCCACGCCGAAGTACACGAGCAGGAAGTCGACGTTGTCCAGGCTCAGCACTTGCGACAGGAAGCCGGTCAGATTGGGCATGCCGCTGGTGTAGAACAGCGCGAACATGATCAGCGAGGCGCGCGCCCACACCAGAAAGATCACCGTCAGCACCAGTGCGAACAAGGCGATGTTGCCCGCGTTGCGTCGCCAGATGGTCAGCGTGTCCGCAAAGGCCGCGCGACGACCGCGCGCGCGTTCCCGGCTCAGTTCGTACAGGCCCATCGCAAGGAAGGGGCCCAGCAGCAGGAAGCCCGACATGAGCGCCGACGTGTACTCGTAGGCGTTCTCGAAGACGAGCGTGACCGCCAGGCCCATCGCCGCGTAGCAGAAACCGAAGAAAAGACTAGCGGCCGGATTGGCGCGGAAATCGGCGATCGCGCGCCGCAACCATGAAAGCGGAGCAAGCAGGGGGACGTTGCGTATGCCGGGCAAGAGGCTCGGCGCTACGGGTGGATGCTCTTCGTCATGAGCGCCCGAAGGGTGCCCGACGGCCGCAACGACATCGGCCGCGTCATTCGCGCTGCGCTGTTGTGTCACGCTTTGTCTCTCCGTGGGTACGGTAACGATTCGCTACGAACCATTCCGAACCTATTGTTTATCCTCTGCAACTAAGTAGTGCGAGGTGACGTGGCGTGATCTTGCCACGGTCGCGGAGAGCTTGAAAAGCGAGGGACGCGTCCCGCCGCCCAAAGACGTTCAGGCCGGCAAGTCCGGGTTGAGCATCCGCTCGATGAGCGCGATGCGGTCATGGAGGATGAGCTTGCGTTTCTTCAGGCGAGGCACCATCAATTCGTCGCGTTGCGGCATGCGCGACAGACGGGCGATGTGGTCGTCCAGTTCCTGGTGCTCAGCGCGCAGCATGCTGAGCCGGTTGGACAGGCTGGTGGTGCTTTCGAAGACGTCTGCGTGAGTCATGGCGTTGAGCCTCCATGCTTTGACGGCTTACATCCGGGCGTTCCTTTCAACGACGCTGCGTCCGCGGGGCTGTGCGAAGGGCTGCGTCAGGTGACAGTTGTTTGCAACGCATCAACCTTGAAAGTAGTGCAATTGAAGCCGATGTAGCTGTTAGAAGTTTCCCTGACTGGGCATTCGACCGGTGGGGCCAATTACGGAGGGATCTACCATGCGTGTCATGTTCGACAATCCAATCCTGTACGTGGTGGCCTATCCTTCCGTCGATGGCATCGAAGTCATCGACAAGCGCTGCGCGCGCGGTACCATGCTGTATGGGGGCACTGCGGAACGCTTCAAGCGTGAACTTGCTGATGCACTCAAGCGCGGCGACGAGGCCGATGATCTCGACGACTGCCTCGACCAGTTCGACGCGCTGCTGACACAACCGGCCATCTATCAGTAACGAATTGTGGGTGCTGCCGGTTACGGTTTGATGTATCCGGCACACTCCACTTCGTATGAACAAGGCCTTCGTCAAGGAATCCGACGCTGAGGAAGACGAACCCGAAGCGGCATCGCAACTGCCGCCGGGCACTCGCAACTACATGACCCGCGCGGGCTTCGCCCGTCTCAAGGCGGAGCTCGACAACCTGCTGCGCGTCGAGCGCCCCGAAGTCGTCCAGGTGGTCTCCTGGGCGGCATCCAATGGTGACCGTTCGGAGAACGGCGACTACATCTACGGCAAGCGTCGCCTGCGCGAAATCGATCGCCGTATCCGTTTTCTCATCAAGCGCCTCGAAGGCGCGACCGTCGTCGATCCTGCCGAGCAGGAAAATCTCGAACAGGTATTTTTCGGCGCGACGGTGCGCGTGGCGGACGCGGACGGCAAGGAAGACGAATTCCAGATCGTCGGCGTGGATGAGGCCGACGCCTCGTCCGGCCGCATCAGTTGGATCTCGCCGCTGGCCCGCGCGCTGATGAAGGCGCGCGAAGGCGACACGGTGCGCTTCGCCAGCCCGGGCGGCATGCGCGAACTCGACATTCTCGAAATCCGTTACGTCTGATCCGCCGTCGCTGTGTCGGCTGCCGGACTGGCCGGCCAACTGTCGCGGCGCCGACGGACTACGGCAGCGCGCTGCGGCAATTCAAAAATGAATCGCGAGCCTTCGTCCGGCATGGCGTCAGCCCAGATGCGACCGCCGTGCCGTTCGATGATGCGGCGTACCGACGCAAGCCCGATCCCCGTGCCACCGAACCCCTGCGTGGAGTGCAGTTGCTGGAACGGCTGGAACAGGCGCTTGGCGTGCGCCACGTCGAAGCCCACGCCGTTGTCGGCCACTGTGTAGCGGATGCTGTCGCCGACTTCTTCCGAACTCACCATGATCACTGCGGGCTGCCGCGCGCGAGTGAACTTCCACGCGTTGTGCAGCAGGTTGGACAGGGCATTGCGAAGCAGGGCTTCATCGCCTTCGGTACGCATGCCCGGCTGGATTTCCACCATGACCGCGCGGTTGCGCTCAGAGAGTTTCAGGTCGTCAAGAATCTCTTCTGCCATCGCCGAGAGATCCACGCTCTTCACTTCCAGCGGCTGGCGCGAGATGTCGGTCAGCGAAAGCAGCGCGTCGATCAATTCGCCCATCCGCACGCTTGCGCGGTAGATGCGATCGATGAACGAACAGCCTTGCGCGTCGAGCCGGTCCGAGTAGTCTTCCCGCACCGCATGGGCGAAGCCGTTGATGGCGCGCAGCGGGGCGCGCAGATCGTGCGAGATGGAATAGCTGAAGGCGATCAGATCGCGGTTGGATTGCTCCAGTTCGGACGTGCGCCGGGCGACGCTTGCTTCCAGCTCGGCATTCATCCGGCCCAGTTCCGCCAGCGCGGCATCGCGCCGCTGTGCGTTGCGCAGGCTGGCAATCCCCACCGCCAGCATGAGCGCCAGCAGCACGGCGCAGGCGCCGATCAATTCGATGCGCGCATTCGCTGACGGTGCCAGCGCGGCGGTCCGGGGCCGCGAGACCGCGACGATGAGCGGATAGTCGCCCACGCGGCGGAATGCGGTGATGCTCTCGATCTTCTGTGGGCCCCAGGGGCCCTTGTGAATGGACGCTCTGTCGGTGGGGACATCGGTCTCCAGCGGCAGATCGCCGAGCGACGCGCCCAGCATTTCGTCCTGAGCCGGGTACTGCGCCAGCAAGCGGCCGTCGGTGCGTAGCAGGCTCACGGTGTCGTGAGCGTCGATGGGCGCTTTCTGCACCACGTTGCTGAAGGCGCGCAGGTTGACCAGCGCGCGTACCGCGCCGGCCCATCGGCCTTCCTGATGCAGCGATCGCTCGATCGGAATGAACCAGTCTCCACCCACCTGACCGCCAAGATGCACGGGCGTGCCGATGCGCAGCGGCGACATATCGCCATCCAAGCGGCCGATGCTCGGTCCCGCATTCGTCAATGGCGGCAGTACGACCGTGCGAGGTTGATCGGGCTGGGTCGCGACGACCAGCGGCGCGCCATGCGCGTCCACGGCGTTGATGATCGTCACCGCCGGCAGGCGGGGTAGCCATCGCCCGGCCATGCCGTCGAGCAGGGCGGGCAGGGATGGCGAGGGGTAGCGCAGCGCGTCGGCCATGTCGAGCAAGGCCAGGTCAGTGGTCGACAGCCCGCGCAGCGTCCGCTCGGACAAGGCCATCGCCAGTGCTGAGATTTCGGTGTCCTGGCGCATGGCTTCGCGAACGCGGCCCTGATCGACGAAAAAACCCGTGCCAACGATCAGGAGAATGCTGACCGCGGCGTACAGCGCAATGACCAGGCGCCGCGTGGTGGTCGTGCTGCGTCGACTCAGGTGAGAGGCGGCCCCGCTCATCGGGCAAGGCTCCGGCGGACGGTGGATACGAACAGGCAGCAGGCGGGGCAGTACGTCGGCATGCGGTCAAAACGGGCCAGATCGGGCAGGGCGCTAGTATGGCGCGGATCGTGCGGTTTCGTGCACGCTCGGCAAACCGGCCCATGACCGATTTCTCACCGCCTGGACGGGCCCGCGTCAATGCTGTTGCCGCAGGGCTTGAAATGCAAAGTGTCGGCCCCCATATCCCCCGACACGATTATTTACACCGAGGTATGCCACCCATGAGTTCGCAGAATCAGGGATTCGAAAAGCGCGGTTTCCAGGCCGAGGTCAAGCAACTGCTGCAGTTGATGATCCACTCGCTGTACTCCAACCGCGAGATTTTCCTCCGTGAGCTGATCTCCAACGCGTCGGACGCGTGCGACAAGCTGCGCTTCGAGGCGCTGGACGACGCGGCGCTGTTCGAGGGCGACAGCGAGCTGAAGATCCGCGTCGGCTACGACAAGGCATCGCGCACCCTGACCATCTCGGACAACGGCATCGGCATGAGCCGCGACGAGATCGTCAGCCACCTCGGCACGATCGCCAAGTCCGGCACCAAGGAGTTCTTCTCCAAGCTCTCCGGCGACAAGCAGAAGGACGCTAACCTGATCGGCCAGTTCGGCGTGGGCTTCTACTCGGCCTTCATCGTCGCCGACAAGGTCACGGTGATGAGCCGTCGCGCGGGCCTGGGCGCCGACGCGGGCGTCAAGTGGGAATGCTCGATGAGCGGCGACGAGGCCGGTGAATACTCGGTCGAGCCGTACGTGAAGGCACTGCGCGGCACCGACATCGTGCTGCATCTGCGTGAAGGCGAAGACGACCTGCTCTCGGGCTATCGCCTGCGCGAGATCATCCGCAAGTACTCGGACCACATCGTCCAGCCGATCGTCATGTTCAAGGAAGAATGGAACAGCGAGAAGGCCGAGCAGGTGACCACCGCCGAAGAAGAAACCATCAACCAGGCCTCCGCTCTGTGGGCCCGCTCCAAGAGCGAAATCACCGACGACGAGTACAAGGCGTTCTACAAGCACGTCGGGCACGACTACGACGAGCCGCTGGCATGGTCGCACGCCAAGGTCGAAGGCCGCCACGAATATACCCAACTGCTGTACGTTCCTGCTCACGCGCCGTTCGATCTGTACGACCGCGCGCCGCGCCATGGGCTCAAGCTGTACGTGCGTCGCGTGTTCATCATGGAGGACGCCGAAAAGCTGCTGCCGCACTACCTGCGCTTCGTGCGCGGCGTGGTCGATTCGGCCGACCTGCCGCTGAACGTGTCGCGCGAAATCCTGCAGGAGAGCCGCGACGTCGACACCATCCGCGCCGGCTGTGCCAAACGCGTGCTCGGCTTGCTCAGCGACATGGCCGAGAACGACAAGGACAAGTACGCGACCTTCTGGCGCGAATTCGGCCGCGTGCTCAAAGAGGGCGTGGGCGAAGACTTCGCGAACAAGGAAAAGATCGCCGGCTTGCTGCGCTTTGCCTCGACGCACGCCGATACGCCGGAAGAGAGCGTGTCGCTCGCCGACTATGTGGCGCGCATGAAGGAAGGGCAGGACAAGATCTACTACGTCACGGCGGACAGTTTCAACGCCGCCAAGAACAGCCCGCACCTCGAAGTGTTCCGCAAGAAGGGCATTGAAGTCCTGCTGCTGACCGACCGCATCGACGAATGGGCGACAAGCTATCTCACCGAATTCGACGGCAAGCAGGTCGTCTCGGTGGCCAAGGGCGACCTCGATCTCGGCAAGCTCGAAGACGAGGAAGAAAAGAAGAAGACCGAAGAACAGTCCGAGCAATTCAAGGAACTGCTCGAACGCGTCAAGTCGACGCTGGGTGACAAGGTCAAGGAAGTGCGCATCACGCATCGCCTGACCGACAGCCCCGCGTGCCTGGTCGTCGATGAAAACGACATGGGCATGAACCTGGCCCGCCTGCTCAAGGCTGCCGGCCAAAATGTGTCGACGAGCGCGCCGATCCTCGAACTCAATCCGGGGCATCCGGTAGTCGAACGTCTGCGTTCGGACGACGCGCGCTTCAATGACTGGGCCGAGTTGCTGTTCGATCAGGCGTTGCTGGCCGAAGGCGGCACGCTGGACGACCCGGCAACCTTCGTGAAGCGTGTGAATCAGCTCATGCTCAACCTGCGCGCGGACTGATCGCGGGTCAGTCCGCCAATGCAAAAAGGGGTGCCACATGGCACCCCTTTTTTGTGGCCGGCGCTCGGTAGCAGCCGCCGATCACTTGCCTTTCTTTTTCGCCGGTTTGGCTGCCTTGTCCGGGGGCGCGGCCTTGGTTTTGCCGCCGACCTTCTGGAACTGGGCGTAGGCCTCGGCGGCGATATTGCGAAGCGCCGCGCCTATGCGTGCGTAGTCCGACTCGTTCAGGTTCGCCAGCGACACGCGGCCCGACGGGCTGGCTGTACCAAAACCCTTGCCCGGCAACAGCACGATGCCGGTCTCTTGCGCGATGCGCAGCAGACCTTCATTGGGCTTGAGCCGACCCATCAGCCACTTGCAGAAATCGGCACCGTACAACTGGGTCATGATCGGCTCCCAATCAAGCAGGTGGTAGTAGTCGATCGAGTTGGTGTCCTCCGGGACCGGAAGGCCCAGTTCGCGATAGAGCGCCACCTTGCGACGACGGACGATGCGCTTCATCGCCTTCTTGTATGCCTCTGGCTCATCCATGAGCGCGAACAGCGAGAACAGCGTCATCTGCGCCTGCACCGGCGTTGACAGCCCGGCCGTGTGATTGAGCGCCACCGTGCGACTGTCGGCAACCAGACGATCGATGAACTTGAGCTTGCGCGGCTGGTTGGTGATCGAGCCGTAGCGGTGATCGAGTTCCTTCTGCGTGCTCTCGGGCAGACGGGCGATGAGATCGTCGAAAAGGTTGTGCTCATGGGTGGCGACCACGCCCATGCGCCAGCCGGTTGCGCCGAAGTACTTCGAGAACGAATACACCAGGATGGTGTTGTACGGACACATGGCAAACAGCGAGGTGAAGTTGTCGGCAAATGTGCCATACACGTCGTCCGTCAGCAGAATCAGGTCGGGCCGCTTCTTGACGATGTCGGCGATGCGCTGGAGGACTTCGTCGGAGACCTTCACCGACGGCGGGTTGCTCGGATTCACGATGAAGAATGCCTTGACCTTCGGGTCGAGCAACTTGTCCAGTTCCTTGTTGGTGAACTGCCAGTTGTTCTCCGGCGGTGCGTCGATGTGCACGACGTTGAGCTGGTAGTCGTTGAGTTCGGGAATCTCGATGTACGGCGTAAATATGGGCATCCCCAGCGCGATGGTGTCGCCTTTCGAGACCAGATGATTCTCGCGCAGGCTGTTGAAGAGATACGTCATCGCCGCCGTGCCGCCTTCGACGGCGTACATGTCGAAGTGGCCGGCGAACGGGTAGGTGCCGATCATCTCGCGGTGGATGTACTGCCCGACGATCTTCTCCGACAGCTTGAGCATGCGGTCGGGCACCGGATAGTTGCAGCCCAGGATGGCTTCGCACATTTCATAGATGAAGTCGCCCGCCGACAGACCCAACTGGTCGCGCACATACGACACGGACGAGGCGATGAACTTCACGCCCGGCACATTGGCGTGCGTGCGGGTGAAGATCTCGAAGCGCGCCTCGATGCCTTCGCGCTGCGGAAATCCTCCTACGCCTTCGGGCATGTAGATAAACGAGCGCTCAGCCTCGGCCATGGCGAACAGACCGAACTGGAAGAACCCGTGGCGCGGCTCAGTGGCAAGAAAGTTCGGGTTGCCGCGTCCTGCATTGAGCATCATCCGGTTGCTCTCGCTGGCGGTGGTGATCAGCACGTCCTTCAGCTCAAAGGGGCTCAGGCCGGCCAACTCTTCAATGCTCTCGAAATGCATGGTCATGTTGCGTCTCCAGAATGATCAACGATGCGGCGCCATGCCGCTCACATGAAAGCAACCACCAACGGGCCCAACAGCGTGAGCAAGACGTTGGCCAACGCGTAGGTAATGGCAAATGGCACGGTCGGAACGGAGTTCTCGGCCTTGTCGAGCACTTCGCCGAAAGCGGGGTTGGCGCTGCGCGAGCCGGCCAATGCTCCGGCGAAGATTGCGGTGTTGTTGTAGCGCAGTACGTAGCGCCCAATCAGCATGGTGATGATCATCGGGATGATGGTGACCGCCACGCCGACGAGGAAGATCGTGAAGCCATGCTGCTTGATGGTCTCGACAGCCTGCAGGCCGGACGACAGACCGACCACGACCACGAAGCCGGCCAGACCCAGATCCTTGAGGATCTGTACCGCGCCGCCGGGCATCGCACCGAAGGTCTGTTTGCGTGCGCGATACCAGCCGAACAGCAGGCCGGACAGCAACGCGCCTCCGCCGCTGCCCAGGGTCAGTGGAATCGAACCAATGCGCAGTGTGATCAGCCCGATCAGCAGGCCAACGACCAGGCCGGCGCCCATGTAGACGAAGTCCGTCTTTTCGCTGCGCGTGATGACGTGGCCGATGAGCGAGGTCACTCGGGCGGTATCTTTTTCCGAGCCGAACACGGTGACCACGTCGCCGTTCTGCACGATCGTCTCCTGCGCCATCGGCAGCGCCTTTCCCATGCGGGTGATGCCGACAACGTAGACGCCGTGGCGCACGTCGGGTTTGACATTGGCGGCGAGATCGCCGAGCGAGCGATTGTTGAGTTTCTCGTTGCTCACCACGACGTCGGTGCGCAGCATCGCCACGTCCATGCCTTCTTCGCCGAATTGTTCGCGGCCCAGTTTGGCGGCCTGTTCCAGCACGGCGGTACGGCGGCCAACGACGAGCACGATGTCATCCTTCTGCAGGACGAAGCTGGGCACGGCTTCGACGATCTTGCCGCCGCGCTTGACGCGCTCGATGGTGATGGGCGGAGAGGAGGACTGCTCCACGTCGGCCACCGTTCTGCCGACCGCGGCGGTCACGCGGTAGACGCGGCCAACCAGTTGCGGCAGCGCTGCCTGCTGTCCCGGTCCGAGCACCTGAACGCCGGCTTGCATGGCGGTTTCCGCCGCGATCGCGTCCTCGCGAATACCGCGCCCCATGAACTTGGGCAGGATATTCACGCACACGATGATCGCGCCGAACGAACCGAACACGTAAGTCACCGCATAGCCGACAGCCACGTTCGCCTGCAGCAACTTCACTTCATCCGGAGCGAGGCCCAGTTTTGCGATCGCATCGCCCGCCGTGCCGATGATGGCCGACTGGGTAAGCGCACCCGCGGCGATCCCGGCGGCGAGCCCTTTGTCGAGCCCCGTGGCGCGAGCCAGCAGCACAGCGGTGAGCAGGCCGGTTGCGGCCAGAACGACGGCCAAGAGGATTTCTCGCACCGATTGCTTGCCGAGCGAATTGAAGAACTGCGGTCCGCTTTCATAACCCACCGCGTAGATGAATAAGGCGAACAGTACGGACTTGACGCCCGCGTCGACATTCACGCCCACCTGGCTCACCAGCACGGCAACGAGCAGCGAACCGGCTACGCCCCCGAGCTGGAATTTGCCGAAGTTGATCTTGCCGATGCGGTATCCCACCGCAAGACACAAGAACAGCGCGATCTCCGGCGCTCGCGCAAAAATTTCATGGAGCCAAGACACGATGAACACCTCACTTTCATTGAAGCGATGTGGAACATGGCCAAGGGCGGATCGCTACTGCGGCGCGACCTGCCCGGCAAGGAACACGATCAATGGCCCCATCAAAGGGAGCACGACGTTGGAGATGGCGTACGTAATGGTGTAACCGAGCAGTGGCGTGGTATTGCCGGCGGCGCTGACCACCGCGCTCAGCGCCGGCGTGCTGCATTGCTGTCCGGCGATGGCACCGAGCAGGATGGGGCTCTCGAGTTTGAGCACGTAGCGGCCAAAGACCAGCGAGCAGGCCGCCGGCAGCAGCGCGATGAGGATGCCGGTCAGCGGCAATGCAATGCCGTAGCTCTTGATGAGTGCAAATGCCTGCGGGCCGGAAGACAGGCCGACGCATGCGATGAACATCGACAGGCCAAGGTCCTTCATCAACTCGATGGCCGAGGCGGGTATGTTTCCGACCGCAGGGTGCGCGTTCTGCAGCCATCCGAACACCAGCCCCGAAAGCAGGGCGCCGCCGCCGGTTCCCAGCGAAAACGTGACGCCGCCGAGCTTGACGCCGAACTGCCCGATGAAGATGCCGAGCACAATGCCGATGCCGGCGAATAGTACGTCGGTCTCGTCGCTGTCTTTGACTATCTTGCCAAGTCGTGTCGCCACATCGTTGATCTCGCTGGGCAAGCCCTGCAAGCGTACGAGGTCGCCGGTCTGCAGACGCAATCCGGCCAGCATGGGCAGGGCGACGCCTGAGCGCGTCACTGAAACGATGTAGACGCCTTGCGCGATGCCTTCGCGCTGCGCGCGCCGACGTACGCTGTCGAGCGTGACATCATGCAGGTCGCGGCGATTGAGGATCACGTCACGCGTGTCCACCGCGAAATCGAGTCCGCTGACGTGGTCCCGCTCGGCGCCGATGGACTCGCCACAGCGCTGGACGCCTTCACGCATACCGGTGAGCAACACGTAGTCACCGGCTTCGAGCCGCATGTCGTCGGTGGCGTCGATGAGCTTTCCACGACGTTTGATGCGTTCGACATTCACGCGCAGGCCTTCTCCGCGCAGTTCCAGTTCGGCGATCGACACGCCGGCCGCGTGCTCAACGACATAGATACGGCCCACGATGTCCGGCAGCGCACGCAAGGCGGTTGCGTCGACTTCTGCGCTCGCCCCGCTCATGGTCTTCCAGAGCGCCGCGGCCTCACTGCGCAGATCGATACGAAACATCAACGGAAACAACTGGCTGGTGGCGATCACGATGGTGATCAGGCCGAAGACGTAGGTGATCGAATAGGCCGTCACTACATTTGCCTGCAGGTTCTTTATGGCCTCCGGGCTCAGTGGCAATCCAGATATCGCATCGGTCGCCGTGCCGACTACCGCAGATTCAGTGGCCGCGCCCGCCATCAGACCGGCGGCGCTCCCCTGATCGAGTCCGAACAGACGCGTGGCCGCCAATACCAGCGCGATTACGATGGCGACTTCAATCAGGCAGAAACATCCCAACCGTAGTCCCTTGGCATTGAGGTTGGCAAAGAACTGCGGCCCGCCGGCGTAGCCCAGCGAGAAGATGAACAGGGCGAAGAAGAAGTTCTTGATGGACGCAGCCGGTGTGATGGTGACAAGGCTGCCGATCGCCAGCGCGGCCAGCAGGGTGCCGCACACGCCGCCCAATTGAATGGGCCCGAAGCGGATCCGACCAAAAGCGTGACCACATGCAAGAGCCAGGAAGAGAGCAATTTCCGGAGTCTCTTGCAGTACAGACTGCAGTTCGTGCATCAGGATCCGCCTCTTCTGATGAAAAGACAGGCCGGACGTGCCCTAGCCTGGTCTGACTCAGGTTGCGGCGCAGCATGTCGGCGCCAGCGCCTCGCAGATATGTGAGGGTCATGCTAGTTCACGCATGGGCAGTATTCAACGCAGCATCGGTTTGCGGGTCCGCGTCTTCCTGGTCCGCCATGGTGCCGCGCCGCCGCTATGAGGCGCTGTGCCTGCATTGATGGGGGATATGCAAAAAGAATGAATGCTCTGGGGCTGTACCTTGGTGCAAGTGAACTTGCACCTCAGGGCAAGGGTGCCGGGGTGTCCGACCCTGTGTATTCGCTCGCGATGACCGTACTGCGAGCAAGGTTATGCGAGCCGATTATCCGGTCGACAAAGTAGAGTTTCCTGGCCACGCTGGCGGGCAGGACAAAGGGATAGAAGTCCGGTTGTCCCATGCTGCGGCACAGTTCATTCATGACTCCGGTCAGACGCAGCCAGCTCGCCAGCAGGTGGAGAAAGCTATCGGCCTCTTCCGGTGGATCTGCACCAATGTCAGCAGCCGTAAAGTCTGCACGCTGCAGATCGAGATAGTCCGCATCCAGCCCGAAACTGTTGGCCGTGGCGAGACTGTCGATCATGTGGAGGTAGTGCGCCCAGGTCTCTGCCCAGTCTTCCCACGGATGCACACTGGCGTAGGCGCTGACAAAATGCTGTGGCCAGTCGGCCGGCGGCCCCGCTTCGTAATGGTGGTTCAGCGCTTCCGCATAGTCCTGTCGCTCATCGCCGAACAGCGCCCGGAAAGGCTGGTGCCACGCCGTGTCGGCGACCAGTCGGTCCCAATAGTAGTGGCCCACCTCGTGCCGCAGGTGGCCGAGGAGGGTACGGTATGGCTCGCGCAACGCAGTACGCATGCGTTCGCGTTCGACGTCGTCAGCCTCCAGCACGTTGATCGTGATGACGCCCGCTGAGTGCCCGGTAACGACAGGCGGGGCGTTATCCAGCGTGCGCAGAAACTCGAACATCAGTCCGTTCGCCGGATCCTCCCGCAGACGCGAGGCCACGGGCAGCCCCAAGGTGATGAGTTGCGACACCAGCCGTCGCTTGGCCTGTTCGATACGGCCCCACAACACACCGTTGTCGGCGTTGCCCAGATCGGGAATCGTGTCATTGAGCCGGCAGGCCATGCACAGGCCGTCCGATTCGTCGCCAAGATCGGCGAACTCCGGCTCGACCAACCAGTTGCAGGCCGCTGGCGTATCGAGATTGGCGCAACGCCGATAGATTCGGGGCGAGGTGTCGGCGGCCAGTCGCCATCCGCCGTCATCGTCGGCCGGTTCGATCGTCGATAGCAGACCGGAATTCGGCTCGTAGCCCAACGCGCGACCGCAGGCCAGGCATTGGCTGTTGCGAAAGAACACCGGTTGCCCGCAAGTGCATCGCCAGGCGCGACGCAACGCGGGCACAGCGGTGACGCCGGTCGGGATGCCCAGGGCGGGTGACATGGCGATCGAATGGCGTTGGCCGTGGGATTGGGCGCAATCAGCCCGCCAGCGCCTTCTGCTGCGCCCGGCTCACGATGGGCGGCGGGGGCGTCAGGGGCGGCGGGTCGGAAATCGGCGGCGGTGGCGCCAGCGGGTCGTCCGGCTCGCTAGGCGGAACGGGCTCGGAGCCTGGCGGTTCGTGCGTGGGTTCGGTGGGCAGATGAGCGCGCAGCGGCAGCCGGAAGCAGCCTTGGCGCGCCATCTCGCGGATGCTGCGGTGAGGCAGCGGGAACCCCTCGCGGGGTTCCGTATGGAGCGTTGTCATCATGGTGCGTCAGGCCTTGTCGATGGCATCCTTGACCTTTTCCTTGGCGTCGCCGTAGCCGGCGCGCACTTTGCCGGTCGCTTGGTCGGCCTGCCCGCGTGCTTCAAGGTCGCGGTCTTTGGTGGCGCGGCCGGCCACTTCCTTGACCTTGCCTGCGGCTTGCTCGGTACGTCCCTTGATCTGGTCGCGGTTCATGGTGAGGTCCTTTCCGTGTGCGTTCAGAGATGCGCCGTTGGGTGGCGCGTAGTGACAGGATAGGTGTGGCCCGCGGGGGGCCTTATCGGATCGACGCGGCTGCCGGCGTAGGACAAGCGGGACATCGCGTAGGAATGCCGGCGGTGCCGCGAAGCGCAGGCTAGCGGCGCACATTGCCCCTTATTCCGGCTCTGGAATGATCCGGCGTTCACGTAGAATCGCGTCTCTTCGTGCGCCGCCGGCGCTTTCGTCTTCGCCGCATGTCCCCGATAGGCCCGTCGCTCAATCCGATCAACCTGCTGATCATCACCGCGCTGCTCAGCGGCGTGATGCTGCTGGTGCTCGTCTCCATCAAGCGGAGCGGCCTGCCGGGCGTCGCCGATTGGCTGCGCGCCAATCTGCTCATTGTGGGCTCGTTGATTCTGTTCGCTGCGCGCGGTCGTATCAGTGATTGGGCGTCGATCGTTGTTGCCAATACGATGCTGGCCTGGGGAATGTGCGAAGTCTACATCGGCCTGGGCCGCTTCTTCGGCCGCCCCATACGACGGGCTGCGCTGGCGTTACCGATGGCTGCAGTGCCGCTGGCGCTGGCGTGGCTGACGTTCGTGACGCCCAGTTTCAGTCTGCGCGTGGTGTTGATGTCCGTGGTGCACACTGTCATCTGCGCTGCCATTGCCGTGACCGTGGTGCGCTTCCGCCCGCGTTCGCGCCCGCTCTACAGCTATGGACTGACGATCGGCGTGGCCGCGTTCTTCACCATCGGGCACGCGATTCGCGGCCTGTTCTACCTGTTCGTACATAACGCGGATACGGCATCGATCATGTCGCCGGGCATGAACGTGGCATTCCTGACGCTCGGGGCGATCGTCATGCCCACGCTCACCATGTGCGCGGTGATGATGGCGCACGACGCAGTCATGGCCAGCGCCGAGAAAGCGGCCAACACCGATTTTCTGACGCACCTGTTGTCACGCCGTGCCTTGTCCGAAGCCACCGAGCGCGAAATCGCCGGCGCCGCGCGTACCGGTCGGCCCTTGTGCCTAGTGATGTTCGACATCGACCACTTCAAGGCCATCAACGATACCTACGGCCACGCGGCAGGCGATGCGGTGCTGAAAGCCTTCGCTTCGCTCGGTCTGGCAACGGTGCGCAGCGACGACTACCTGGGGCGGATGGGCGGCGAGGAATTCGCGTTGCTCTTGCCCGAGACGCCGCCGGCCGTGGCGGTGGCGATCGCCGAACGCATGCTCATGCGTACCCGCGAACGCGGTGTGCACGTTGGCGGCGAGGTCATCCGCCATACGGTGAGCGCAGGCGTTGCAGCGTTTGAGCGGGGCGATACGCTTGAGACTCTGCTTGCCGCCGCCGACCGCGCCCTGTACGCCGCCAAGGAGGGGGGACGCAATCGCGTCATCCATAACGCGCGCTCCGCGTCGGAGCATCATGTGCAGCGCGCGGAGGCCGCCGAGCGCTGAGACCCAATCTGGTTACAGAAAAAAAGAGGCCCGGCCGCAGAGGCGGCCAGGCCGAGGAGCACCTCACATTTTTTCTGTTCGCTGCGCTCAGAACGGCTTGGGCAGCGTGATCGTGTACATCTCGTTGTTGCCGTCCTGGAAATACAGGTTGGTCGAGAAGCCCTGATCGTCGTTGAAGTGGAACACACGCAGGGGGGCCGACAGCGCGTACGGCGTGAGCAGCGTCACCAATGTGTGGTGACGGGCGGCGGCAGTGCTCGCGACCAGCGTCGATTGCGGCGGCAGGCCTTCGACTTCGCTCTGATCGATGTTGGCGTACGAAACGGTGTTCTCGATGTTCACCGGGCCGGACGAGCAATAGACGAATTCGCCATTCAGGCCAGCCTTGTCGCCGTGGTAGCGGAACACCTGCGAGCCGAGTTCGCACGGTTTGAAGGTGTGCATGAGCCACTGCACGCTTCCGTCCTGTTCGAGTTCCACGTCGTCGACGATGACGAAGAAGCGGTCATGCACAAAGTGGATGTCTCGGCGGTAGCGCGCCAGATACGGCACTTCGGCCTTGTAGGCGTCGGTCGGATCGAGGCTGATGAAGTGCGCGCCGTTACGCGTACCCACTTCCAGCACATGGCCCTGCGCCTTGAGACATTCGGCTTTGTTCGAGCCCGAATACTGTCCCTTGCCGTCGATGAGAATGGCATTCTTCGATTTGGTCAGTCGACGCCATTCCTTGTGCATGGTGGTGCCGAAACCAATGTAGTAGCCGCTCTGGATCGCCAGATCCTCGCCATAGCCGTACAGCAGGAACGCACCCTGGTCACCGTGGCTGTGGCTGATCGAACCGAAGTCGCTCGCCTTGGTCACGAACTGGATGTGCTGCTCCGGCTTGTCCATGTGTCGTTGCAGGGCGACCCAGCCAACGTCACCGAAGTACTTGACGGTGTCGATGTCCGATGGCGCCTTCGCTTCGATGTGCGGGAAGTCGTGCAAGTACTGCACGTCGTCGAAGTTCAGGTCCCACCAGCCGTAGTTGTAGAACTCCATCTCGGTGCCCGGATCGTTCCGGCACACCTCTTCGAAGTACCACTGGAAGTACGGGTTGCCCGTGACGCCGGCGAACTGCCGCAGGTTGTAGCCGACCTTCAGGCAGGGCAGGTCGCCCAGCGTGGAGTCATCGCCAAAGCACGCGCGCCGCGTGTCTGGGGCCTTAGTGTAGAGCGGGAACCAGCCAGTGCTCTGGAAGAACGGGCGCTTGTACAGGTCGTGCTTGAAGTACTTCAGCACGAGATTGGCCGCTTCGGTGAAATAGGCCATGGCCGTCATCCAGTAGTGCGGACCCTCGGCCCAGCCGCCGTCCACGCCACCCCAGGGCGGGTAGATGGCGTCGTAGAAATCGATGGAGTAGTCGAGCCATTTCTGCGCTTCGGGCACTTCGCCCAGCAGCACGATGGAGCAGGGCACCAGCACCGATGAAATCGAGCGCACGGCATGGCTGTCGTACGGGAAGATGTGGATCTTCGCGCGGTCGATAACGTGGTTGGCGACTTCACGCGTACGCACCGTCAGCGATTCGCGCACGTTGGCGCGCTCGATGTCCGACAGTTCATCGTGCAGCCAGTCGTAGCCCCAGGCCAGTGCTGCGACGATACGGAAGGCGGCTTCGTCGTTGTAGTCGCGGCAGGTCGGGCCGCGTACGTCCCATGCGGCGACGGCCAGCAGCCATTCCTTGGCGCGGGCGGTCATGGCGGCGTCGCCCAGCACGCGGCCGGCGATGGCCAGGTGGCGGATGGCGTAGATGACTTCCTGGCAGTCGATGTACATCTTGCGCCACAGGGCCGGCGTGCGCTTGTTGTTGGGGTAGGGCAGCGGCTCGGCGATGATCTCGCGCGACATCCACGGCATCACCGACTTGGCCATGAAGTTGGCCCACTTGCAGTGATCGGGGTCGGCGGCGACGCTCTTGCCCAGCGCGGTGGCTTCGCTCTGCGACAGCCACAGGCGCGGGTGCGTCATGTCGCATTCGGCGTAGCGCGCCTTGTGACGCATGCCGGGCACGGCGGGCGCATCGGCCGGCAGGACGAAGCTGCGTGGGGCGCTCCAGTCGGAGTCGACCTTGCCGGCGGCGGTATCCCACAGGGCATACGACCAGGTGTAGCTGCCCGGCGTCAGCGTGACGTCGGGGCGGAAAAAGTTGTGCTGGATGTCGCCGAACACAGTCTCGTTCCCCGCGTCCGACACCACCCGCACGGCATAGCGCGCCTGGCTGTCCAGTTCCGGCAGCCACAGGAAGCGCGGCGGGTTCTCAGTGACCGTGATGCCTTCGGGGAAATATTTGATCGTCATGTCCGCGGACTGCGGCTGTTCCAGCTTCTTCATCACTCTGTCCTTCGTCGTGGTGTTGCGTCGGTGCGCGTGCAGTTCCGGCGATGACTCTCCCTGTGGCAACAGGGCCTCCTCTTCCGCGCGATGGGCGCGGCCGTCACCGGTGTCCGGGTAAAACGCGTCGACGTTGATTCAGTGCGCGCAGCGGAATCTCTCTGGCGCTGGCGGCGGGCGGGCGCCCGCCGCCATGTCCCGACCGCCCGGCCGGGACATGGGTCATGCGATTAGTTCTTGTACTGACGGTCGTAGGCCTGCTGCATCATCTGCAGCACTTGGTAGAGGCCGCGCAGCTTGAGCTGGCGCTGGTACTCGTCCCAGGTCTTGTCCACGTCCTTGGTGCCCATCACCCAGGCCTGGCCCATCTCGTACATGTAGGTGCGCACGTCGGCCCAGTACTTGTCGTAGATGGCGCGCTCTTCACGCGTCATGTTCACGCCTTCGAAGCCGGGGAGCACGTACTTGCCCTTGACGTACATGTCGATGCCGGCCTGAGCTTCAGGCGTGGTCCATTGACGCTCGTAGTCGTAGTCCTGCCAGAAGCCGATGGGAATCTGTGCCCCCATGTCATAGAGCTGGTTATTGACCGGCTGCGGCGACTTGAGCACCGAATCCTTGAACACCGCCTTGCCATTCTTGATGTCATACGTGACACCCGGAACGCCAAAGTTGGAAATGTCACGGCCCGGACGGCTGAAGTAGAAGTCGAAGAACTTGATGGTTTCCACCGGGTTCTTGTTCTTCACCGTGATGGCCCAGCCATCGGGGCGAACCTTCTGGCGCGAGTCTTCTTCCCAGCGCTGGCCCTTGCTGTTGGTCGGCGGTGCGATCGGAATCAGCTTGAAGCCCGGCACCGTCTTGGACAGACCTTCGTTGAAGGTCATCGTGCTGGCGAACCAGTCATGCGTGAAGCCGCCCAGGTTGCCGCCGAACATCTGTTCGCGTGCGCGCGCCTTGCGCGTGAAGATTTCCTTGTCGATCAGGCCTTCCTTGTACCACTGGGCAACGTGCTTGATGCCGTCGCGGAAGGCGGTCTCGGACCAAGGATGCTTGACGCGGCCGTTGTCGATGTAGAAGTCCATGTAGTTGTCGGACCCCGACGAGCGCGCGCCCCAGAAGTTCACCAGGCGGAAGACTTCGTCCGGATGGCGGTCGATGAAGGGGACTTCGTCGGCCTTGCCGTTGCCGTTCGGGTCCTTTTCCTTGAACGCCTTGAGCACCGTGTACAACTCGTCGATGTTCTGCGGCGGCTTCAGGTTCAGCTTCTTGAGCCAGTCTTCGCGGATGAAGTAGCCGCGTGCGACCACGCCGTCCGGCACGTAGGGGATGAAGTAGAGGTTGCCGTCCGGCGCCTTGATGGCGCGTTCGACCTCCGGGTGCGACTTGAAGAACGCCTTGAGGTGCGGGGCGTACTGGTCGATCAGCTTGTTGAGCGGAATGAATGCGCCTTCCTGCCCGTACTGAATGAACTTGTCCTTCAGGTTGTCACCGCCGACGACGTCCGGCAGGTCGCCCGAAGCCATCATCAGGTTGAACTGCTCCTGACTGTTGGTGGCGGCCTTGTTGGCGACGCTCTGCAGCTTCACGTTGGTGAGGCGGAACGATTCCTTGGCCACCGGCCAGTTCTCATCCCACACCCACTTGTCGCGGAAGTGCATGTGAATCTTCAGCGTCAGCGGCTTGTCGGTCACCCAGGTGGCCTCCTTCGCCGTAGCGACGGGCGCGGCGAAAGCCATGATCGTGGCTACCGCAGCGACGGACAACATCATCTTCTTCATGGTGCTTGCTCCTCCGAGTTCGACGCCGCAGCGAGATGCGGCGTCAAGGTTCGGATGCTGCGCCAGCGTCGGCGCGCATCCGTTTCGATCCATCCGCCCTCACGTCAGGGCAGGGCGGATGGTTTTCTTCTGCGCGATGCGTGCGTTACTTGGCTCCGACCTGCGCCTTCGCCCCGCCGTACTGGCGGTCGTAGGCCTTCTGCATGACGATCATGACCTGATAGAAACCACGGTTCTTCAGTTGCTGCTGATAGTCGTTCCACGTCTTTTCGGGGTCCTTGGTGCCCATCACCCAGGACTGGCTCATCTCGAACATGTAGGTCTTTACGTCCGGCCAGTACTTGTCGTAGATCTCGCGTTCTTCGACAGTGAGGTTCACGCCCGTGAATTGAGGCAGCACGTATTTGTTCTTGATGTACATGTCGATGCCCTGGAGCGCGACGTCGTTGGTCCATTGGCGCTCGTACTCGTAGTCCTGCCAGAAGCCGATGGGAATCTGCGCGCCGACGTCGTACATCTGGTTGTTCACCGGTTGCGCCGACTTGAGCACGCTGTCCCTGTAGACGGGCTTGCCGTTCTTGACGTCATACGTCAGGCCCGGCACGCCGAAGTTGGACAGCTCGCGGCCCTTGGGGCCGAAGTAGAAGTCGAACAGCTTGATGGTCTCGACCGGGTTCTTGTTGGTCGCCGTGATGGCCCAACCGTCAGGGCGCGGAATCTGGCGGGCGTCTTCTTCCCAGCGCTGGCCCTTGCTATTCACGGGCGGGGCCATCGGCACGAGCTTGAAGCCCGGGATGTTCTTGGCCAGCGCATCGTTGAACAGCGCGGTGCTGGCGAACCAGTCGTGCGTCATGCCGCCGATATTGTTGCCGAAGGTCTGCTCGCGCGAGCGTGCCTTGCGCGTGAAGATTTCCGGATCGATGAGCCCTTCCTTGTACCACTGGGCGACGTGCTTGATGCCGTCGCGGAAGGCCGGCTCGGCGAACGGGTGCTTGATCTTGCCGTTCTCGACGTAGAAATCCATCCACGTGTTGGAGCCGGTCGAGCGCGCGCCCCAGAAGTTCACCAGGCGGAAGACTTCTTCCGGGTCGCGGTTGATGAAGGGGATCTCGTCCGCCTTGCCATTGCCGTTCGGGTCCTTCTCCTTGAACGCCTTGAGCACCGTGTAGAGCTCATCGACGGTCTGCGGCATTTTCAGGTGCAGCTTGTCGAGCCAGTCCTGGCGGATGAAGTACCCGCGCGATACCAGCCCGTCGGGCACGTAGGGCAGGTAGTAGATGTTGCCGTCCGGCGCCGTGATGGCGCGCTGGACTTCAGGGTGCGTCTTGAAGAAAGCCTTCAGGTTGGGGGCGTTCTGATCGATCAGCTTGTTGAGCGGAATGAACGCGCCTTCCATCCCGTAGCGGATGAACTTGTCCTTGAGGTTGTCGCCGCCGACGATGTCCGGCAACTGGCCCGAGGCCATCATCAGGTTGAACTGTTCCTGGCTGTTGGTGGCGGCCTTGTTGGCCACGCCGACGAGCTTGACGTTGGTGAGGCGGGCCACTTCCTTGGCCACCGGCCAGTTCTCGTCCCACACCCATTTGTCGCGGAAGTGCATGTGGATCTTCAGCGTGAGCGGCTTGTCGGTCACCCACGTTGCTTCGCGCGCGACCACCGACGGAGCCGCGAACATCAATGCGGAACTCCCGATGGCCATGGCCAGTACCAGCTTTTTCATGATGATTGTCTCCGTCCGTTTGTCACTGCCACTACCGGCGCGCGACAGGGACGTCGTGCGCCTTACTGCCTGTTGGGGTTGGTTATTCCTTCACGCCCCCGAGCATCACGCCCTTGGTGAAGTACTTCTGCACCACCGGGTAGACGATGATCACGGGGATGATCGACATCACGATGATGGCGCCCACCACGGTTTCCATCGAATACGAGTTGGTGAGCAGGGCGCCGGCGAATTCTTCGTTGACGTTCAGGTCGACGATGGTCTTCTTCAGGTACACCTGCAGCGGGATCTTCTCTTCCGCGCGCAGCAGCACCATGGCCCAGAAGTAACCGTTCCAGCGCGAGATGGCACAGAGCAGGGTGATGGTGGCCAGCGCCGGCTTGGCCAGCGGGATGTACACCTTCCACAGGATCTGCAGATCGTTGGCGCCGTCCATGCGCGCGGCTTCTTCGAACGACGGCGAGATCGATTCGAAGTAGTTGCGCATCAGGATGATGTTGAACGCATTGGCCGCAAAGCCGATCAGGATGCCCAGGCGGCTGTCGAGCAGGCCGAGGTCGCGCATGTTCAGGAAGAACGGGATCATCCCGGCGTTGAACCACATCGTGAAGGCGATGATGAAGCCGAACACGCGACGGCCGCGGATGCGTGGCTTGGACAACGCGTAGGCGCCGGGCACGATGAACAGCAGGCTGGTGATCACGCCGAACACCGTATAGAAAATGGTGTTGGCATACGACGTCCAGAACAGCCTGTCGTTGAGCACGCGGCCATAGGCCGAGAAATCGATGTCCACCGGCAGCAGGAACACGCGGCCCTGCGTGACCGCCGCCCCGGAACTGATCGACATCGAGAAGATGTAGATGATCGGGTACAGCGCACCGATCGCGAAGATGCCCAGCAGGATGGCATTAACCATGCCGAAGATCCTGTCTGCGCGGCTATAGAAAGGAGTGGAGAGCATATCGGTACCTCTTGGATTCTCTGGGGCGGGCAGCCGGGCTGCCCGCCGTGCGTCGGGTCTGCGGTCAGAACACGCCGGTCTTGGTGATGCGGCGGCTCATGTGGTTGGCGAACAGCACGATCACCAGGGCTACCACGGCATTGAAGATGCCGGCGGCGGTGGCGATGTCGTAGCGCGCGCCTTGCAGGCCCAGACGGTAGATGTAGGTACTGATCACGTCGGCCGTCTCGTAGGTCGTCGGCTGGTACAGCAGGATGATGTACTCGAAGCCCACTTCCAGGATGTGGCCGAGGCGGATCACCAGCAGCACCGCGATGGTCGGGATGATGCAGGGCAGGGTGATGCGCGTGATCATCTGCCAGCGCGTCGCGCCGTCGACCTGCGCCGACTCATACAGCGCCGGGTTGATGCTCATGATCGCGGCCAGATACACGATCGAATCGAAACCCGCTTCCTTCCAGATGTTCGAGCTGATGTAGATCGGTCGGAACCACTCCGGCTGCGTCAGGAAGTAGATGCGATCCATGCCGAACCAGCTCAGCACGTTGTTGACCACGCCCGTGCTGGGCGACAGGAAAGTCACCACCAGGCCGGCCACGATCACGACTGAAATGAAGTGCGGCAGGTAGACGATGGTCTGGATCGCCTTGCGATAACCCTTCGAGTAGACCTCGTTGATCATCAGCGCCAGCAGGATCGGCATGGGGAAGCCGAACAGCAGCGACAGACCCGACAGGGTCAGCGTGTTCCGGATGGCACGCAGAAACTGCTCGCTCTGGAACAGCGTGACGAAGTGATCGAATCCGATCCATGGACTGCCGGCGATGCCTTTCCAGGCGCTGTACTGCTTGAACGCCATCTGCAGGCCGATCATCGGCTTGTACAGGAAGACCAGGAACCAGATGATGGTCGGCAGCAACATGGCATATAACAGCCAGTCGCGCTTGATGTCTTTCCACAGGCGTTCGAGCGGTTTCGAACGCACTTCGAGCGTGGCCGCCGGCAGCGGCAGGCTCTGTGCCTTGGTGGCGCTTGTCATGGTGCTCCTCCTCGCCCGCAGCGGCCGGGCGGCATCTGCGGGTGTGCTCCGGGGACCTCCGTCGCTTGCGCGGCGGGGCCCGCCTGTCATTGGGTGTCAGTAAATAGAGACCTGCGACTGGGCGTCGAACAGGTGCACGCGCGTCAGATCGACATGCAGCGTGACCGGATCGCCGGGGCGTACTTCCTTGAGGCCGCCCACCTTCACCACCATCGAATGTTCGCCAACCTTGGCGTGGAGGATCGATTCCGAACCGAGCGGTTCGACGATGTCCACCGTGGCCTTGATCTGCGCACGCTCGGAGCCTTCCACACCGTCGAGCGTGACGTCTTCGGGGCGGATGCCGAACACGACTTCCTGGCCCGGAGCGAGGTGCGTGCCGGCGCGGGGCAGCAGGCTGATGCGGCCTCCGCCGTTCAGTTCGACCTGTAGCGTGTTGTCGGCGGCGATGTGTGCCGGCACCAGATTCATGGGAGGCGAACCGATGAAGCTGGCCACGAAGGTATTGGCCGGATGCAGGAACAGGTCCATCGGCTTACCGATCTGCTCGATCAATCCGTCGCGCATGACCACGATGCGATCTGCCAATGTCATGGCCTCGACCTGATCGTGTGTCACGTAGATGACGGTGGTGCCCAGGCGTTGGTGAAGGCGCTTGATCTCGGCCCGCATCTGCGTGCGCAGCTTGGCGTCCAGGTTGGAGAGCGGTTCATCGAAGAGGAACACTTTCGGATCGCGCACGATCGCGCGGCCCATGGCAACGCGCTGGCGCTGGCCGCCCGAAAGATCGGAAGGCTTGCGTTCGAGCAGCGGTTGCAGCCCGAGGATGTCGGCCGCCGTCTTCACGGCTGAATCGATGACGGATTTCTTGGTGCGCTTCAGGCGCAGGCCGAAGGAGATGTTGTCGCGCACATTCAGGTGCGGGTAGAGCGCGTAGTTCTGGAACACCATCGCAACATCACGATCTTTCGGTGCCAGATCGTTGATGACGCGACCGTCGATCCGGATCGTGCCGCCGCTGATTTCTTCCAGTCCGGCCACCATGCGCAGGGTCGTCGACTTGCCGCAGCCCGACGGGCCGACCAGCACGACGAATTCGCCCGGTTCGATGTCCAGACTGACACCATGGACCACAGTCGTCTTGTCGTAACGCTTGACGACGTTCTGAATGCTGACGCTCGCTACCACTTTGTGCTCCTCCTTGGCCCTGTTCCAGCAGCCGTTCTAGTTCGATTTATTAAGCGCTTACCTAAATCGTTTTTGCTGTTGCGACGAATGATTCGACATTCGAGAAATTTCCACAGTTGCGGAAAACCCGCAGTTGCTAGAAAGATTCTGGAAACTAGAATCGCTGCACAACTGAATCGACGCAGAAAGCCGGAGGGAAAGTCCAATGGAGGCATTGGCAGATCACAAGGCAGGCCGTGAAAGACCGCGTCAATCCGACATTGCCAAGCGGGCAGGGGTCTCGCCGAGCACCGTCTCGAAGGTCATCAACGGTGGACCCGGAATCAGCGTGGAACTGCGCGAGCGCGTCATGCTGGCGGCGCAGGAAATTGGTTTCCACATCGAAGAACCCCGTCCAGCAGTCGTGGAGCGGGGCGCGTATCGCATCAAACTGATCACGAACTATCAGTTTCTGACCTACGACGGAAATTATTTCCATGCTGAGGTGATCCAGAGTGTTCTGGCCGAATGCGAGCGTGCCGGGATCGAAATCGATACGGTCCTGCTCGACCGCGATCACCAGAACGACATGGAAAAATTCTGGGATCAGATTCGCAGCGGTGCGGCCGAAGGCGCCATCCTCGTCGGTGTCGACATGCCGTCGATGCTGGAAGTAGTGCGCGCCCTGGACGTGCCGGTGGTGATGGTCAACGGCAACGATCCCAACTGTCAGTTCGACTGCGTGATGCCGGCTTTCCGCGACGGTAGCCGCATTGCCACGCGTTATCTGATCGAGCAGGGGCACCGCGACATCGTGCACGTCACGCACCTGTACCGGCCGCTGATCCGGCGCCGGCTGGATGGTTTCCGCGAAGCGCTGGAAGAGGCGGGCCTGCCGTTCTCTTTCGAGCGCAATGTCATCGACATCAGCAGCGGACATTTTTCGGCCGAAAAAGCCGCCTCGGTCATCGCCGAGCGCATCGCCAGCGGCACGCTCAACGCCACGGCGTTGTTCTGTGTTTCCGACTACACGGCATTTGGCGTGGTGCAGGGCATCCTGCGTTCGGGCAAGACCGTGCCCGGCGACTACTCGGTGGCCAGTTTCGACGACCTGCCGCTGGCCCAGTTGTGCCGGCCTGCGCTGACCTCGGTCGGTGTCGATCGCCGCGCGCTCGGCCGCATCGCCGTCGAACGATTGTTGTCGCGCCTCGAATCCCTCGAAGGTCCGACGCTGCGTATTGAAGTTGGCGCCCGACTGACCGTGCGCGACAGCACGCGCGCAGTCTGACGTGCTGCCCCTTTCCAGCCTCGAATGCACCACCCGCCTGCATGCCGCAGGCATGCTTCGTAACGACGCGCGTGGGGGCTGCGCGCGAAAAATCTGGAGACAGTTCGATGTTTGACATCCCGTTCCCGGGCCATGGCCGTCGTCTGGCCGTCGCCGCGCTCGCCTTTGCCGGTTGCGCCTTCGCCGGCAGCCTGCAGGCGCATCCCTTCGATCAGGCCGTCGTAAAGGACCCCACGGCTTCGTATGTCGATGTCAAGGCGCGCCGCGCCTTCCTGCAGAGCGGGCAGCTCGACGATCGCCTCAAGGCCGCGCTGCCCAAGGAATACGACTGCACGACCGAGAAAACGCCTGACCCGCAGCAGGGCGAGATGGTCATTCCGCGTCGCTATCTTTCCGGCAACCACGGCCCGGTGAACCCGGACTACGAACCGGTGGTGACGCTCTATCGCGATTTCGAAAAAATTTCCGCCACGCTTGGAAACCTCTACGTGGCGACAGGCAAGCCGGTGTATGCCACTTGCTTGCTGAACATGCTCGACAAGTGGGCCAAGGCCGACGCGTTGCTCAATTACGACCCGAAGTCGCAGTCGTGGTACCAGGTCGAATGGTCGGCGGCCACGGCGGCCTTCGCGCTGTCGACGATGATGGCTGAGCCGAATGTCGACGCCGCGCAGCGCGAGCGCGTGGTGAAGTGGCTCAACCGCGTGGCACGCCATCAGACGAGCTTTCCGGGGGGCGACACAAGCTGCTGCAACAACCATTCGTACTGGCGCGGACAGGAAGCGACCATCATCGGTGTCATCAGCAAGGACGATGAACTCTTCCGTTGGGGTCTGGGCCGCTACGTGCAGGCCATGGGACTAATCAACGAAGACGGCAGCTTCGTGCACGAGATGACGCGCCACGAACAGTCGCTGCACTACCAGAACTACGCCATGCTGCCCCTGACGATGATTGCCGAAACGGCAGCACGCCAGGGAATCGACCTGTATGCCTACAAGGAAAACGGCCGGGACATCCACACGGCGCGCAAGTTTGTCTTTGCCGCGGTGAAGAACCCGGACCTGATCAAGAAATACGCCTCCGAGCAGCAGGATGTGCGCGCCTTCAAGCCGGGCCGCGGCGACCTGAACTGGATCGAATACCAGCGCGCCCGCTTTGGCTTCGCCGATGAACTGGGCTTCATGACGGTGCCGGTTTTCGATCCGCGCACCGGTGGTTCGGGCACTTTGCTGGCCTACAAGCCGCAAGGCGCGGCGGCACAGGCACCGGCCACCCCGGCGGCTGCGGCGCATTCTTCGATCGACCTGTCGAAGTGGAAACTGCAGATTCCGGTCGACCCGATCGACGTGGCCACCCGCGATCTGCTCAAGGGCTATCAGGACAAGTACTTCTACGTCGACAAGGATGGCTCGCTCGCATTCTGGTGTCCGGCCAGCGGGTTCAAGACCACGGCCAACACCAAGTACCCGCGCAGCGAACTGCGTGAAATGCTCGATCCGGACAACCATGCGGTGAACTGGGGCTGGCAGGGCACGCACGAGATGAACCTGCGCGGCGCGGTGATGCACGTGTCGCCCAGCGGCAAGACCATCGTCATGCAGATCCACGCTGTCATGCCGGACGGCTCGAACGCGCCGCCGCTGGTGAAAGGGCAGTTCTACAAGAACACGCTGGACTTCCTCGTGAAGAACGAAGCCGCGGGCGGCAAGGACACGCACTACGTGTTCGAGGGCATCGAGCTGGGCAAGCCGTATGACGCACAGATCAAGGTCGTCGACGGCGTGCTGTCGATGACCGTCAACGGCAAGACCAAGACTGTCGACTTCGTCAGCAAGGACGCTGGCTGGAGGGATCTGAAGTTCTATTTCAAGGCGGGCAACTACCTTCAGGACCGCCAGCCTGATGGGTCGGACGCCAGCGCGCTGGTCAAGCTGTACAAGCTCGATGTGAAGCACTCGGGCTGATGAAGACCGGGGCTCGCTGCGGCGGGCCCTTTTTGCATGGCGATCCGCCACATCGCGAACGGGCGCGCGTCGATCCGCCAGGCCGGTTTCGCAAACGTAGTATTCTTGCGGGTTTTCCCGTATCACCTCGCTGTCGAAGTCGTACCCATGCGCCGTCTGCCGCCCATCTTCGCGCTCCTCGCCATGTCGCTCATGGCCCACATCACCATGTCGGGCGGTCGCGTATCGGCGTCGCTGTTCGCATTGCAGCACAACGACTCGAACCTCATGGCGGGCCTGGCCTACGGCATGTACAGCCTGTTGCCTGCGCTGGCCTCCATCCACATGGGCCGCTGGGTCGACCGGGCGGGGCCGCAGCGCGTCATGAACACCAGTCTGGTCGTCATGATGTGCGGTCTGGCGCTGCCAGCGATGTGGCCGAATCTGCCGACCGTGCTGGTGTCGGCCGCGCTGGGCGGGTTTGGATTCTCAAGCTACATCCTCGCGGCCAACGTGGCGGTGTCCTTCATGCCCGTGCAGCACAGCTCCGAACGAGTGGGCATGCTGGCGTGGCTGCAGATCGGCACGTCCATTTCCGCCGTGTTCGGCCCCAGTATTGCCGGCACGCTCATCGACCACGCGGGCTATCGCGTCGTGTTTGCCTTCATGGCGGTCGCGGTTGGCGTGAGTTTCGTGCTGTCCCGGCGCATCCAATTGCCCGAGGGCGGCTCGCGGCCCAAGAAGCACGCCAGCGTGGCGGCCGTCTTCGGCGAAGTCGCCCGCACACCGGCATTGCTGCGCATCTACCTCATCGCGCTGGCCCTGTCGCTGGCCTGGGACGGATTCAGCTTCATGGCGCCCGTGCTCGGTCACGAGCGCGGCTATACCGCATCGCAGGTTGGTATCGTGCTGTCGACCTTCGCCTGCGGTACGCTGCTCATCCGCATGGCGCTGCCGTGGTTGTCGCGCCGCCTGCCCGAATGGCGCATGCTGTCGGTCGCCTGCGCCGTCACGGCCACGGTCTTTCTCTTGCTCCCCATCGCGCACAGTGTTTTCCTGCATGCTGCACTGGGTTTCCTGTACGGCCTCTCGGCCGGCGTCGGCCAACCGAACATCCTCAACCTCATCTATCACAGCATGCCGCCGGAAAAGGCCGGGCAGGGCGTTGGCCTGCGCTCGATGATCGCGGGCATCTCCGGCCTCGGCGGCCCCTGGCTGTTCGGCATCATCGCCGGCCTGCTCAGCGCTGCACCGGTCTTTCTGCTGATCGGATGCGTGATGGGGTCAGCCAGTTGGCAGGCACATCGCGCCGCGGCCAGCGTGGCGAAAGACTAGCGCCACGATCGGCGCGAAGCCGGCGGCGCACCTGGCAGCGCCCGCTTGCGCAGGTCAGGCCCGGATGTGCCTGACCCCGGAACTGCTTTGGATGACCTTTCCGCGGACACTGGCGGGAGATCTGTCGTCGTGCCGCATGCGCGTCCACGGGCCCGTGGAACCGACCCAATCCCGAAACGCACGCCAATACCAGATGGGTTTCCCCAACACTGCAAAACGCCGATTGAATGAGCGAATGCAGTGGATTGTCATGTGCAATCTGATATATCCGATAGCTGCATCTATGTTTATGTAGGACATCCACTTCGCGAGTCCTCCCGAGCCAGGGGCTGCGTCGGGTGCGTCGGCGATGGTTGTGTTCTCCGTGCCGGCCCGCCACAAGGCGGCAGTCTCCTTGTCACAAAAGGCTTGAAGGTAAGCATTCGTGCCCCGCGGGATGCTGGACCGCGCTGTCGTCAGACATGCGCGCAGTCCATACGAGTTGTTGGAGGACTTGCTGTTCAGGAGCCTCTTTTCTTTACGCTACCGAGATAGGAAGCCAGCAAATGAGCGAAAAGACCGAAGCCAAGTGCCCGTTCAGCCACGCCGCGATCACCGGCACCACGAATCGCGACTGGTGGCCCAACCAGTTGCGGCTGGACCTTCTGCATCAACACTCATCCAAGTCCGATCCGATGGGCGAGGATTTCGACTACGCCAAGGAGTTCAACAGCCTGGACCTGGCAGAGGTCAAGAAGGACCTGGCTGCCGTCATGACCAATTCGCAGGACTGGTGGCCGGCCGACTTCGGCCACTACGGGGGCCTTTTCGTGCGCATGGCCTGGCACGCCGCCGGGACCTATCGTATTGGCGATGGCCGGGGCGGCGCAGGGCGGGGCCAGCAGCGGTTCGCTCCGCTCAATAGCTGGCCGGACAACGTCAGCCTGGACAAAGCCCGCCGTCTCATCTGGCCGGTCAAGCAAAAATACGGTCGCAAAATCTCCTGGGCCGACCTGATCGTGCTGACCGGCAACGTCGCGCTCGAAACCATGGGCTTCAAGACCTTTGGCTTCGGCGGTGGCCGCAAGGACACCTGGGAGCCGGACCAGGACGTCTACTGGGGGCGCGAAACAACCTGGCTCGGTGGCGACGTGCGCTATGCCCACGGCTCCGAAGGCGTCGAAAAGCTCGGCGGCGTACTGGTGACCGATGACGACGCGGATGGCGACGTTCATGGCCGCAATCTCGAGAACCCGCTGGCGGCCGTCCAGATGGGTCTCATCTACGTCAACCCGGAAGGCCCGGACGGCAACCCGGACCCGGTCAAGGCTGCCAAGGACATCCGCGACACCTTCGGCCGCATGGCGATGAACGACGAAGAAACCGTCGCCCTCATCGCGGGGGGACACAGCTTCGGCAAGACACACGGTGCGGCGCCGGCGAGCAACGTCGGGCCGGAGCCTGAAGCCGCCGACATTGAGTTGCAGGGCTTCGGCTGGCAGAACACGTACGGCACCGGCAAAGGCGCTGACACCATTACCAGCGGACTGGAAGTCACCTGGACCCGCACACCGACCAAGTTCAGCAATGATTTCTTCTGGCACCTGTTCGGCTATGAATGGGAACTCACCAAGAGTCCGGCCGGTGCTCATCAATGGGTGGCCAAGGGAGCAGAGGCGACCATCCCCCATGCGCACGATTCGTCCAAGAAGATTGTGCCGACCATGCTGACGACGGACCTGTCGCTGCGCTTCGATCCGGCCTACGAAAAGATTTCGCGTCGCTTCATGGCCCATCCGGAAGAGTTCGCGGACGCCTTTGCGCGTGCGTGGTTCAAGCTCACGCACCGCGACATGGGGCCAAAGGCCCGCTACCTGGGGCCGGAAGTCCCGGCTGAAGACCTGATCTGGCAAGACCCCGTGCCCAAGGTCGATCATCCGCTCGTGGATGCGCAAGATGTCGCCGCGCTCAAGAGCAAGATCGCGTCTTCGGGCCTGAGCGTGTCGCAACTCGTGTCCACGGCCTGGGCGTCGGCTTCGACCTTCCGTGGATCGGATATGCGCGGTGGCGCCAACGGCGCACGCATTCGTCTCGCACCGCAAAAGGAATGGGCCGTCAACGAACCCGACCAGCTCGCCAAGGTGCTCAAGACACTGGAAGGCATCCAGATCGAGTTCAATGGCTCGCAGTCCGGCGGCAAGAAGGTGTCGCTCGCCGACCTGATCGTGCTGGCCGGCGGCGTGGGGATCGAGCAGGCCGCCAAGGCAGCCGGCCACACCGTTACCGTGCCGTTCGTGCCGGGCCGGACCGATGCCTCGCAAGAGCAGACCGACGTGCAGTCGTTCGCCGTCCTCGAACCGGTTGCCGACGGCTTCCGCAACTACCAGAAGAAGCGTTTCGCCGTACCGCCCGAAACACTGCTCATCGACAAGGCGCATCTGCTGCGGCTGACCGCACCCGAAATGACCGTGCTCATCGGCGGCATGCGTGTGCTGGGCGCCAACGTCGGGCAATCCAAGCAAGGGGTGTTTACCGACCGGCCGGGCACGCTGACCAACGACTTCTTCGTCAACCTGCTCGACATGGGCACGGAGTGGAAGGCCACATCGGACGCGAAGGACGCGTTCGAAGGGCGCGACCGCAAGACAGGTGCGGTCAAGTGGACGGCCTCGCGCGTCGACCTGGTCTTTGGCTCGAACTCCCAGCTCCGGGCCCTGGCCGAGGTGTATGGCAGCTCCGACGGCGAAGACAAGTTCATCCATGACTTTGTCGCCGGCTGGACCAAGGTCATGAACCTCGACCGTTTCGACATCGCCTGATCTCTTCGTAGCATCGCCGCCTGCCTCGTCAGCGAGGCGGGCGGTTTATCTTCTCGCCGGGCGGTGGGCAATCCAACAGCTCGACCCCGGCATTCCGCACGCATTCCGGATCGTCGCCAATCGCCTTTGCCCATTCGTCATGTCGGCGATCGGTGTGCCCCGACGCGTCCGACAAACCTGGCCACTTGAAGAGGGCGCCCGGTCCCGGTGAGCAACCGTGGTGGGGCGAGGACGACACGCAGCCGCGCAAGATTCTCGCTCGCCTGCTTTTCACGCCCGAGGAAACACAGCGTGGGGCGGGGTCAGGCCAATATCCGTCTGACCAGCGTCCCCGCCAGCACCCACATCGTCAGTCCGATGAGCGCGTCGAGCACGCGCCACGCATTGGGTCGGGCGAACAGGGGGGCGAGCCAGCGGGCGCCGAAACCGAGCATGGTGAACCAGCAGATGCTTGCCGTGGTGGCGCCGAATACGAACCACGCACGCAATGGGGCAGGGTGCTGAGCGCCGATGCTGCCGACAAGCAACACGGTGTCGAGGTACACATGCGGATTGAGTAGCGTGAAGGCGGCGGCCTGGGCGAGCGCTGCGCCGCGACTCAGGCCAGCGCCCGATTGTGCTGCGTGCAGCCCGTGCGACTGGCGCGCGCGGCAAAGCGCCTGCCACCCGTACCATGCCAGGAAACCCGCGCCGAACAATGCCAGGCCGCGTGCCACGTGCGGTCGATCGCCCAGCGCCTGTGCCATGCCCATCACACCGGCCGAGATCAGCACCACGTCGGCCATCGCGCAGAACAGTACGACGCTGCCGACGTGCTCACGCCGCAGCCCCTGGCGCAGTACGAAAGCATTCTGAGCGCCGATCGCCACGATGAGCCCGAAGCCCAACGCCAACCCCTGAACGAACACCGACAAGAACATGGACACACCGGAAAAGGCTCGCAAGACGCTCACATTGCCCGTACGCCTGAATGAAGACAAACTATCATTTCTAAGTTCGCATTAAAAAAACTAAAGACGTGCTCGATTACTCATCGCTTGCAGCATTGGCCACCGTCATCCGTGAAGGCAGCTTCGACCGCGCAGCGCGCGCGCTCAATGTCACGCCATCGGCCGTCTCGCAGCGTATCCGGTTGTTGGAGGAACGCGTCGGCTGCGCGTTGGTGATACGCGGCCAGCCGTGCCGCGCCACCGACATGGGCGGGCGCCTGTGTCAGCACGTCGACCGCGTGCGCCTGCTCGAACAAGAGTTGCAGGAAGCCATGCCCGCGCTAGCGCCCGAAGGCTCGGTTCGCGTCGCCTTGCCGGTGGCGGTGAACGCTGACAGTCTGGCGACCTGGTTCGCCCCGGTGCTTGCCGAGTTCGGGGCCCAGGCGCCTGTGCTGATGGACATCGCCGTCGATGACCAGGACCACACCGCTGGATGGCTGCGCAGCGGCAGGGTGCTGGCCGCCGTGACCAGCGCGGCGCGTCCGCCAGTCGGCTGCAACAGTCGTCCGCTCGGGGCCATGCGCTACCGTGCCGTGGCGAGCCCGGCATTCATGACGCGATACTTTGCGCAGGGTGTGGGCGCCGGTACGCTCGCGCGCACGCCCAGCCTCATTTTCAATACCAAGGACGAACTCCAGTCGCGCTGGGCGCATCGCCTGTGCCACCGGCATGTCGAGCTGCCGCGGCACACGCTGCCGTCGCCGTTCGCTTTCGTCACGGCCACTGTTGCGGGCATGGGCTGGGGACTGTGCCCCGAATCGATGATCGCGCCGCAGTTGGCGGACGGTTCGCTCGTCGAGATGGTGCCGGATACGCCGCTGGACGTGCCGCTGCATTGGCAGTACGCGCGATCCGCGTCGTCATTGCTCGAAGATTTCAGCCGGCAGGTGCTGGCTGCGTCGCATACCGCGCTCATGTCGTCGTAGAGGCCGAATGAGCTTCGGCGCCCTCGCCACATGACGGTCATCGATCCGCTCGACTTGTCAGCTGTTGCCCGGCACGGGATATTCGCTTCATGCCAGTCAATCACTTCGGCACTCACCTGCGGCTACTCGGCATGGCCGCACTGTGGGGCGCCTCGTGGCCGCTGGGCCGCGTCATCGCCCAGACCATGCCGCCGCTCGCCGCCGCCAGCATGCGCTTCGTTCTTGCCTCGCTGGTCCTGCTGCCGTGGCTGTTGCATAGCGCGCGCCGCAACGTCTGGCGCGGCTGGCCGCGCAAGCGGTGGATCGGCATGGTGGCCGCAGCCGGCGCCGGCGTGTTCGGCTACTCGACTTTCTTCATGCTCGCGTTGCAGACCGTCGCGGCCAGCAAGGGCGCGCTCGTCATCACCATCAACCCGGCCGTGACCTTGCTGCTGGCGGCATGGATTTTCCGCGAGCCGCTCACCCGCACCATCGGCATCGGCATGGCGCTCGCGGTGGTCGGCGCGATGATCGTGCTCACGCGTGGCGCGCCGTGGATGATCTTCGAAGGCGGCGCCGGCAGGGGCGAACTGCTCCTGCTCGGCTGCGTGGCGTGCTGGGTCGCGTACACGCTCATCGGCAAAGCCGTTGTCACCGGCGTGGACGCGCTGACCACCACGACCACGACATCCGTGCTCGGCGCCATCATGCTTGTTGCGTTGAGCCTCGGTATCGAAGGCCCCGCAACCTGGCTCAGCCTGTCAGGCAGCCCGATTCACGCGTGGATATGTCTTGCCGGACTGGCGTTCGGCGCCACCGCGCTGGCATACGCATGGTATTTCGATGGCGTGAAAGCGCTCGGTGCCAGCACGGCGGCGGGCTACATCACGCTCGTGCCGGTCTTCGGTGTCGTGTTCTCAAGCGTCGGTCTTGGCGAACCGCTCGATCAGTCCTTGCTCGTCGGCGGCGTACTCGCGGTGGCGGGCATGATCGTCATGCACCTGGGCCGGCGATAGCGCGACGACTAAAGGTCTTTGACCATTTCGAACCAGACCATGCCCCCATGCTCCGACGCTGAGCGCTTCACAAACTTGAACCCGAAGCGCTCGTACAGCGCGATGTGCCGTTCCTTGCACATCAGATGTATGGCCTTCTTGCCTGCGGCGCGCATGCGCTCGACGAAGGTCTCCATCAGCGCAGTGGTGTAGCCCTGGCCCTGGTGGGCGGGGTCGATGACGACGGACATGATGACCACGTTGGGCGCGGCGGGGTCATGGCCGATGAGTTGCTTGAAGTCTTCGTCCGACATCACGACTTCGTACGCGCAGCCGCTATTGATGAAGCCGATCACCTCGCCGTCGCGTTCCATTACCAGGAATCCCCGCGGATACTGCGCGATGCGCCTGGCGATTTTCTCATGCGTGGCGGCCTCATCGCCTTCGTAGGCGATGGATTCGATTTCAAAGCAGCGATCGGTGTCGCGCGGTTCGGCGTGGCGGAAGGAGAGGGCGGTCATGGTGCGGGTCTGCAGAATGTCGGCGTGCCGCGTTCGGGCCGGCGACATCGAGTGGAAAGGCATGATCGTACGTGGGGCAGGCCGGCGATGCACGCCGGGTGCAGGGCTCGTCGACATTCCCCGATGTCGTTGGTATGGCCTGTAGCACCGCCGCGTGGCCGGCAAGGGCGGTGCCCCATGCGCGCTTGCCGCAGCACGGAATATGTAAGGAAATCCTGCCCCTCTACGCAGTGATCAGGCCTCTGGTCTATCCTTGAGCCATTCCGAACACCCGTCGCGTCCAGGTCTGTCTGCGGGGCGCCCAGCCTGATGACATCCGCCGAAACCACTTTCCAGCGCGCGCCAGACGCGCCGTTGCTGCCGCCCACGCCGTTCCGATTCATCGCCTATTTCGTCGCCCGCTTTCGCTGGTGGTACCTGACGATGTTCCTGCTTGAATCGGCCAATGCGGCATGCAGCATCATGATGCCGTACGCGCTCAACCGCATCGTGCGCGGCGTGACGGGGGCGCACGGGCAATCGATGAACCTGGTCGACGCCTTGCAGGTGCCCTTGCTGATGTTCGTCGGATTTTCGATCGGCGAGGTGCTGTTCGGGCGAGCGGCGGGCGCGATCCAGATCCGGCTCGGGCCACGCCAGCGGCAGAACGTCACGCGCCAGCTCTATCACTATCTGCAGCAGCATTCACACCGTTACCTCGCCAACAATTTTTCTGGCGCGCTGGCGCATCGCATCAGCGAAACGGCCATGGGCGTCACGCAGACGCTGTGGTCGGTCATCACCGAGTTCTGGCCGATTGCCATCGTGCTGAGCCTGTCGACGGTGCTGCTGTTCAATGCGCATGCTTCGCTGGGCATCTTCGCCGGCATCTGGGCGGTGTGCTTCATCGGCATTTCGTACTGGCTCGCCAAGCGCTGCCAGCCGCACGCGGTGAAGGCCGCGGCCACGCGCAGCATGGTGACCGGCGTGGTGGTCGACTCGATCACCAACCTGACCAGTGCGCGGCTGTTCGCCCGGCTGGGGTTCGAGCGCAAGCACCTGGGCCATGCGCAGGCCGAGGAACTGCGCGCGGTGCGGATCTCGGGCGATTATTCCGAGCGCGTGCGCTGGTTCCAGTTTTCGGCGGCAGCGGCACTCAAGATCGGCTTGCTGTATTTTTCGCTGCGCCTGTGGGGGCAAGGCAAGATCAGCGTCGGTGACTTCGTCATGGCGGTGACATTGTCGCTGTCGATCATCACCGAAGCGCGTAACCTGTCGCGCCGTTTTCTGGAATTCTTCGAGTACATCGGCAACGTCGCCAATGGCGTATCAACCATCGTCCGACCGCACGAAGTGGTCGATCGCGACGGTGCGCGCCCCATGACGGTGTCGCGCGGCAGCATCGAATTCCGCCACGTGGATTTCGCCTACGGGTCGGATGCGCCGGTGTTCAGCGATCTGAACGTGAGCATCCCGGCCGGGCAGCGCGTCGGGCTCGTGGGCCTGTCCGGTTCGGGCAAGTCGACCTTCGTCAGCCTGCTGCTGCGACTGTACGATCCGCAGCGCGGCGCGATCCTCATCGACGGCGCCGATCTGCGCGACATGACGCAGGATTCGCTGCATGAGCAGTTGTCGCTGATCCCGCAAGACCCGAGCCTGTTCCACCGCACCCTGATGGAGAACATCCGCTACGGTCGGCTCGAGGCGAGCGATGAAGAAGTCATGGAGGCCGCGCGGCGCGCGCATGCGCACGACTTCATCGCGCAGATGAAGCAGGGCTACGATTCCATGGTGGGCGAGCGAGGCGTGAAGCTCTCGGGCGGGCAACGCCAGCGCGTGGCCATTGCGCGCGTGATCCTCAAGAACGCGCCGGTGCTGATCCTGGACGAAGCCACCTCGGCGTTGGACTCGATCACCGAACGCGCCATCCAGGACACGCTCGATGTCGTCATGCGCGGCAAGACGGTGATCGTCGTGGCCCACCGCCTGTCCACCATCGCGCACCTGGACCGCATCCTCGTCTTCGACCGAGGCCGCATCGTCGAGGACGGCTCGCACATGGAACTCCTCTCGCGCCAGGGGGCCTACCACGCGTTGTGGAGCCGGCAGGCCGGCGGCTTTCTCGATGACGCCGCAGGCGAGCGCCCCGCGCCAACCGTCGCGCAAGTGCCGGCGGAGTTGCCGGCAACACCCGCCGAGCTCACCTCGGGCGACACCGACGAGGACAGGCGCGATCCGCAACGGCGCGAAGTGGCCGACGATCGGCCCGTGACGTCGCACTGATCATTCCGCACGACCAACATCTTGCTTTGTGGAGGGCAGTTCATGATCGACCTGTACTACTGGACCACGCCGAACGGTCACAAGATCACCATCTTCCTCGAAGAGGCCGGCCTGCCGTACCAACTGCATGGCGTGAACATCGGGCGCGGCGAACAGTTCGCACCCGATTTCCTGCGCATCGCGCCCAACAACCGCATCCCGGCGATCGTCGACCACGCACCGGCTGACGACGGTGCGCCGATCTCGATTTTCGAATCGGGGGCGATCCTGCTGTATCTGGCCGACAAGACGCAGCGCTTCATTGCGCAAGACCTGCGCGGCCGCAACGACACGCTGCAATGGTTGTTCTGGCAGATGGCGGGGCTGGGGCCGATGGCCGGGCAGAACCATCACTTCACGCAATACGCGCCGGAGAAGATTCCCTACGCCATGGAGCGCTATGTCAAGGAAACCGCGCGCCTCTACGCCGTGCTCGACCGCCGGCTGGCCGATCGTGAGTTCATTGCCGGCGAGTATTCGATTGCCGACATGGCGAGCTATCCGTGGATCGTGCCGCACGAGCGGCAACAGCAGAAGCTGGGAGACTTCCCCAATCTCGCACGCTGGTTCGCGAGCATCCGCGACCGGCCCGCCGTGCAGCGCGCCTACGCGCGCGCGCAGGAGGTCAATCCGACCAACAAGCCGGCGGTCGACGAAGAGTCGCGCAAGATCCTGTTCGGGCAGGACGCCGCCACCGTACGCACGCATTGATCCATCCAACTGGAGAACCCAACGACATGAGCATTCCCACCACACGACTGGGCAACACCGGTCTGGTCGTCTCGCGCCTGACACTGGGCACCATGACTTTCGGCCTGCAGATCGAAGAAGACGCCTCGCGCGCGATCCTCGACAAGGCCGCCTCGGCCGGCATCAATTTCATCGACACCGCCGACGTCTACCCGCTGGGCGGCGATCTCACGACTGCCGGCCGCACTGAAGAAATCGTCGGGCGCTGGTTGAAGGGCCGGCGCAGCGATTTCGTCGTCGCCACCAAGTGCGTCGGCCGCATGGGGCCGAATGCCTGAGACCAGGGCGCTTCGCGAAAGCACATCCTCGACGCCATCGACCAGTCGCTCAAGCGCCTGGACACCGACTACGTCGACCTCTATCAACTGCACTCGGACGACGCCAATACACCGCTGGACGAAACGCTCGAAGCGCTCGACGTGGTGGTGCGCTCCGGGCGTGCGCGCTATATCGGCGTGTCGAACTACCTCGCGTATCGCCTGGCGCGCATGCTCGGTCGCGCCGACATGCTGCGCGTTGCGCGATTCGTATCCGTGCAGCCGCGTTATAGCCTGCTGTTCCGCGAGATCGAACGCGAGCTGCTGCCGCTCACGCGCGAAGAAGGGCTCGGCGTGATTCCCTACAACCCGCTGGCGGGCGGCCTGCTCAGCGGCAAGCATCGCGCCGACGCGCCGCCGCCCGAAGGGCGCTTCACGCTGGGTACGTCCGGGCAGATGTACCAGCAGCGCTATTGGCACGAGCGCGAATTCGCCACCATCGAAGCGATCCGAGGCATCGCCGACGAGGCCGGCATTCCCATGGCAACGCTGGCCGTGGCCTGGGTGCTCGCCAATCCGGAGATCAGTTCGGCGATCATCGGCGCCAGCCGCCCCGAGCAGCTCGACGCCACCATTGCCGCGGCGACGGTCGAACTCGATCCAGTGATCAAGACCCGGCTCGACGAGATCACCGCCGAGTACCGCCGGGGCGACGCCGTACGCTGACCGGTGCGCCGGGCGGGCCGAAGTGGCTTCGCCCGGCTCGACATTCGGCCATGGCTGGACTATCCAGAACGATGGCGGCGCGCAGCATTGCGGCGCACCAATCCAACTTCTGCGGGGCGTCATCATGGCTGATCGTGATCCGGGTGGGCCGCTGGCCCGCTTCGAGCAGATGTTTCCCGTGCTCACCGAGGCCGAACTGGCCCGCGTCGAGCGCTTCGGCACACGCGTCTCGCACCCGCGCGGCACCCGGTTGCTCACGGCCGGAGAACATGCGCCGGGCATGCTGATCATCCTCGGCGGGCGAGTGCTGGTCACCCAGCGCGACGGGCTGGGGCATGTCGTGCCGATCCTCGAATACGAGCGCGGCCAGTTCCTCGGCGAAGTCGGCGCGCTGTCGGGCATGCCTTCGCTGGTCGACTGGCAGGCCGAATCGGATTTCGAAGGACTATTGCTGGCGCCCGAACGGCTGCGTGCGCTCATCATTGCCGAGGCCTCGCTCGGCGAGCGCATCGTGCGCGCGCTGATCCTGCGGCGCGTGGCCCTTATCGAAGCCGGCGCGAGCGGCCCTGTGCTGATCGGGCGCATGCCGTCGGCGCGCATGTCGCGCCTGCAGAACTTCCTCCAGCGCAACGGACAGCCGCATCACCTCATCGACATCGCCGGCGACGCCAACGCCGCGGCGCTGCTCGAACGCTACGCCGCCGACGCCGGCGCGCTGATTGCGATCTGCCCGGACGGCTCGGTGCTCGTCGATCCGGACGAGAACGGGCTGGCGCGTTGCATGGGCATGATCGACATGCGCGAGCGCCACGATCTTTACGACGTGGCGGTGGTGGGTGCCGGGCCGGCCGGGTTGTCGACGGCGGTGTACGCGGCGTCCGAGGGATTACGCGTCGCAGTGCTCGAAGGGCGCGCCTATGGCGGGCAGGCGGGGGCCAGTTCGCGCATCGAGAATTACTTCGGCTTTCCCACCGGCATCTCGGGACAGGCGCTGGCCGGCCGCGCCTACGTACAAGCGCAGAAATTCGGCGCCGACATGTTGATCCCGGCCGAGGTGACCTCGTTCGATTGTTCGCGCTGCACGCCTGGGCATGAACTCCACCTGCATCTGACCGACGGGCGTCGCCTGCGCGCGCGTACCGTGGTCATCGCCAGCGGCGCGCGGTATCGCCGGCTCGATGTCGCAGGCCTGTCGGATTTCGAAGGGCGCGGCGTGTGGTACTGGGCGACGCACGTCGAAGGCGCGATGTGCCGCAACGTCGAAGCCGCGCTCGTCGGCGGCGGCAACTCGGCCGGGCAGGCCGCGGTACTGCTGGCGCAGTACGCAGCGCGCGTACACATGCTGGTGCGCGGCGCAGATCTTGCCGCCAGCATGTCGCGCTATCTGATCGACCGCATCGAAGCCACACCCAACATCGACGTCCACACCGCGACCGAAGTGTGTGCGCTGGAGGGCGACGCGAATGGCGGGCTCGCGCGCGTGCGCTGGCGTGACCGCCGCAACGGCACGACCGACACGCGCGACATTGCGCATCTGTTCCTGTTTGCCGGGGCCGAACCCGAGACACGCTGGCTGGAGGATTGCCGCGTGGCGGTCGACGCACATGGCTTCGTGCTGACCGGCAGTGCGCTCAACGCGGCGGAAGACGGCCTGCGGCCGAGCCCGCTGGAAACCAGTATCCGTGGCGTGTTCGCCGTGGGCGACGTGCGTTCGGGCTCGATCAAGCGCGTGGGCGCGGCCATCGGCGAAGGAGCCGCGGCGGTCGCGCAGATTCACCAATACCTTGCCGCTCACGCGCCGGCTGCGGCCGTGGCGGCCTGATTCCAGCCAAGGAGACTGCAATGCCCGACACTGCCTGCCAGCACGTGCCCGCCCATCTGCATGAGCGCAACTCGCGCGGCTGCGAAGAGTGCCTGAAGATGGGCGACACCTGGGTGCATCTGCGCGTGTGCGTGCACTGCGGCCACGTCGGCTGCTGCGACGACTCCAAGAACCGCCACGCGACCAAGCACTTCAAAGCCACGGGCCACCCCGTGATCCGCTCCGGCGAGCCGGGCGAATCATGGATGTGGTGTTACGTGGATGAGCGCCAGGTGGGCTAGGCGCGTTCAGTTCGCCGACATCGCGGCGAAGCGCTCGCGCGTGACGAGGTGCGCGGGCGTGCGCCCGGCGATCACATCTTCCAGCGCATCCACGACACTGCTGCCGACCTTCTTGCGCCAGTGTTCCGCGAAACCGCCGATGTGCGGTGCGCAGGTGACGTTGGGCAGCGCGAGCAGTTCATCGTCGGCCGGCAGAGGCTCCTTGTCGAACACGTCCAGCGCGGCATGGATGCGCCCACTGCGTAGCGCCGCGCGCAAGGCCGCGTCGTCGATCAAGCGTGCGCGGGCGGTGTTCACCAGCAGGCTGCCATCGCGCATCAGTTCGAGCTGCGCCTGGCCGACCATGCCAACGTTCTGCGGTGTGAGCGTGGCATGCAGCGATACGATGTCGCTCTGCGCGAAGAGCGCATCGAGCGGCACCACCTCGACACCCAGTTTCTGCGCCTGCTCTGGCGTGCAATGGCGCGAATGCAGCAGCACGCGCGCTTGCAGGGGGCGCAGGTATTCGATGACCCGGCGCGAGATGTCGCCCATCCCGACCAATCCCACCGTATTGCCGTGCACGCCGGGCACGGTCTCGCTGTGCGAATCCGACCAGTTGCCCGCGCGCATGCGCAGTCCATAGGCATGCAGACGCCACGCGCCCGCGAGCATCAACGTGAGCGCGCATTCTGCCGTGGACATCGCAAGATGCCAGCCCGAATTGACGATGGTGAGCCTGCCGTCGAACGCGCTGGCATCGAGGTACGGCGCCAGCGTGCCCGCCGCGTGCCCGATGAAACGCAGCGAGGGCGTATCGCGCAGCAGCTGCGCGTCGAAGCGGGGCGAGCCCCATGAAGTGATGCAGGCTTCGCATCCCGTGAGCGCTGCCGCAAAGCCGTCACGCGAAGGGGCTTCGTCCAGCCATGTGACATCGTGACGGCTCGTCAGACGTTCGATCGTCGCGGCGTCGAAGATATTGTCGCGCAGTGCGCGGTCGTGGATGGCGACCAGTACTTTCATGAACACGTCCTTATTCCGGGGGGGGGGCAGCATTATCGCCAGCAATGCCCCCGCCCGGCATCGGTGCAATCCCATGTTGTCTCGTGTGACTGACCGCCTCGCCGACTTCCGGACGGGCGGCGCTGCGCGGACTCGCTGGTCGTATAAGCTGCGCATCGCATGTCGCCGCATAATTTCTGATCATGATGAACAGCCCCGCTTTCGAAGTACCCGTATCGGCCGACGGCGTAAATCCGCTAGATGAGTCCAGAACCGTCTCCGGCCTGGATTGGCTGTGTGTGGCCTATTTGGGGCTACCCGTACTGCTGTTTTTCTTCACTTGGCTGCGGCTCGATGTGGGTGGCGTGCTTGCATTGCTGTTCGTGATGGGGTGCATCGTATCGCTCAGCGGCACTTCCAGCACATCGAGAGGCTTGACACGGGGGCAGTGGCTCGCTGTGGTTGTTGTAGCAATCGCTTGGGCGATGCTTGGCGGAGCAGGACACGTCTTTTACGCCAATTACTTCGACTGGCATGTGCGGGATGCCGTTCTGCTCGACTTGACGCGCCATAGCGGGCCATTCGTTCTGCGGGCTGCGGATGACATTCAGTTGTTGTTCCGTAGCCCGTTGGCCTATTACCTTGTGCCCGCATATCTGGCCCGTGCGCTGGGCGAGGGGGGATCGGCCCAATTCTTGCTGTTGGCATGGACCGCTATTGGAGTGGCACTCTTTTTCGCTCAAGTGGTCGTTCGGGCTCGCAGCGTGCGCGACATGACCGTCATGCTGGTCGTGGTCGTAGCGTTCAGCGGCATGGATTGGGTGGGGGGTATCGTCGCAGGTCATCCACAACCATTATTGTCGACCGAACACCTTCAGTGGTGGGCGACGCTCTTCCAGTACTCATCGAACACGACATTACTATTTTGGGTTCCTAACCATGCCTTGCCCGGATGGTTTCTTGCTGCTTTTCTGTACGTTCGCTGGAGCGATCCTCGTGCCGTACGTATGGTGCCGTTCTGGTTGGCGGTGCTGCCGTTGTGGTCACCCTTAACCGCTATTGGCTGCATTCCGCTGTTGCTCGCGCTCGTATGGCGCCATCGCGGTGCGCGCCGGGATCTCATTGCAATGATTTGTGCCGGGGCGCTCTTTCTCTTGCCAGCCCTGGCGTCCTCGGCCTATCTGGTGCTCGATGCGGCGAGTGTGCCGGCGTCCAGGGGCGAATCAATATTCAACGCGCCGTTCATGCGTCGCTACGTGATGTTCGTCGTGTTGCAGTTCGGCTTGTTGTGGATTTGTCTGTGGCGAATGCGGGCCGATGTGTTGCTCGCTATCGCGGGGGCCGTATTGTTGGCGCTACCACTGTTCCGCTTCGGGCCTAACAATGATCTGGTGATGCGTGCATCCATCGCGCCACTCATGGTGGTAGGCCTGGCAGCCGCAGATCGCCTGTGTGCGCTCGATTGGTCGGTCAAGGCTGCGCGCGATCAGGGAATGACGATAGTGGTATTGCTGGCTCTCGGTGCGATCACGCCTGCTCACGAGATCGCGCGCTCGCTGCTTGAGCCGCGTTGGACTGCATCGACCACGACGACGGCCTACATCGAAACTCTCGGCGCGCCGCATTATTTCGCTCGCCTGGAAGGCTCTTTATTTGAGCGGCTGCTCGCAGAGCCCATCATCCTGCCAGCCCCCGCTGTTCTGCCCAAGCAGAACATCCAGATGCCATAGCGCCTGCCAGACCACGGGCCATTGGGCGGCAGAACGTCCGTCAGGCCTCTTCCACGTGCAGCAAGATGCGCCCCTGCTTGGCGGCACGCTTGGCGGCGGCTGCGCGCGAGGCGACCTTTTCGTGCGACAGACTGTGGCCGGCGTGCACGCACAGGGCGCCGGCGCTCATGGTGGTGAGCGGAAAGAATGCCGTGCGTCCCTGGCGGTCTTCGGCTTCGATGCCGCCGCGTGCGCGGTCTTCGTCATTGAACAGCGCGCTTGCGCGCAGGCGGAACTGTTCGAGCGCGGCGAGCAGCCGGTGTTGCCAGTCGTCGCTCTGGAAGAGCACGAGGAAGTCATCGCCCCCGACGTGGCCGAGAAAATCGCGCAGCGGATTGCACGCTTGCGTCAGGCACGCTGCCGCGAGCTTGATCATCTCATCGCCTTTCCAGTAGCCGTACTGGTCGTTGAAGGGCTTGAAATGATCGAGGTCGCAGTAGCAGGCGACAAAGCCGCTGCGGCTTTGCAGCAGGCGGTCGATGTGGCGCGAGATCGGGATGTTGCCCGGCAGGAAAGTCAGCGGGTTGGCATAACGCGCGGCTTCGATGCGGTTTTCCGTCACCATGCGCACCAGCGCCGAACCGGTGCCCAGACCGACGTAGCGGCCGTTCTCGGTGATGATGAAACCGTCGTACAGGTAGCGCTGGTCTTCGTCGGTGATGATGTCGGCCAACTCGTCGAAGCTGGCCGAACGTTCGATCAGGATCGGATCGGTGTCCATGAACAGCGTGCACGGCCGGCGCCCGAAGAGCTCTTCGTGGAACGGCAGCGACAGCGTATCGATGAATGAGCGGCGGTTGACCACGCCGACTGGGTGACCGTCATCCGACACGATGGCCACTGCCGTCAATTCCGGATGATGGTGGAAGACGCGCAGCAGTTCGTTGTTGCTGGTGGTCGGGCCCACGCAGGGCGCTTCGTTGAGCACGCGATCAACCCGCATGATGGTTGGGCCGATGCGTGCAGGCTCGGGGAACACGGCGATGGCACGGTTGCCCAGCGCCTCCCACACCTTGGCGGGGAGTTCGCTCACCGGGTCCGCACTCGGCCGCCCGAGCAGAAAGCCTTGCCCGTATTGCACGCCGAGGTCGCGCAGCACGATGAGTTCTTCGATGCGCTCGATGCCTTCGGCGACCACTTCCGAGCCCAGCGTGGCGGCCAGTTGCACGATGGCTTTGACCGTCTCGAACTTGCGCGAATCGCCGTCGATGCCGGCAACGAAGAAGCGGTCGAGCTTGAGCACTTCGGGCTGCAACTGAATCCACAGCGCAAGGCTCGACTGCGCCATGCCAAAGTCGTCGAGCGCGACCTTGCCGCGCTGATGACGCAATAGATCGATGGCTGCGACCAGCCGGCCGACGTCCTCGGCGACATCCTGTTCGGTGACTTCAATGACCAGGCGGTCGCCAAGGTGTGCGATTTCGCGCAGCGCGGTGTCGACCTGTTCCGGTGCCGCACCCAGGTGCAGCAAGGTGTCGCAACTGAAGTTGAGCGACAGCGTGCCGCGCAGGCCCAGTTCGGTGAAGCGGCGGACCAGCGTTTGCGCGGCGGCCTGTTCGAGCTCGATCGACATGTCGGCAGCGCGGGCCAGGGCGAACAGTTCGAAGGCGCTGCACAGACCGCTGTCGCGGGGCGGGCGGATCAGCCCTTCAAAACCGTGCAGGGCACCGGTGGCCAGATTGAAGATCGGCTGGAAATTCGCTTGGAGCGCATGCAGATCCACGGGCGACTGAGCGGAGGGGAGGCGTCGCTCCGGTTGCTGGATGGCATGGCGTGCGGCGGCGGACATGAGAAAACCTGTACGGGGGTTCGAGTCCCGTATAACGGCGCGGCGGCGCCGAAGTGGAATGAAGTTTATGTGACAGCGGCAGGGCCCCTGTGAAGGGCGCGTGCCTTCGTGAGCTTGCGTGTCGCGCCGCCGGCCGGACTGGAAAAGTCTCGATGACTGTATAAAAATACAGTATTGGATCGGGCCGATCCTCCCACCGGTTTTTCGCCTCCCGCATGCCTGCCGCCACTGCCACCCTGATGGACATCCTCCAGCGCACCGATGTGTGGCGCGGCGACCGGCTGGCCGCGCTGGACGGGCAGGCCCAGGCCAGTGGCTTCGACACGCTCGATGCCCAGTTGCCCGGTGGCGGATGGCCGCGCGGCGCGCTGGTGGAGTTGTTGTCCGCCACACGTGCCATCGGTGAGGTCTCGCTGCTGCTGCCTGCCTTGCGTGCGGTGGTGGATGAAGCGCCCATCGCTATCGTCGCGCCGCCTGCCTGTGCGCATGCGCCCGCATGGGCCGCGCATTTTCCGTTGGCGCAACTGCTGTGGGTGACGGCTGCCGACGAAGATATCGCCTGGAGTACCGAACAACTGCTCGGTAGCGGTGCGCTGGGTGCCGTGCTGGCATGGTTGCCCGCCCGCGTCGACAACAAGACGCTGCGCCGTCTGCAACTGGCGGCCGAAGGTTGCCGCAGCCTGGCTTTCATGTTCCGCGACGAGTCCTGCGCACGCGTGGCGTCGCCCGCGCCGCTGCGGCTGGCCCTGGTCGGCAGCCCTGACGGTTTGCGCGTGGACATCCTCAAGCGGCGCGGCCCCCCATGTGCCCGCAGTCTGCTGCTGCAGGTGGAGCGCCCCTTGCCGTGGCAGCGCGTACTGCGCCGTTCGGTGCCGCCGGTGGGGCACACCGTGTTGCGTGGCGTGCCGTCGTCCGTCAAAGCGTCGCAGCCTGCGAAGGTGGCGCCATGAAGCAGGCGCTGTGGCTGTGCATGCGCTTTCATCGGCTGGCGCTGGAAGTCTTTCCGCCTGACGAAGGGCCGGCCGTGGCCGTGTCGCAGCAACGCATCGGCTGCGCCAACGATGCGGCCGAGGCTCACGGCATCCAGCCCGACATGCGGCTGGCCAGCGCGCTCGGTCTGGCGCCGGGGCTGGCCGTGCATGAGTGCGACGCCGCGCGCGAGATCGATACGTTGCATCAACTGGCCTGCTGGGCGGGGGGCTTTTCGCCGCACGTCAGCGTGGCCGGCACGGATGAACTGCTCATCGAAATCAGCGGTTGTCTGCGGCTTTTTGGTGGCTTGAAGCCACTGTGCCGGCAGGTGGTGGCCGATATCGACGCGCAGGGTTTTTCTGCATGCCTGTCGCTGGCGCCCACACCGCTTGCGGCGCAATGGCTGGCGCGGGCAGGGCAGTCCAGTGCGTGTCTGCGTGCCAATGATCTGCAAACCGCGCTCGCGCCGCTGGACGTGGACGTGCTGCGCCTGACGCAGGCCGATGCCAATACGCTGGCCGCCCTCGGCGTGCGCACATTGGGCGACCTGTTCGATCTGCCACGTGCCGGTCTGGCGAGGCGTTTCGGGCCGCTGATGGCGCAGCAACTGGCGCAGGCCCTGGGGGACGCGCCCGATCTGCGGCCGAGCTTCGTCTTCCCGGAATGTTTTGCGCAAAAGCTGGAGCTGCCTGCCAAGGTCGATCACGCATCGATGCTGCTGTTTGCCGCCCGACGCATGCTGGCGAGCCTCGCGGGCTGGCTGAGCGGGCGGGCGGCGGGCGTGACCGAATGCGTGTTTGAGCTGGTGCACGAATACATTCCACCGACGCGACTGGTGCTGAGTTTTGCCGATGTCACGGCCGACCTCGCACGCATGGAACGCGTACTGCGCGAACGCCTTGAACGCCTGCGTCTTGCAGCGGCGGTGACCGACCTGCGGCTGGAAGCCAACGCGCCCGAAACCTTGTCGGGTACGAGCGAAGGTTTGTTCGCCCAGACCGCCGCGCGCTCGTTGGCACCCGTGATCGAGCGCCTGCGCGCGCGCCTGGGCGTGGAGGCCGTGCATGGGCTGGCCGTGCAGGCGGACCACCGTCCCGAATGCGCTACACGTCAGGTGCCGCAGGGGCAGGGCAAGGTTGCGCAGGCCAACTCGCCGCGTCCGTTATGGTTGCTGTCCACGCCGCGCGCCGTCCAGCAACGTGACGATGGCCTGTACAGCAACGGGCGGCTGCATCGTCTGGCGGGGCCGGAACGTATCGAAAGCGGCTGGTGGGACGAAGGCGAAAAAGGTCGCAGCATGGCGGGCGATTTGCGTCGCGATTACTACGTGGCGCAATCAGAGCGTGGCGAGTGGGTCTGGATTTTCCGCGATACGCGGGGGTGGTGGCTGCATGGGTACTTTGCCTGATCACGCCATGACGCCAGCGCTGCCCGACTACGCTGAACTGCACTGCCTGAGCAACTTCAGCTTTCTGCGTGGCGCTTCACAGCCGGCTGAGCTGATGGCGCAGGCGCGCAAGCGCGGTTACGCCGCACTGGCGATCACCGATGAGTGTTCGGTGGCGGGCGTCGTGCAGGCCTGGCAGGCATTGCGCGACATGCCGCTGGAAGACGCTGAAAAAGCCGCCGAAGCCATCAAGGCGGGCAAGGCGCCGCCGCCCGTGCTGCCGCTGCCCAAACTCATCGTGGGCAGCGAATTCACGCTCGAATGCGGGCTCAAGATCGTGCTGCTGGCGCAGGACCGCGACGGCTACGGCAACCTGTGCAGCCTCATCACGCTGGCGCGGCGGCGTTCGCAGAAGGGCGAATACCGTTTGTTGCGCGGTGACTTTACGCCCATCGTGCCGCGCGGTGCGGTGCCGGGGTGCCTGGCGCTATGGGTGCCGGGAGAGGCGCCCACGCTGGAAGATGCGCAATGGCTGGCGCGTTGTTTTCCGCCCGAACCGCCGACAGGCATCGGCCCGCCGCAGAACCGCCTGTGGATCGCCGCCGAAATGCTGTGCGGGCCCGATGATGCTGGCCGGCTCGATACGCTGCAACGTATTGGCGATGTGGCTGGCATACCGCTGATGGCGGCGGGGGACGTGCACATGCATGAGCGCCGTCGCCGTCGCCTGCAGGACACGCTCACCGCCATTCGCCTGCGCACGACCGTGTTCGCGGCGGGCAAGGCCTTGTTCCCGAATGGCGAACGCCACTTGCGTACGCGCACGCGGCTGGCGCGACTGTATCCGCCGCATCTGCTGGCGCAGAGCGTGGCGATTGCACAGCGCTGTCAGTTCGACCTTGGCACGCTGGGTTACGAATACCCCGAAGAAATCGTCCCGCCCGGCCATACGCCGACCTCATACCTGCGGCAGGAGACCGAAGCCGGCCTGCGCCGCCGCTATCCTGAAGGTGAGGACGAAAAGGTAAGGGCGAGCGTTGAGACAGAGCTCGCGCTGATCGAAGAGATGCGTTACGAGGCGTTCTTTCTCACCGTCTACGACATCGTCAAATTCGCGCGCGGCGAGGGCATCCTGTGCCAGGGGCGCGGCTCGGCGGCCAATTCGACGGTGTGCTATGCATTGGGCATTACCGAGGTCGACCCCAAGCGCGCGCATCTGCTCTTCGGACGATTCCTTTCGCGCGAGCGCGACGAACCGCCGGACATCGACGTCGACTTCGAGCACGAACGGCGCGAAGAGGTCATCCAGTACATCTACCGCAAGTACGGTCGCGAACGCGCCGCATTGGCCGCCACGGTCATCCGTTATCGCACCAAGAGCGCGTTGCGTGACGTTGGCACCGCGCTGGGGTTTGGCGAGGCTGAAGTCACCGCGCTGACCCGTTCGCTGGCGTGGTGGGACAAGCGCGACGAACTGCCCGATCGATTGGCCGGCATCGGCTTGCGGCTGGATAGCCCGCGCGTGACCAAATGGCTGGAGCTGGCCGACGAGTTGCGTGAATTTCCGCGCCATCTGTCGCAGCACGTGGGCGGCTTTGTCATTTCACGCGGGCCGTTGTCGCGATTGGTGCCGATCGAAAACGCTGCCATGGCCGAGCGCTCGGTCATCCAGTGGGACAAGGACGATCTCGAATCGCTCGGCCTGCTCAAGGTCGACGTGCTGGCGCTGGGCATGCTCACCGTGATCCGCCGCGCGCTCAACTGGGCGTCGGTGCGGCAAGGGCGCGCGCTGACGATGGCGGACATTCCACCCAAGGACACGCCGACCTTCGACATGATCAGCAAGGCTGACACCATCGGCGTATTCCAGATCGAGTCGCGCGCGCAGATGTCGATGCTGCCGCGCCTGCGTCCGAAGAACTATTACGACCTCGTCGTGCAGGTCGCCATCGTGCGCCCCGGACCGATCCAGGGCGGCATGGTGCATCCGTTCCTCGCCGGGCATGACGATCCGGCCAAGATCCAGTCCATCAGCCCCAAGATCGACGAAGTGCTCAAACGCACCTGTGGCGTGCCGATCTTCCAGGAACAAGTGATGCAATTGGCGATCGTGGGGGCGGATTTCTCGCCGGGCGAAGCGGATCAGCTACGCCGCGCCATGGCGTCGTGGAAGAAGAAAGGTCACCTCGAGAAATTCAAGGAAAAACTCAAGACTGGCATGGAAAGAAAGGGCCTGGGCGAGTTCGCCGAACGGCTCTGCAAACAGATCGAAGGCTTCGGCGAATACGGCTTCCCCGAATCGCACGCGGCCAGCTTTGCGCTGCTGGCGTATGCCTCGGCATGGCTCAAGTGCCATGAGCCGGAAGCCTTCCTGTGCGCCTTGCTCAACAGCCAACCAATGGGTTTTTATGCGCCCGCGCAGCTCGTGCAGGATGCTCGCCGCCATGGCGTGCGCGTGGAACCCGTCGATGTGTGTCGCAGCAATTGGTTCAGTCATCTCGAACAGACCGATGCGCCGCGCCCGGCCGTGCGCATGGGGTTGCATGAGGTAAATGGCTTTTCTCAGGTAGCCGCCGAGCGCATCAGCACGGCGCGCGGACAGGGCGCTTTTGCAGACATTGAAGACCTCGCCGCGCGTGCCGATCTGTCATCGGGAGAGTTGCGCTGCCTCGCCGCCGCGGGGGCGCTCAAGGCGCTGAGCGGGCATCGCCGCCAGAGCGCGTGGCAGGTGAGCGGCATACAGCGGCAGGGCGATCTGTTCGACACCGCCCAGCCGCGCGAAGCGCCCGTCATGCTGGCTGCACCCTCCGAAGGCGAGAACATCCTCGCGGATTATCGTCACGTCGGTCTCACGCTGGAACGTCACCCGGTGGCCTTGCTACGCGAGCGGCTCAATGCGCGTCGTTTTGGGCCGACCACCGAAATTATGGCGATGGCCGCGCGGGGGCTCGACAAGAACAACCGCAACCTGGCCGATGGCGCAGCCGGACGCACGGCGGGGCTCGTTACCTGTCGCCAGAAGCCGGGCTCGGCCAAGAGCGTATTCATTACGCTGGAAGACGAAACCGGCGTGATCAACGTCATCGTCCATCCGGACGTGGTCGACCGCCATCGGCGTGAAGTGCTCAGCGCCCGGCTGCTCGGCGTGTTCGGTCAATTGCAGTGTGCCAACAATGTCGTGCTGCTCGTCGCTAAACGACTGGTGGATCTTTCGCCCTGGCTGGGCCGGCTCGAAGTGACGAGCCGGGATTTCCACTGAAGCATTGCTCACCAGGGATGCGCCTCCATGCCCGCCAGCATGGTGAGCGAGGTGACCTTGAGCTTCTTCATGGCCGTGCACTTGTAGTGGCTCACGGTCTTTTCGTTGATGCCGAGCCTGGCCGCCAGGGCCCGGTTGGTCATGCCGCCAAGCAAGCCCCGGATGACTTCGGCCTCGCGGCAGGACAGGCGCGACCTCATGTCGGGCAGCGAATGTTCCGGCAGGCAGGTGAATCCTTTGGCGACCAGCGTGACGGTGGTCACCACGGCGTCCAGTTCGGTCTCCTTGCTGACATAGCCTTTGGCACCGGCGCGCGCCGCATTGAAGGCATTCGGCATGATCGAGTGCATCGATGAGAACACCACGACGGCGGGCGGCGGCGACAAGGCGATCACGGAGCGGATGAAGTCCGCGCCGGCCATGTCGGGCAGGGCGATTTCGGTCAGCACGATGTCCGGCCTGAGTTCGCGAATCAACGCCAGTCCCGTGATGCCGTCGCTCGCATTGCCGACCAGTTCGACCAGGGGATTTTCGCCGAACAGGATCGATAACCCGCGCAGGATCATCGGGTGCGGATCGACAGCGACCAGGCGTACTGACGACGAGGCGCGCAGCGACCGGCGCAGGGGTGGGATCGAAGCAAAATGGTGGAGATCCGATGTGATTGCCGTCTTGTGCATAGCGAATTCCCTTATGGGAAAAGGAGGATTGTGCTGACGCATAAGCTGAGGCTTGTCGTCCTGCCGATGAACCAGACCAGTCCGGGTTTTTGCGACATGCCCAGCGCTGCAATACAAGGACACAATCTCCACGAAGCGGCGTCGGACGGCCGCTTCATGCCGCATCACCCTTGCTCGTGTCGTGCGAATGTGCGAATTTTCCGACTTATCTAGAGTCGCTACTGACGGCGGCGTGCTGAAAATTCGCGATCAGATCCTGGTGTAAAGTCGAGACAATTCCGTGCATGTCTTCGGAATTGTCGTCGCGTCGCTGTCCTGCGTCCTGGCTCTGCCAAGAGCGCGGATCATGCGTACTGGCCGATAGGCGAGGCGACGCGGGCGTGCTGCACACACGTCAGGGTGATGCCCGATTGCCGTGTGGACTCAAGGAGACTCGCTTCATGGCGATGGCCGGAGAGCCGCGTGTCAGTGGTGCGCACCTCGAACAAGGCATCGGCGTAGGACCGCGCCTGCGTCACCTGGTCGTGCTGTCTGTCCTTTGCATCGTCGCGCTCTACGTGACCTACCTCGTGCTGGTGTTCAACGAGGCGATCGACCGGCAATTCGCAGCCTCGCGTGCCGCGTTCGACAGAATGCATATGCTCGGCGGACGCATTCAGGATTACACAGCCAAGGTCGCCGCAGTGGCGGCGCATTGGCCGCCGAGCGAGGCAGCCGATACGGGCATGACCGGGCCAAGGAGCGAAATTGCCGCCACCCCGTTTACGCATAAATTCACCGTCCTTACGCGCAGCGATGCTCCCGTCTCGCCGCAATGGAGTGAATTGGCATGGCGGCTCGCCCGTTTTGAAGCCGTTGAATGGCCAGGCCAGGCGACACTGATCACCACGGTGGTGATCGTGAACGACGGTTCGCGCGCCATCCTGTTGCCGGCGGCGAACGGCATGGGGCCGCCAGCCGATCTCGATGCGCTCATGGCATTGGCGGGCCAGATACAGACCGTGCTCGGCGAGCGGCCCGTATCGGAATCACTGCTCGTGGCAAATCTGCGCCTGCCCCATCCGATTCCTGCCGGGCAGCGGCAAGCCTATTACGCGCGGCGCTTTGCACTTGATGGGGCGAACGGCAGCGAACTTGCCACCGTCATCGTGGGTATAGGACCCAGCTTGATGCAGTTGGCAGACATCCGCGCCGACCAGCTCCGTCGGGTGAGCATGTATGCGGATGACTACACGCCCGTCTTTGAAGGTGAAGACGTGGCGGGCCTGCGACCGATCATCTCCAGAGACGCATCGGTCGGCCGCGATATCCTCGCCGACTATCGGTTCGAGCGCGGCATGCTTCTGCTGAGCATCAAGAGCCATTCTGAGGTGGTACTCAACGGTGTGCCGATCGCCGACGCATTCAGGTCCGACTTCTGGCGCGTCGCGGTGGCGTCGGTGATCGTGCTGATCGCTCTGGCGATGATCATCGTCGGATATCGGCGCTTTCGCGTGCGAGTGCTGCTGCCCGCGGCCGGACAGCTCTTGCGTCTGCAGGAGAGTGAAGCGCTTACTGCCGGCGTGCTCGCAGCGGCGCCGTCAGGCATTTTCGTGCTCCGTCTGTCCGACCGCTCCGTCGTCATCGCCAATCCGCTCGCTGAAGGGCTGCTCCAGCGTCCGCTCGCCGATCGCAACGGTGTGCTGCTGCGCGAAGCGCTTGCGCACGATCTGCCGCCCGAAGGGCAGACGGCGGAGCTTGCCATCACCGACGCGGAGGGGCGCGTTCTCTACCTGCAGGTCGCCGCGCGCAACACGCGCTACCAGGGAGAGCCGGCCATGCTTTGCTCGCTGGCCGACATCACCGAGCGCAAACGCGCCGAAGCCCTGGCGTACGCCGCCGCTGAGCAGGCACAGCAAGCACGCGCCAGCGCGGATTCGGCGAACGCGGCGAAGTCGCTCTTCCTGTCCACCATGAGCCACGAAATCCGCACACCGCTGCACGGCATGCTCGGTACGCTGGAACTGATGGAGCGCCACGGTTTGCCCGAGGCGCAGCAGCGTCGCCTCGACGTGGCACAGAACTCGGCGCGCGCATTACTGGAGGTGATCAACAGCGTGCTGGATTTTTCGCGCATCGAGGCAGGAGAACTTCAGCTCGAAACGACCGTCTTCGATCCGGTAGACCTCATCGAAACGACGCTCGCCGGCTACGCGCCGCTGGCACAGAAGAAAGGGCTGTCCTTGCAGTGCTGCCTGCAGCCGACGCCCGATGTGAAAGTGCTGGGCGACCCGGCCCGCATGCGCCAGATCGTCGCCAACCTCGTCAGCAACGCCATCAAGTTCACGCACGTCGGGCGCATCGTCGTGCGACTGGAATTCGCCGATACGCCCGCCGAGCCGGGCGAGACACCATCCATCCATCTGCGCCTGCAGGTGGCGGACTCGGGCGTGGGCATTGCGCCGGAAGATCAGGCGCGCCTGTTCGAGCCCTTCATGCAGGTGGCCGGCGCGTCGCTCGGCGTGGTGCAGGGGACGGGTCTGGGCTTGCCGATCAGCCGCCGTCTGGCCCAGTTGATGGGCGGCGACATCGATCTCGCCAGCACGCCCGGACTGGGCAGCAGTTTCTTTCTCGAGGTGGACCTGCCCTTGCGCGAGCGTATCGAGCCGCAGCAATCGCTGGCGCAGGCGTGCGTGGTCATCCGGGCTGCGGCCAACGACGTGCGCGAAAACCTGTCTGCGCTGGTGCAGAGCAGGGGCGCGTCCGCCATTGCCGAGGGTGACCCGTGGCCACCGGGCGTGGAACCGCGCGATGCCGTGTTGCTGATCAGCGATGACGACGTGCCTGCGGTTGGTGACGACGCCTACCTGGGCGTCGTGCAGCTCGACAGCGCGCCGCAGTTGGAGGCCACGCGCGAGCGTTTCCATGGCGCAGATCCCTACAGTCGCGCGAGCATCGTCCGTGCCATCCGGGCCGCGTTGGGGCGGCGCACGGACGGTATGGGCGGCGCCCACAAGCATCGCACGCTGACGCCGCTCGGACTGCATGTGGCCGTGGTGGAGGACAACGTCATCAGCCGCGATCTGCTGGTCGAGCAGCTCGAACAGATCGGCTGCCGGGCAAGCGTCTTCAAGGACGCTGAAGCGCTGTTGCAGTGGATTGGGCGGATCGCGCCCGACGTGATCGTCACCGACATCAATCTGCCGGGCATGAATGGCGACCGGTTGATGGCCGAACTGCGCGCGCGTGGCATTGGCACGCCCGTCGTCGGCATGTCGGCCAACGCGCTCACCAGCCAGATCGCGGCCAGCACCGCTGCCGGCATGCACACCTATCTTGTGAAACCGGTGCTGCTGGATGCACTGCACGCCAGCCTGTTGCCGTTCAGCACCCACCATATGCAGGAGGCAAGCGTCGAGGCGGCTGAGCGGGGGCGCGCGCAGATTAGCGCGGAGCGCCTCGCACACATCCGCACCGCGCTGACGGGCGACCTGCGCTTCTTGCGTCAGGCGGTCGCGCAGGGCGACGAAGCCGCACTCGAAGGTATCGCGCACCACATGAAGGGCGGTTTCCTGTCGCTCGCGCAACACGACGCCGCCAACCAGTGCGAACGCATTGCCACCGCGCTGAGCGAAAAGGACCACGAAGCCGCACGCCACGCAGCCACTGCGCTGGGCGATTATGTCGAATACCTCATCGAGGCATGGGAATGATCCGGATTGTCATCGCCGACGACCACCCGATCGTGCTCGCAGGGCTGGCGAGCCTGATTTCGCGCGAGCTGGACATCGAAGTGTGCGGGCAAGCAACCGATGCGCCCCGATTGCTGGCGCTGGTCGACCAGCACAAACCCGACCTGGTGGTGACCGACTACAAAATGCCCGCCATCGAGCCGGGCGACGACGGCTCTACGCTCGTGCGCACCCTGCGCCAGCGCTACCCGCACATGGGCATCATCGTGCTGACGGTGCTGGAGAGCCCATTCATCTTCCGCCTCGTGCTCAAGCGCGGCGCAAACTGCGTGCTGATCAAGACCAGCGACGGTACCGACGTCGTGCGTGCCATCCACGCTGTTGCGCAGGGGCGAAGCTACATGCCCGACAACGTGGCAGCGATTCTGCAATCGGCCACCGATACGCGGCTCGCCAGCCGCGCCACGCAGCTCACCCTGCGCGAAACCGAAGTCGTGCGGATGTTCGCGGGCGGACTGACGGTCAACGAGATCGCCGAGGCGCTCAACCGCAGCAAGAAGACCGTCAGCTATCAAAAGCGCTGCGCCATGGCCAAGATCGGCGCCCGCAACGACCAGGACCTGATCGACTACGCCCGCAACACCGGCCTGGACTGAGGCCAACGGACGGGCTTTGCGAAGCAGCCTCCGCCCGAAGCGTCCGGCTTGGGGCAGAGGCTCTTTTGTGGCGACTGCACGACGGGTCGACGCGGCGTCTCTCTTCTGTGGGTAATCCCGCGCGATTGTGTCTAACGGAAAACCCAAGCACGCAGCTTCTGACACGTGTCAAGGGCGCTCAGAAACCAAGACAGTTCCTGCCCGGTTTCGCGCGCACATTCAATCGGAACCAGCAACTTCCGGATCGTTGCCCCGCCAGTGGTCTCATACATTCCGCTCCGTATCGAGGCAGTACGCCCGATAGCCTCAGAACCTGGAACGGAGTGCAGCAATGAATACGGCATATCGCGTCGTCTGGAACGACAGTACGAACACATGGATCGCGGTGTCGGAAATCGCCAAGAGCCGCAGCAAGAGCACCAAGAGTGGCAAGGCACGGGTCTTGGTATTTGCGGCGGCGACCGCGCTGGGTTCTTTTGGCACACCGGCTGACGCATTCATTGCACAAGATGGTGGAACCGCCGGCAACGATGGGGGCGTTGGGTCGAACACTGCCATCAACGGAGGTACGGCGAACGGCGGATTCGCAATTGCCATTGGGCCCAACGCGAGCGCGATTGCCGATAACAGCGTCGCCTTGGGAGCCGGTGCAACCGCTTCCGGCAGCGGCGCCATGGCCTTCGGTCAGTTTTCGTCGGCGACCGGGTATAGCTCCACCGCGTTCGGTCCGGGTGCGCACGCGGACAAGAAGAGCGCGTCCGCGTTCGGCATGGGTGCGGGTGCCATGGGCGCGTACAGCACGGCCATCGGCTGGGGCTCCTCTGCCACGGCGGACAAGTCCTTTGCCATCGGTGGATACGCGGTTGCGTCGGGCGGCGAAGGCGCACTGAGCCTGGGGCTCGTGTCGAACGCATCGGCCTTCAATGCCACGGCCATCGGCACCAGCGCCGTCGCCAGCAACAACGGCGCGATTGCTCTCGGGCTGAATGCCATTGCCGCTGGCTCCAGTGCAGCGGCCATTGGTGTGTCGTCGCTGGCCGCCTCGTCCAACGCCATTGCGATCGGAAATCTGGCGACTGTCGCTGGGGATACGGCGCTGGCACTCGGTTGGTCTGCAATGGCTTCGGGTGATCGCAGCGTCGCAATCGGCAAGGCTTCGAGTGCCACCAATGACAACGCGATCGCGATCGGAAATGTGTCAACGGCAAGCGGCTCCGGCTCGTTCGCATTCGGCTATGCGGCGAGTGCGATGGCTGACAACGCTGTGGCCCTTGGCAAGAACGCCTCGGCACAGACGGCCAATGCCATCGCATTCGGCAGCCAGACGACGGCCATGGGGCAAAGTGCGATCGCTTTCGGACAGACGTCCAGGGCGGTCACCGATAATTCGATCGCCATGGGTACTAACGCCCTCGCAGGATCGGGCGCGAGCACCAATGCCATTGCCATTGGCATGACCGCTCAGGCGACCGGCGGAAATGCGTTGGCGTTCGGCTCTGGGGCCCAAGCTGCAACCATCAACAGCGTCGCCATTGGTCAGGGTGCGATGGTGACGAGCGGGACCTACGCCTCGGCGATCGGTTCCAACGCATCGGCCGGAGGCAACTGGAGCGCGGCGCTGGGCGGCAACGCAAGTGCCGTTGGCAACTGGAGTGCCGCGCTGGGCAGCAAGGCCACCGCGCAGGCGGCCAATTCGGTGGCCGTGGGCTCCAACGCCGTTGCCGATCGCGCGGGCATGTCGGGCAAGGCCGAACTGTTCTCCGGCGCCGCAGTCGCTTCGACGGCGGGAGCATTGTCAGTCGGCAGCGTTGGTGGTGAGCGCCAGATCATCAATGTTGCCGGCGGCACGCAGGATACCGACGCCGTCAACGTCCGCCAGCTCAAGGCGGGCACTCAGGCGATCGCCGATCTGCTTGGCGGCACCACGGCCATCAATGCCAACGGCGACGTGGCGGGGCCATTCATTTCCCTTGGCGGTACGACCTACAACACGGTGGGTGACGCGATCACCAACCTCTACGCGAAGGGCGGCAAGTACTTCCATGCCAATTCGACGCTGCCGGATTCTGCCGCGACGGGCACCGACAGTATCGCCATAGGGCCGCAGGCGTCTGCCGGCGGGGCCAACAGTCTTGCGGCGGGCAAAGGAGCGATCGCAGCCGGCGGGGCCAACAGTCTTGCGGCGGGCAAAGGAGCGATCGCAGCCGGCGGGGCCGCCATCGCGGTGGGCCAGGGAGCGCAGGCCACTAACTACAATACTGTGGCGATCGGCTCTGCGGGCTATTTTGGCGGCCCCTCGGCCAGCGCGTCGGGCAGACATTCCATTGCCATTGGCGACGGTTCGCTCGCCAGTGCGGATTACACAGTGGCGCTCGGCCAGCTATCGCAGGCGCAAGCCGAGAATGCCACGGCGGTAGGGGCCGGCGCGGTCGGCTCGGGGACTGATAGCCTGGCGCTGGGCAAGGACTCGCTGGCATCAGGGGGAAGTAGCATTGCCCTGGGTCAGGGAAGCCAGAGCACCCAGACCAGCGCCATCGCCATCGGCAACGGCGCCAGGTCTTCCGCCTACGGCTCCACTGCACTTGGGCGCCTTAGTTCGGCAACCGGCAACGGCGCCACTGCCGTGGGTGCGAACGCTTATGCGGAAGGCGGAAACAGCGTGGCGGTCGGTAACGCCAGCCATGCCGTGGGTGATTCCGTCGCCGTGGGCGAACTGGCCAGTGCCTCGGATATCAACGCGACGGCGGTCGGATATCAATCCAGCGCCAGTGCTTTTGGCGCATCGGCGTTCGGGCGCTTCGCCAACGCAAGCGGCGAGTCTTCGCTCGCCTTGGGCGACGGCTCGACGGCCACGGGCGCGGGCTCGGCAGTGCTTGGCGCAAATGCGTCGGCAATCGCCAATGCGTCAGCAGCTATTGGCCAGAACAGCGTTGCGGATCGAGCGGGGATGTCCGGTGGCGTCGAAATGTTCTCGGCTGCCAGGGTGGCGTCCAGCGCCGGCGCGGTGTCGGTGGGCAGCGTCGGTGGTGAGCGCCAGATCATCAATGTTGCCGGCGGCACGCAGGACACCGACGCGGTCAATGTCCGTCAGATCAAGGCCAGCAACCAGCAGATCGCCGACGTCATCGGCGGAGACGTCCACGTCGACAACACGACGGGTGCGGTGACAGGGCCGTTCATCACCATCGATGGTGACACCTACAACACCGTGGCCGACGCCATCGCAGGGGTCGATCAAGGCGCGGTCAAATACGACCGTAACGCGGACGGCTCGGTGAACCACGACAGCGTTACGCTGGCCGGAACGGATGGAACCAGGATCACCAACGTGGCCGCCGGTGAAGTATCCGAGACCAGCAAGGACGCGATTAACGGCAGCCAACTGTGGGCAGTGCAGCAGGATATCGCCACGCTGACCGACACACCGATCACGTTTGCGGGCAACACCGGTTCGGTCGACAAGAAGCTGGGCGACACCTTCAGCATCAAGGGGGAAGCGGCTGCCGCGGGTACGTACTCGGGCAGCAATGTCAGCACCGTCGTGGACGCCAATGGCGACCTGAAGATTCTGATCGCTGAGAATCCGGTCTTCACCAGCGTGACCACGGGTGCCGCGGTCCTGAGCGACAATGGTCTGACGATTGCCACCGGTCCGAGCGTCACCAAGTCGGGCATCGACGCGGGCGGTATCAAGATCGTCAACGTCGCGCCCGGCACAAATCCGTCCGATGCCGTGAACCTGAGCCAGTTGCAGGCGGCCACGGCGGCGGCAAGCAAGTATTTTCATGCAAATTCCATCAAGGCCGATTCGAGCGCGGTCGGCGTGGACAGCATCGCCGTGGGCCCGCAATCGACCGCACGGGGCAACAACAGCATTGCCATCGGGTCGCAAAGTGCGGAAAGCGCCGGTCCGACCTTCGCCAACGGGTGGGACAGCATTGCCATCGGCACGGGTACGACGGCCGATGCGGGTTCGATGCAGCAGGCGGCCATGGCGATCGGCAAGTCCGCCACGGCGATCGGGCCGAACTCCATGGCGCTGGGAGCGGATGCGACCGCGGTCGACGGCACGGCCGTAGGCGCCGGCGCCAACGCCAGCCATGGCGGCGTGGCGTTGGGGATGATGGCAAATACGGGCAACGCGGGCGGCTTTCTGCCCAACAGCAACGTGGCGATCGGGGATGAAGCCAAGGTGCTGGACGGCACCAACTACAACGTGGCGCTGGGCGGCATGTCGGTGGCGGGAGACGCCACACTGTCCGCCGCAGCGTACGTGAACCCGATGGGGGATGCCAGCACGATCGCGGGCGCTTCGCCAGTGGGCGAGGTATCGGTCGGCAGCTACGCCGACGGCGTGACGCGCCGTATCACGAACTTGGCTGCTGGCAGCGCGGACACCGACGCGGTCAATGTGAGCCAACTGAGGGCGACCGACGCCGTGGTGACCAACATCGACGGGCGCGTGAGCATTGTCGAAGGGAACATCACGAGCATCAACGGTGTGCTCGACGGCGTGGTCAAGTACGACCACAACGGCGACGGTTCGGTGAACTATGACAGCATCACGCTGGCGGGCACCGATGGCACCAGGATCACCAACGTGGCAGCCGGTGAAGTATCCGAGACCAGCAAGGACGCCATCAACGGCAGCCAGTTGTGGGCCGTGGATCAGTCGGTCACCAGCCTGGGGACCACGGTCACCAATCTCGCTGGCGATGTGACGAGTATTGGGGGCGCGATCACCAATCTGACGACCAACATCGAAAACGGCACGATCGGCCCTGTGCAGCGCACGGGCACGGATCAGTTGTCACTGATCGCCGCAGGCGGCGATGCCGTCGCGCCTGGCGCCGCACAGGTGCTGACCAACGTGGCGAAGGGTGCCATCAACGCATCTTCATTCGATGCCATCAACGGCTCGCAACTCTATGCGTTGGCCAGTTCGACGGCCAATGCGTTGGGTGGAGACTCGACGGTCAACGCCGACGGAACGATCAGCGCGCCGACCTATGTCGT
>NZ_JBGVSA010000009.1:0-164142 GCF_041807905.1 Uliginosibacterium sp. sgz301328
GCGCAGACCATGCAGCAGGCCGCGCCTCTCTTGTACAAGAACGTTGGTGACATGCTCGAAGGCCAGGACGAGTCGGTTAAGGTGGCAGTGCATGCCTTGGTTGGCGGTCTCGTGAGCAAGGCATTGGGCGGTGACTTCGGGACAGGGGCTGCGGCAGTAGGCGGTGCGACGGCGGCAATCGCCCTGCTAAGTGATCAGTTGGACAGCATCCCAACAACTCTCTCGAAAGACGAGCGCGACGCCATCCTTCAATTGGCCGGCCAAACTGTTGCATATGCGATTAGTGGAGGCGGGAGCCAAGGGAATGCAGCATCTGCGGCAGCAGGTATGGCTGATCTCTACAACCGGCAAATTCATCCGGAAGAGAAAGATCTTGCGCGCGAATTGGCACAGAAAAGCGGTGGTAAGTACTCAGCCAAAGAAATTGAGAGCGCGCTGGCCCTCGCCGACAACGTGACTTTGGGAGAAAAGGCATTCGAGGACGGCAAACAACCTCCGCTGGGTGCCACGTTGGGATTGACGCCAGACCTGATGGCATATGTCATGGCGAACACAGGGCAAACCTATGAATGGGACACGGTTCTAGCGCCCAGCGCACAGCCGACTACGTTCTGTCAAAGCTCGGATTGCATGCCGGCCCCTGTTTCCTTTGGACCTCAAACCATAAGCGGAGGTCTCTCTCTTTCCGGCATAGTGGGAGTGGGGCTCGTATCCGGGCTTGGGTATTATGCCTCATCGCCCGATGGAGGAAATAATGGAGACGTGGGAGTCTATGTTACGTATGGCAAAGGAGCGGGTTGGGATCTGTCTTTTTCTGTTACATCCGGCATTAATAAAGGAGGGGTTGATGATTTTCGTGGGACTTCCGAGAGCCTGAATTTAGGTTTTGGTATATTTGGCCTCGGAGGAGGAGCGTCGTTGGTAAAAAATTCGGCGGGCGAGGCGACGGGGGGAAGCATATCCATTGGAAGCAAGGGGCCAGGTACGGTTTCTGTTACAACGACCAGGACGTGCACGTTTTCCATAGTAACTCGTGACTTTAAGTGCTGACAATGAAAAAAATAATTCTTCGCCATATCGTTTCAAAATTGAAAAAAACAATCACGATACAGCTTGGCGTTTTTGTGACATGCACGACCATGTTTTACATTAATTTTTCAAAGCCCGGCGCGTGCCAAGTTATTGCTCCTGCATATTGCGATTTTCCTTTGAAACTCTCTTTGTTTGAAGGGTCGATTTATGCTACAGGGCTTGGTTTAATTTTGTCCATTTTTAGTTTTTCAACGGCTTTTATAACGCATGCCAAAAATATAAACAGGACTAAATTGAAGGAGTATGGAAAATTTCCGCCAATGTTTTCTGCATACCAGGACAGATTTTTGAGCCCAAAAGGTGTGTTATCAAAATATATGTCGATTTCCATGATGGCATGGGGGTATGTTAACGGAATTATTATGTTTTCACTGATTGCGATATTTGTTTACAAATGATATTAGATATTTCAGATGAGCCGCGCCATTTGCTCGAGATTGTCGCGAATTAGCTGGTGCGTTGTTGGCTCAATGTGCTCGGTTTATTTAGGATTTTATCTCTAGAGCGCCCTATGGTCGGTGCGAAAGATCACTAGCACCTTCGCCTCAGTCAATGAACAAAGCGGCGTCTTTGCAGGAGCCGGCGGCTACAACGTTGTCGTGCATGGCAACACCGACCTACAAGGCGGGGCCATCGTCAGCACCGCCACACCGGACAAGAACTACTTCGAGACACGCACGCTTACCACCAGTGACGTCGAAAACTACGCCAGTTTCAGCAGCGACAAGGACAGCATCGCACTGAGCTATAGCGGCGGCACAAGCGGCGCGGGCGGTGTTGGCTGGGCCGATGGCACGCTCGCCAAGAATGCTGCTGTCAGCGTCTTGAATACACCCGCCGCCAACGGTCAGGCGCCGATCGAAGGTCAGGCCACCGGCACCACCAAGAGCGTCATCTCACAAGGCACCATCGTTATCACGGACAACGACGAGCAAATTGCCCGCACCGGCAAGACGGCCGACGAGACCATCGCCAGCATCAACCACGATGCCGAGACCGCTAACGGCAAGATCGACAAGATCTTCGACGCGCAGCAGGTCAAGGAACAACAGGAGCTTGCGGATCTGCGTGCGCAGACCATGCAGCAGGCCGCGCCTCTCTTGTACAAGAACGTTGGTGACATGCTCGAAGGCCAGGACGAGTCGGTCAAGGTGGCCGTGCATGCCTTGGTTGGCGGTCTCGTGAGCAAGGCATTGGGCGGCGACTTCGGGACAGGGGCTGCGGCAGTAGGTGGCGCGACGGCGGCAATCGCGCTACTGAAAGACCAACTGGATTTACTGCCAGATCTCAGCGCCAATGAACGCAATGCGATTCTGCAACTAGCGGGCGACACAGTAGCCTATGTGGTTGCGGGCGGAGGAAGCCAATGGGCTGCTGCCGCAGGGACTGCGGGGATGGCCGATACGTATAACCGCATGCTTCACCAAAACGAATACGATAAAGCAAAGCGCTACGCCAAACAGGTTGCAGAAAAACTCGGAATCAGCGAACAAGAGGCGGAAGAGCGGATTATTGCGGAGATGATGCGCAATTCTGATCAACAGACTGCAGAAGCAACTGGCGGTAATATTGACTGGGAAATTCGGAGTCTAATTGGATGCCAAAATCTGAATTGCGACGGCAAGAAGGACGACCCGAATTATGCCGATCATAATTTCAACCGTGAGTACATCGCGAACAATATCGATGCCTATCACGCTGGCAAGGCACAGCTCGGAACGGGAAAAACCAAAGCGGAGCAAATTGCGGCCAATATTGATGGAAATTAGTTCGGCATCGCTCTTGCAGGCGTTGGGGTGATGGCTCTCGCAGCCCCTACGCTGCCGGCGGCAAGTATTGGTACGGCCGGTGCTGGCATTGGCTTGACGGCGAATGGAGTGGTTCAGGCAACCGGTGACAAGCCATTCGATTGGAATGCCTGGGTAGTTTCTGGTTTTACAGGGTGGCTGAGCTCTTCGGGCGGCTTATTATCTACGGCGTATATCAACATGGGCGGCGCATTAGTCAGTAGTGGCATATCGGGTCAAGACCCGACGGGTGCAATGAACGCTGCAGCGGCAGGAACGATTATCGGCTATCCGGCAGGCGCGGTTGCGACGCGAGTGCTAAATCCGATGCTGAATCCTTGGTATCGCCCTGAATGGCAGGATATAGGATTCGGAATTAGCAAATATGCTCCACCTAGTGCCGTCCCCGCATGGGTTGGCGGAGGGCTGGGCGGAGCAATCCAGGAGAGTACCGTCGATAAGGTTCAGAGAAAAGCACCGTGAATAGCAAAATGAGAGACAGATTTGTTCTTTGGTTGTATTGCGTTTTGGTATGGGTGGCGTCAATGAGTATTGCATTCGTTTTTTTGGACGTATTGATTCCCGCCTTAATGGGGCGCTGGATTGTAGATTGGGTAGTTGCAAAAAGGCACTTGAAAATAATCTCTGGCTGCGGAGTCGGCTGTGGAACGATTATGTGGATATATGAAATATACAGACTCAAGAAAAATGATAGGTAACCGGTCCCGAGGGCTCATTGAGATATGTATTAGAAGCATTTATATCCAGAAATCTCTGTTCCGCTCTTGAAGTCGCCGATGTTCGAGCAGCAATCAGCGGTATCAACGATGCTGGACGTGCAGCAGACCGCGACTTCGGGACAGGGGCTGCGGCAGTAGGTGGCGCGACGGCGGCAATCGCCCTGCTAAGTGATCAGTTGGACAGGATCCCAACAACTCTCTCGAAAGACGAGCGCGACGCCATCCTTCAATTGGCCGGCCAAACGGTTGCATATGCGATTAGTGGGGGCGGGAGCCAGGGGAATGCTGCATCTGCGGCAGCGGGCGTGGCGGACACTTACAATCGTCAGTTGCATCCTGACGAAATGGATCTGGCTCGCGAGTTGGCTCGCAAAAGCGGCGGCAAATACTCTCCAAAGCAGATACAGGACGCACTTCGTGCAGCAAATAACAATGCACTAGGAGAGACTACCTTTTCGAATGCGGTCATTCAGTATCCGAATCCGGAAACGGTATTCGATCAAGGAGCGAGCTATGGCGTTGCGCAGACAACTGCGGGACCGTGGTTAATACAGAACATCCCGGCAAATGTAGATGTAGGTCTCGCAGCGTACATTCAAGAGAATACGGGTGTTACATATAGTTGGGCAGCAGGCAGTCTATCTGACTACGCTCCTTCATCTACGAATAATCGGCCCGTCGATCCTTTTGGCGCGGGCTGGAATACAGGAGAATACTCAGCCGGGGTTTTGCCCGGAAAGCTGGATTTACGTACCGACCAGGAGGTTAATCAGGGGCAATGCGAACTAGTTTGCTCTGTCCTTAGTCCCGGTAATCTGATTCCTGGAGGAATAACAGTCAAGGAGATCGGAGGGTGGGCACTGAAGCAAGTTGCAGGAGGGGCTGCTTGTAAGATGATCTGCAAACCGTGAGATGAGGAACAGCAATGTTGCCTGTTGTGTACGCCTTTGTGGGTTTTATTTGTGGAGTCATTATTTCCGTTTTTATTCTGTCGCCGTCAGACTGGATTTATGGAAAAGTGATAATTACGATATTTACCGGTCTGGGGTACGTAGTCGGAAAGAAAGTCGGCCGCAATTAGAGGAGTTCGCGCCCATTAATCTCGCGGAGGCCAGCCCGACTCCCACCCTGGTCTTGGCTCAAAAATTCGGACTCTTCGGGGGCGATCCCAATCTAGCCCATTGGTGAGCGAATTCCGTCGCGTCCGTTGAAGGATTCATTTTCTGCGTTGTTGGTCGGCTTGCCGAGGCGCCCGAATTCAATCGCCACGCCATTCTTGTACACCATTCATCGAGCACCCTCGAAACGAATAAGGCTTCAGATGCGCGGTTGGGGTTAGGCGACGGAACCTAATCACCCATCCTCACTCTGACGCTCGGAATTGGCAAATTTGTGGGCAGCTCTAGTCTTGGTCGCGCGTCGACCTAGATGTAGAGCGGTTCTTCAAAGAATGTCGACAAGCGGCGAGGGAATGCAGCATCTGCGACAGCGGGCTCTTGCGCACGAATTGGCGCAGGAAAGCGGCAGCAAATGCTCTCCAAAGCTGATACAGGACGATCGATCCACGTCCTCATCAACAAAAATGACTATGGCAAAACCGCACAATATTTGTATGGCATATGGGGTACCGCTATTTGTTGGCGCTATTTTTGCATGGCTCCTGGTATGTGTCATTTTGCCTGGGGTGCGGCGCAAAGTGGATTACGCGCTGGGTGGCCTCATTGTCAATGCGCGCGCACTAGGGTCTGTTAGTACCCACAGAGGAGGATATAGTGGTGGCTGGTTTCGAGCATCCGCCTATGAGGACGGTCTCGTTGTATGCTTTTTGAAAGCCTCACCATACAACTACAGGGAAATATCTTTCAACGTTCCGTATAGAAATGGCAGCAGAGTAATCGACCTTGTCACGCAGCATGATGAAAGGATCAAGCTATTTGGGTCCCCTATTGTCTTGGGGCACTTAGCTGCGGCGATACAGACAGGGATAGAAAAGAATGGTGCAATAGATGACATACGATCAACCGAGAATTCGACATAACCCTATCTAACTTAAATTCGTGTCATCGTTCGACTTCAGACAGTACGTCAACAGGATAACGATTGGCGTTGGATTGGGCTGTCATCTCGCATGTTCGGTATTGGCTGAGTAAGAATGTAGGGAATGAGATGACGTTTTGGAGTCTGCTTTTCGGGCGCCATGGTCTCGACCCATTTTGGGGTGGACTCATCTTCGCTCTATGTCTGTTCCTTCTTGTCTTTGTTGTTGTCGTTTTACCATCCTTTCAAAGAAGTACGGATCGGCAAGGCGGAAAATTGTTGGCAGAGATGCGTGCGGTGGCAATTTGGTATGACACCCATGGGCGACACGGTGGTTTCGGTTACCGAATTGCGGCCTATGATCGCTATTTCTTGGAATGTCTCATGAAAGCGCACTGCTTTGAATATCAGCGAATACGGATCTTGACAACAAGACCGGACCGGGCGCTAGTTGTGTTAATAGAAGGGCGCGGCGAATTGAGAATCTATGGAATGCGTGAAGAGTTGAGGTTGATGCACGCCGCTAGCCAAAAGCAAAGTGCGGGGAGGTTGGAAGAGCATTCGCTGGATGGGTAAATTAGTGGGTAGTTCTAGCCTTGGGCGCGTGCCGACCTAGATGCAGAGCCATTCTTGAGAGGATGTTGACAAGCGGCGAGGACTGTCTGAGGAGCGCAGCGACGAGTTCCGCAGCCGCCTGACTTGACGAGTAGCGCTGGGGACCGGCCGCAGGCCGGCGGCGATGCAGGGGTCGCTTTCTTGGTGACTTCTTTGTCGATAACAAAGAAGTTGCTCGGCCGCCGGGACGAACTCCCGGCCGTCGGGCATCTGCAATCAAGACCACACTCGATAGACCCAGGCCCACGCAAGAGAGGTTTTTTGAAATCACCCCAGCATTCCTGCCAAACCAGCGCGGGAATCCCTAATCCGTAAACCTTCGATGCCGCAATGCCGGCAGGCTCTCCCTCACCGAAGCAATCCGCCCCGGATCGACGGCGCCAACAACAATGCCCGGCCCTTCCTCCAGCATCGCCACGATCTCGCCCCATGGATCGATCAGCATGCTGTGACCGAAGGTCCGCCGCCCATGTGGATGCACGCCCCCCTGCGCGCTCGCCAGCACGTAGCACTGGTTCTCGATGGCGCGCGCGCGGAGCAACACCTCCCAATGCGCCTGACCGGTGGTGTGCGTGAATGCGGCCGGCAGCACGATGAGATTGACTTCGCCCATGCGGCGGAATTGCTCGGGGAAGCGCAGGTCGTAACACACCGCCACGCCGGTCGGACCGACAGGCGATTCGAAGGTCACGACTTGTGCTCCGGCCTCGATGGTGCGCGCTTCGTCGTAGCTTTCCGTCCCGCGCTGGAAATTGAACAGGTGCACCTTGTCGTAACGCGCGACACGGCGGCCCTGATCATCGAAGACAAGACTGGTGTTGCGCACGTGTTGCGCGTCCGACGCCACCAGCGGCAAGGTGCCGCCGACGACCCATACCCCGTGCCGGCGCGCGGCGTCTGCCAGCGCGTGCTGGATGGGGCCTTCGCCGTCCGCCTCGCGCATGCGCACCTTGGCGGTCTCGTCGGCGGACATGCAGGCAAAGTATTCGGGCAATGCCACCAGGCGTGCCCCACGCTCCGCGGCTTGTGCAATACGCGCGGCAGCTTCGTCGAGATTGGCCTGCAGGTCGGGGCCGGAAACGGTCTGGATGGCGGCGACGATGACGGGTTCGTTCATGAGCATTCTCGGCAGGTTGCGCGTGGGGTGCGCGACACCGGCAATGATGAACGTCTCGTCAGGGTTTGGCGAGCGGGCTCGAAGTCTCGTCGCGCGGCTCGATGGCAAGCACGCGCTCGACCTTTGGATCGGACCAGCTTCCCGTCACGGTGTACTCGAAGCTGAAGATCTTCTCGACCGGGTCGCGCAACGCTTTCTGTGCGAGGTACGTCGCCAGCCCGACCACCGGGTTGATGATGCCGGTGACCGCCGCCGCGCCGACGGCCACGGTCTCGGACAGCGTGGGTTGCACCATCACGCGCAAGTCGTGACGCTCGCGAGACAGGTCGGTGTTGCCGACCAGCCTCACGCGCGCGGCCGGGCCGCGCATTTCGAGATCGTCGGTACTCATCACGCCGTTCTTGATCGCCAGCGTGCCGCCCAGGGTGTCGAAGGCAAAGCCTTCGGAGAACACGTCGCGGAAGTCCAGCGTAAGGCGGCGCGGTAACGATTGCAGGCTCAGAATACCCAGCAATCGCCCCGCTCCCGGATTGAGCTTGTTGAACTGCCCCTTGTCGACCTCCAGATCGAGCGTACCGTTGAGCGTGGGGAAATCGATGCCGCCGGGCGAGCCTCGCCAACTGACGGAGCCCTTCACTTCAGTCCTGCCGCCGCGCATCGAATCGGGATAGCCCAGCCGCGCGAGCAACTTGCCGGCGTCCTCGGATTCGAGCGTGAATGCCATCATCATCACGCGTCGCGCGCCAAATGGACGCCATACGCCGGAGCCGTTCAAATGGTTGTCGGCGCTGTCGACGGACAGATGCTCCAGGCGCCACTCATCGCCCGCGTTGTTGGCGCGCAGTTGCAGCCGCCCCAATGCCATGCCCTGCACGCTGAAATCGTCCGCAACGATATCGAAGGCCGGCAACGATTTCTGTTCGACCATGCCGGACGCGGCCGGGGCATCGCCTTTGACGGGTTGCAGCGCCAGCCGCGAGAAGTGCGCCAGCATGCGCCCCTGTCCCGCGCCCTGCCAGGTGATGTCGCCAGCAATGTCGGGCCCTTCGAGCCGCACCACATAGTCGCCCCCCTGGCGCAGCACGCGGCCGGTCACTTTGCGGAATACATGACCGGCAGCAACGAGTTCGTCGGCCTGAACGACCGCACCGGCGGCGAGTTCGGCGCCCGCCGACGGGCCTTCGGTCGAGGCAGCCAGCACGATGGGCTTCCACGCGTCGACATCCAGCCGTTGGAAGCGCCCGGACAATCGGATGCCGCGCTCCGGCAGGCTCGCCGAATCACCGACGGCCACCGCGCCACGCGACATGCGGCACCCGCCTGCTGGCGTGCACGCCTCTTCCCACATCACCTCGCCGCGGTTGCCGATCTTGAAGCGCCAGGATTGCCCATCGCCGCCGGCGGGCGCCGTGTCGCCGATGCCGGCGTTGCGCCACGTCAGCGTACTCGGCAGGGGCTCCGACGCGCCTTTGCCCAGCGGCGCGGGCAGATTCGACTTCACGCCGATCAACGAACTTGTCACCGCCACTTCGGCCAGCCCCTTGCGGATAGTCACGCCGACCCGCGCATCGAACGATCCGGACAGGTATTGCAGCATGTCGGTGTCGGCAAGCTGCCGCAGTGCTTCGACCGGCACCGTGCTCGTGCCGTCGAAACGCAGCGTGCCGTCGCTGTCGGTCTCGCCGCGCGCGCGCAGCGGCGAGCCGATGAACTCGGCGCTCAGTTCCGGCATGGAAAGCCCATGCTCGGTAAACGCCAGCCGCGCGTTGGTGTTGCGGAATTCGGGGAGCGAGGGGAACAGCTTGATCTGGTTATTGATGAATCGATAGGTACCCTTGACCTGCGTGTGGGCGCCGTCATGCAGCGGCATCGCCAGGTGCAGGTCGAGTTCGCCATTGCCGACGGCCGTGGTCTGGCGGCTGAAATGCCCCGACAGATCGGCGAGGTGGCTGTTGGCGACGTAGTCGAGGAAATCCTTGGTCGGCCCGGCCGCGCGTCCATCGACGGTGAGCACCTGCTTGCCCACATCTTCGAGGTCGGGGATCTCGACCTTCACGCCCGACACGCGCGCGGCACCGTAGCGGCCGGTATCCGCCTGGATGAGCATGCGCGTGCGATCGAACAGCAGACTGCCGCGCACGCCTTGCAGGCCGGGCCAGCCGGGTGCGAACTCGATGCGCGCGTCGGCAATGTGCCCCTGAACGGTAAATACGCCCTGCTTCGGATCGTTGCGGTACGGAAAGCGGTCCAGCTCCCCGGCCAGGCGCAGCGAGATGTCGCGCACTTCGCCGCTGATCAGATGCCCGCGCAGCCAATCGGTCACGGTCGTCGGTACCGAGATCGGCATGTAACGCCACACGGCCGCCGCTTTCGCGTGCGTAAAGCGGCCCGTCAGGTCGATGCTGCCGGAGTGCCCCGTGGCGAGCCACTCGCCCGACACAGTGCCGGCCGCATCCGGATTGACGATGTGCCCTTCGCGCACTTGCACGGCCAGCGTGTCAGCACCTTTCACGTCGCGATGCGACCAACCTCCGCGCAGCGTGGCACGCTCGAGCGGCAGGAAAGGAGTCTGCATTTCGGCCGGCAGGTGCAGTCCGCCGCGAATGGTCACGTCGTAGGTGCCCGAGCGCTCATTCCCATCAATGGCGCCGGAGAGTCCTTCCACGCCAGGGATCGCGCCGCGCGGGCGCACGGAGACGTTGTCGAACTTCGCCTTGGCGGTAAAGCGCATCGGCTGTGCCGCCGCATCGGCGCCGGGCCCCTGCCAGTTGAATGACAGCTCGGTCACGTGGCCGGTGGGCGAAGCCTCTTCGAGCGAGATGCGCTCGGCGTCGGGAATCGGGATGTACGTCGACAGATGATGCAGCGTGTCCAGATCGATGTTGGCGGCGCTGGCTTCAACGCGCTGCGGATGAGCATCGGTGGCGCCGACCGTGCGCAGGGCCAGTCGCGCCGGAGCCATGCGGATGCCGTCGGCCGTCGCCAACTGGAGTCGGTCGGCGGAAAAAGACATGTCCCCCGCGCGGACCGCGCCGCGCAGACGGCCGGAAAGTTCCGACAGATGCAGTTCGGGCAGATCGGGCTGCGCGCGCAAGGTCACGTCGCGCAGGGCCACGTCGGCAGTCAGCCCGGCTACCTTGTTGCCTTCGAAGTTGACCCACGCGTGCACGCCGCCCTTGCCGGCGGGCAGATCCACGGGATAGTCGATCCACTGGCTCCAGACGGCCAGGTCAGCTCGGTCCAGTCCGACGTACACCGCGCCGCGCCAGCCGCTCAGATCGGCAAAGCTGCGCCCGCGCAGGTCTGCGCGAATATCGAGAGGTGCCGCCATGGCGGCTGGCGGCGCGGCCCGCAGAGCCACGCGATGACGCGCGCCGCTGTTGATCAGCCGCAGGTTGACGTCATCCAGCTCCAGTTGGGGCGCGGCGCGCTGCATGTCGCGCCACGACAGGCTCGCATCGCGGATGTCGATACGCTCCTGCCCCAGCACGAAGCGGGAGAAACCATCGCCGCCCTTGCTGTCGTTGGCATTGACCTGGAGACCGGCAACGAAGATGCCGCCATCGGCCTCGCGACGGATCGCCAGGTGCGTGCCGCTCAGCGTCAGCCGTTGTGTGACGATCTGCTGCCGCCACAGCGACGACCAGGCGAGCGTGGCGTCGACGCTGGGAAGTTCGAGTGCCGGCCGGTCGGCGCGATCGAAAATGCGCAGGCCACGGATGTGGATCTCGGGACGCAGCCCGGTCCATTCGGCCTGGAGTTCGGAAATCTGTACGCGCAAGCCCAGCGCACGTGAGAGCGCGTCGGCGATATCGTCGCGATGCATGCCCACTTGCGGCATCGCCACATAGCGCACCAGCAGAAAAGAGATCGCCGCGACGAAATACAGCACCAGCAGACCGCGCCACAGTGTACGGGGCACGGCCATCAGCACCATCGCGCTCACGGCGAGCGCGCGCCGCCATCGCGCCCAATGGCGCCTTGGCGAAGGCGCCGGCGACGGTGGAGAATACGGCGCTCCGGAGTCTGCTCGGTTGTCTGTCATCGATGGCGGCGATTATCGGCCCATGAAATGGCTTGGCCCGGCAATGCCCACTCCGCAGGTCGTCCAGGGACGGCAGGCGGAGAAACGCTGAAGACACTTGCAGGAACCGGAATTTTAATGCCTGCCGACATTCACTATGCCCGCCTTTGACGAACTCTTACATCAGACCGCTGCCTACAGTCGCTTTTTTGCCAGCCAGCTCATCGCGCACCCGTGGTTGGGCGAGCGCATCGGACGCGGCATCGACCGGCCATTGGGCAGGCGCGACATGCTGGCCTTCCTCGACGAAGAAGGCGAACTGACAGAGGAAACGCTCGGCCGGCGCCTGCGCCACCTGCGCAGTTGGGTCTATGGGCACCTGATGGTACGCGACCTGGCCGGGCTGGCGTCGCTGTCCGAAGTCACCCAGGGCATGAGCCTGCTGGCCGACGTCGCCGTCAGCACCGCGCAGCGCGTCGTCGCCGCGCGGCTCGCGGAGCGTTTCGGCGTCCCGCGACGGGCCGACGGCCGCGAGCAGGAGATGGTCGTCATCGGCATGGGCAAGCTGGGCGGCGGCGAGCTCAACGTGTCGTCGGACATCGACCTCATCTTTGCCTACCCCGAGGATGTGGACACCGACGGCCCCCGTTCGATCGGCGCCTTCGAGTTCTACACCAAGCTCGGGCGCGGACTGATCAACGCGCTGGCCGAGCGCACCGCAGAGGGCTTCGTCTTCCGCGTCGACATGCGGCTGCGCCCCAACGGCGATTCGGGCCCGCTGGTGGCGAGCTTCGACATGCTGGAGAACTACTTCGTCACGCAGGGCCGCGAGTGGGAGCGCTATGCGTGGATCAAGGCGCGGCCGATGACGGGCGACGCCGACGAAGAGCTGCTGTCGATCGCGCGTCCGTTCGTCTTTCGCAAGTACCTCGACTACGGCGCCATCAATGCCATGCGCGCGCTGCATGCGCAGATCCGCCAGGAAGTCGCGCGGCGCGAGATGGCCGACAACATCAAGCTCGGGCCCGGCGGCATCCGTGAGATCGAATTCATCGCCCAGGTCTTCCAGCTGATTCGTGGCGGGCGCGACCGCGAACTGCAGCAACGCCCCACGCTCAAGGTGCTGTCGCTCTTGCCCGAGCGCGGGCTGATGCCCGAGGCCACCGTGGTGGAACTGACCGAAGCCTATGAGTTCCTGCGCCGGCTGGAGCACCGCATCCAGTACATGGACGACGCACAGACGCACATGCTGCCCGCGTCCGACGAGGACCGGGAACGGCTCGCCCAGAGCATGGGCTTTGCCGACTATGCCGCGCTGAGCGAAGTCCTCGAAGCGCATCGTGGCCGCGTTGCCGCGCACTTCGCGGCGGTATTCTCCGACCCCGCCGCCGGCGAGCATGAACTGGACGAAGCCTGGTCGGGCGCGGGCGACACCGAGCCGACTTGCGCGGTGCTCGAACGCCTCAACTACGCTGACGCCAGCGAACTGGCACAGCGACTGCAAGGCTTTCGCCAAAGCCCACGATTCCGCGCCATGTCGGACGACAGTCGCCAGCGACTGGCCGCGCTGATGCCACGCGTAATCGAACTGTGCGCACGCCAGCCCAATGCGCACGACACGCTCACGCGCATGCTCGATCTGCTCGAAGCGATCTGCCGCCGCGCCGCGTATCTCGCCCTGCTGCAGCAGTATCCGATGACGCTGCAACGGGTGATCGAACTGACTTCCGCGTCGAGCTGGGCGGCACGTTTCCTCACCCGCCACCCACTGCTGCTCGACGAACTGCTCGACGCCCGCGAACTGGGCACGGTGCCCGACTGGCACGCCTTTGCACAGGATCTGCGTGCGCGCCTCGACGAACATGACAACGACATCGAACAGCAGATGGACCTGATGCGCGAGGCTCACCACGCGCAGGTATTCCGGCTGCTCAACCAGGACATCGCCGGCCAGCTCACGGTCGAAAAACTCTCCGACCACCTCTCCGCGCTGGCAGACGTCATCCTCGAAGAAACCCTCTACGTGTGCTGGCAGCACCTCGCCAAGCGGCACTGCGACAACCCCAGTTTCATCGTCGTCGGCTACGGCAAGCTGGGGGGCAAGGAACTTGGTTACGCGTCGGACCTGGACATCGTCTTCCTCCACGACGACCCGCACCCGGATGCCCAGGCGATCTACGCGCGACTCGCGCAACGCATCAACACCTGGCTGTCGAGCCAGACGCCCGCCGGCCTGCTGTTCGAGACCGACCTGCGGCTGCGTCCGAACGGGGACTCCGGCTTGCTGGTCAGTTCCATGGAAGCCTTCGAGAAATACCAGCGCGAGTCCGCCTGGGTATGGGAACACCAGGCCCTCACGCGCGCACGCTTCTGCGCAGGCAAGCCTGAACTGGGTGCTGCGTTCGAGCGCATGCGCGGCGAACTGCTCAGCCAGCCGCGCGACGTGCCGAAGCTGCGCGAAGAAGTCCTTTCCATGCGCAAGAAGATGCGCGACGCCTTCGCCGACAAGGGCGAGGGATTCGAGCTGAAGCACGATGCGGGCGGGTTGATCGACGTGGAGTTCGTCGTGCAGTTCCTCGTGCTCGCCTACGCTTCGCAATGGCCGGAGCTGCTCGGCAACATCGGCAACATCGCGCTGCTACGGCTGGCGGCCAACGTCGGGCTCATTCCAGCCGACACGGCACACGAAGCGGCGGACGCCTATCGCGACCTGCGTCGAGCGCAGCATGCCCTGCGCCTGAACGAAAAGAAGAGTCGCATCTTCGACGATTCGATGGCGCAGCAACGCAAGGCGGTCAATGCCCTGTGGCGGTGCGTGTTCGAGCAGATCTGACGATGTCAGGCGCAGGGCTGGTACAAAACCTTGCGCCGTTGTCAGTACGAGTAACGCAGTTCGCCGTACACGCGGTCTTTGCTGTCGAACCGCCCGATCGCTCCGGTCTGCGGGCCATAGAAGAAATCCGCGCCGAAACGCAGGCGCGTATTGGGCGTGATGCGCCAGATCAACACTGGCGCCAGCCAGCCTTCCGAGCGGTTGAAACTGGTCACCCACAGTAGTTGCGCATCGAGATTGCCGGTCAGCGCGTAGGTACCCATGATGCTGCCGCCGGTTTCGTTCTTGTCGACCAGCATCGAGGCATCATGGCTCGCCAGCGAGCGGCCGAACAACTGCAGGTTCACCCGCAGCGCGTCGAGTGGCGTGGTATCCATGCCCAGCGCCCAGTCGAAGGATTGCGACTTTCTCAGGCCGTCATCGTCGTCCAGCCGCGTGAGGGTAAAGCGCCGGCCCGAGGTCCACACGCCCTCCCCCTTGAACACGATGCCGCTGAAATCCTTGCTGAGCGTGCCGCCAAGCTGGGTGATGCGATCATGCACCGGCGTGTAGATGGTCGTCGGCACGGGCGATGTCACGATGCTGCGCTCGAAGGTCGGATTAACGTCGCGGCTCTGGTAGGCGAAGGCGGCCACGTCCCAGCCCGATTTGAGTACGCCGATGCGCCCGCCGAAGCTGCCGTTGGCAAAATCGCGCTCAGGCCGTCGTTCCTGCGCGATGTCGTAGGCATAGCCCGGCGTGGGCGGCACGGGGTACGGGAAGAAGTCGGCGCCCGGCTTGCCGATGTTGTCGTAGGTCTGCACCGGAATCCATACGAGCTCGCCGTGCCAGTCGCCGGAGAATTTCTCCACGCGCACGGCCCATTGCGTGCGACGTACTTCCTCGGTATCGGTGCGCAGGAAATCGCGCATGTCGCGCGGCGAAACGACATCGGCCACGAAGATGCCGACCAGTTCGCCCCACACGATGTTCTGCTTGCCCAACCGCCATTCGAGCCCGCCAGCCGACGCGTCGACGTAGTTCTCTTTCAGTTCGACATCGATCTTCTGATCGTTGCGCACGGCCGGCGGATAGATGTCCTGGTTGCGACCAGCGTAGGCCGCATCGAGGTCGATGCGCGCGCCGAGTTTCCACTTGAGCCCCGCTCCGCTCCCCTGCGCGCCGACGATATTGCGCCAGCGCAGATGCGACCAGTGCGCCGGGTCGTCGATGCTGCGGGCGACGCCCGCCTCGGTGCTGCCGAAGAACCGCGCCCCGCCGCCCGAAGCGGGCTCGGCCGCGGGCGCCGCGGCGTCGTCGTCGAACAGCGAGTCGCGCGATTGCGCCGCCGCGCCGGCGCCAAACCCCGAGAGGGAACAGGCGACGAGCATGGCAAGGGCGGTGTGCTTGTGCTTCATGTCGATTCGTTCTCCGGGCGCTGTCAGCGCGCCTTGACGTAGGCCCAGCGGTCGGCGGTACGCACCCCGAGCAGGGTCAGCTCTCCATCCGAAATGCGCACCAGGCGGTCGGCCATCGCCATCACCCGCTTGTCGTGGGTAGAAAAGATGAAGGTGGTGCCAAGTTGCTTGTTGAGCGAGCGCATCAGCTTGAGAATCTCGTCGCCCGTCTTGCGGTCGAGGTTGGCAGTCGGTTCGTCGGCCAGCACGATGCGCGGCTCCACCGCCAGCGCCCTGGCGATCGCCACCCGCTGCCGCTGCCCGCCGGAGAGCTGGTTCGGCCGCCGCCCGCCAAAATTGGACAACCCCACGAGATTCAGGAAATGCTTGACCCGCGCGCGCCGTTCGGCGGCCGTCAGGTCGTTGCGCCGCAGCAGCGGATATTCGACGTTTTCGGCCGCGCTGAGTACGGGCAGCAGATTGAAGGTCTGGAAAATGAAACCGATGGTGCGATTGCGCAGGTCGGCCAGTTCATCGGCCGATTTACCCGCCACATCCACGCCGTCGATCAGGATGCGCCCGCCGCTGGGTGTATCGATGCAACCGATCAGGTTGAGCAACGACGTCTTGCCGCTCCCCGAGGGGCCGGCAATGGCCATGAAGACACCCTCTTCGATCGCCAGGCTGACGCTCTTGAGGGCCTGGAACATCTGCCCGCCAAGTTCGTAAACCTTGCTGACCCTGTCCACCTCGACAACGACGCCCATCGTGGCGTTCTCCCTTGCCAAGCCCTGGTTGCGGGGCCATCCTTCCACTCCCCAGCCCAGCGGGAGCCTACAAGGATGCCTACCCTGTCAATCCTGCGTCGAATGACGCTGCTGCTCGCCATTGCGGCGGCGAGTGTAGCACTGCCTGCCGCCGCCCAAGAGTCAGATATGGCACGCTCGATCGTAGAGAAGGCCGACCGGGTGCGCTTCCCCGCGGACGGCTTCCAAGTCGATATCGCGATTACTTCCAAAGTGCCCGACCAGGCGCCGGAGGTCCGCAAGTACCGCGTGCTTTCCAAGGGCAACGACAACACCATCGTCATGACGACCGAACCTGCCGCCGAGCGCGGCCAGGTGCTGCTGATGAAAGCGCGCGATCTATGGCTGTTCATGCCCAATGTGTCGCAGCCGGTCCGCCTGTCCGTCGCCCAGCGACTGACTGGCGAAGTCGCCTACGGCGACCTGGCGCGCGCCAACTTCGCGGGCGACTACAACCCGAAAGTGCTGCGGACCGACACCATCGACGGCGAAGCCTACGACGTGCTCGAACTCAATGCGGTGGATCGCGGCGTGACCTATGCCAAAGTCATCTACTGGGTCAGGCAGTCGAACAGTTATCCGTACAAGGCGGAGTTCTATTCGCTGTCCGGACGGCTGCTCAAGAGCTGCCGTTACGAGAACTTCAAATCACTCGGCGGCAAGGTGCGACCGACGCGACTGGTGATGGAAGATGCCCTGAAGCAAGGCGAGGTGTCGGTGCTGGAATATGACGCGATGAAACCGCGCGACCTGCCGGATCACGTCTTTACCAAGGAATATCTCAAGAAGCTGCAATGACCCCGATTACTCGGCCACCGACAGTTGAGACCCATCGGCAAATGCCACCGACGATGGATCGAAGCGCGTGGCATATTGACCGCGCCTGAGCTTGGTGAGCGCCTGATGGCCGGGCAGCGAAGAATCGAAGACCCGTTCGCCATGCCAGCTCACGCTCTGTCCCGGCGCGATCTGCGTGCTGGACCGGAAGCCGATGCGCGCCACTTCCGTACCTTTCGTATCGAGCAGGATGGCCTCGCCAACCACCGAGCGGATGGGCACCTGCCCCTGGTTGTGCAGCGTCAGCCAGACCTGCTGGAGATCCGCCGTCCGCTTGCGGCGCGCGTTGCCCTGCTGCACCCGCACGTCGTCGACCTGGACCGCCACCACGCTATTGATGCGTTCGATGATCGTCTGCCGCAATGCGGCACGCTGCTGCAGGGCCGCCTCTCGCTCGGCGGTCGCCTGGGCGGTGCGCTCAAGATAATCGCGCTCGTTCTGGATGGCACGTCCGACGGTGATGTCGCGCGGCACGCCGAGGCGGCCGAATCCCTCGCCGATCCGCGCCCGCGTCAGAAAGCCGGCCAGCAATACGCGTTCGTCTTCCGACAGCCGCTGGAACACACCGGACAGCTCGGACTGCCACAGCGCAGGATTGGCGGGAATCGCGACGTCCTTGGGACCCGCACACGCGGACAGGAAACAGCACAACAGCAGCAGGGCGGGAACTCGCATGATCGACGACCATCCGTCGCGGGGAAATCACGGATGCGGATCATTGCGTCGATGACATATGCAGGCTTGATGCATATCACGACAGGCGAAGCAACAGAATATTCCCACGCATCACCGACACAACTCCGGTGACGAAGATGCAAACGGGGGACCCCGCTTGCGCGCGATGGCAACGACGCCCGTGTCGTCGCCATCGCGCAAGCCGGGGCTACACGCGCTCGAAGATGCCCGCCGCGCCCATGCCGGTGCCAATGCACATGGTCACCATGCCGTACTTGAGGGCGGCGTCCCGCTGCATGGCGCTCATCAGGGTTGCCACGCGGATTGCCCCCGTTGCGCCCAACGGATGACCCAACGCGATGGCGCCGCCCAGCGGATTGACGCGTGCCGGGTCGAGCCCCAGCGTACGGATCACCGCCAGGGCCTGCGCCGCGAAGGCTTCGTTCAGCTCGATCCAGCCGATGTCCTGCAGCGCGACGCCGGCCCGCGCCAGCGCGCGCGGAATCGCTTCGACCGGGCCGATGCCCATCACTTCGGGCGGCACGCCCGCGACCGAAAAACTGCGATAACGCGCGATCGGCGTCACGCCATACCGCTTGACCGCCGCTTCGCTCATCAGCAACACGGCGGCAGCGCCGTCGGACATCTGCGAGCTGTTGCCCGCCGTCACCGAACCTTTCGCCGCGAACACCGGCTTGAGCTTGGCAAGCCCTTCGCGCGAGCTGTCTGCGCGCGGGCCTTCGTCGGTGTCGATCACGCGCTCAGCGATCCGCACTTCGGCGCCTGCGCCGGGGCGGTGTTCCCGCACGGTGTAGGGCGAGATCTCGTTGCGGAAGTGGCCGGCTGCGATGGCCGCCGACGCCTTCTCATGCGAAGCCTGGGCGAATGCGTCCTGGTCGTCGCGCGAGACGTTGTAGCGGGTCGCCACGCGTTCGGCCGTCAGGCCCATGCCGTAGGCGATGGCACGATGCTCGTCGCTGGCGAACACCGCCGGGTTGATGGCGACCTTGTTGCCCATCATCTGCGGCATGATCGTCATCGACTCGGTGCCAGCGCCGATCATGACGTCGGCCTCGCCCAACTGGATGCGCGTTGCCGCATCGGCCACGGCGTTGAGGCCAGACGAGCAGAAGCGGTTGATGGTCACGCCCGGCACGCTGTCTGGCAGGCCGGCGAGCAAAGCGCCGATGCGTGCCACGTTCATGCCCTGCTCCGCTTCGGGCATGGCGCAACCGACGATCACGTCGCCGATCTCATGCGCATCGAGCCCTTCCACCTTGCCGACGACTTCGCGCAATACGTGGGCCAGCATGTCGTCCGGGCGCACGTTGCGGAATGCGCCGCGGCGCTTGGCCACCGGCGTACGCGTGGCGGCGACGATGTAGGCGTCCTGGATCATTCTAGTCATGGTGTGTCTCCGAATCAGTTGCGCAGCGGCTTGCCGGTTTCGAGCATGTGGATGAGGCGGGCCTGCGTGGCAGGCGTGCGCAGCAGGTCGACGAACTGGGCACGCTCGACTTCGAGCAGCCACTGTTCCGACACCACCGATCCACCGTCCACCTGGCCACCGCACAGCGCCGTGGCGACGGCCTTCGACACGCGATAGTCGTGATCGGAAATGAAGCCGCCTTCGTGCATGTTCACCAGCATCATTTCCAGCGTGGCAATGCCGCCGCGCCCGGCGACGGGCACACCCGCCGGCGGCAACCTGGGCCGGTAGCCGGCTGCGGTCATCGCGCGCGCCGTCTTGCGCGCGACATGGAGGATTTCGTTGGGATTCATGACGACGATGTCATGCTCGCGCAGCAGCGACATTTCCTTTGCGTGGCGGGCGCTCTTCGACACGTTCGCCATGGCGATGGTCTGGAACACGCCCTGCAGCCAGTTCATCGGATCATTGGTCGCGGTACGCGCGGCCAGTTCGGCCGTACGCTCGGCGAATTCCTTGCAGCCGCCGCCGGCCGGGATCAGGCCGACGCCCACTTCCACCAGGCCGATGTAGCTTTCCAGCGCACACACCGCGCGTGCCGAATGCATGACGATCTCGCACCCGCCGCCCAAGGCCATGCCGTTCACGGCGGCGATGACGGGCACCTGCGCGTACTTGATGGCCTGCGACATCTCCTGGAAGCGTGCGACGATGCCGTCCAGCGTCTTGAAGTCGCCGGCCTCCAGCACCGGGCGGATCTGCTTGAGGTTGGCGCCCACCGAGAACGGCGCTTTCGGTTGCCAGATGACGAGGCCGTCGTGATCGCGCTCGGCACGGCGCACCGCTTCGATGATGCCATCGAGCACGCCGGGGCCGACTGCGCACATCTTGCTCTTGAACGACAGCACGGGGACGTGGGCGCCGTCTTCGTCATCGAGCGTCCACATGCGGACTTCGTCGGTTTCCCACAACGTGCGGCCACGTTCCTCGGCCTCGCCAAAGACGCGCTCGGGGAAAAGCTGGCGCCGGTACACCGGCAGCGTCGAGCGCGTTTGTCGCTCGCCCTTCGCAGCGGAATACGAACCTGCCGCGCCATGCACGCCGTCGACCTCGCTCACCCATGCCGGCAATGCGGCATCGGCCATGGATTGCCCCGCCGCGATGTCCTCGGCTATCGCTTTGGCGATGTCGCGCCAGCCTGCGGCCTGCCAGGCTTCAAACGGGCCTTGCGCCCAGCCGAAACCCCAGCGCATGGCGAGATCAACATCACGGGCGTTGTGCGCGATGTCTTTCAGATGCACGGCGACGTAATGGAACACGTCGCGGAAGATCGACCACAGGAACTGCGCCTGCGGATGTGTGCTGGCACGCAGGCGTGCAAAGCGTGTGGCCGGATTCTTGTCCGCGAGGATGTCGGCAACCTCGTCGGCCACCTGGCCGGCACTCTCTCGGTAATCCTGCTGCGCAAGGTCCAGCACCTTGATGACCTTGCCGTCCTTGCGATAGATGCCGGCCTTGGTCTTCTGGCCCAGCGCGCCGCGCTCGATCAACGCGGCCAGCCACGCCGGTGCAGCGTAGTACTTCGCCCACGGGCCGTCGCGCAGGTTGTCGGTCATCGTCTTGATGACATGCGCGAGCGTGTCGAGGCCAACCACGTCGGCGGTGCGATAGGTCGCGCTCTTGGGGCGACCGATGAGCGGACCGGTCAGCGCGTCCACTTCATCGAAGCCCAGCCCAAGCCGCTGCGTGTGATGCATGACGGCGAGGATCGAAAACACGCCGACGCGGTTCGCGACGAAATTGGGCGTATCGAATGCGCGGACCACGCTCTTGCCCAGCGTGGTGGTGAGGAAGGTCTCCAGTTGATCGAGCAGCGCAGCGTCTGTGCCGGCGCAGGGAATCAGCTCCACCAGCGACATGTAGCGCGGCGGATTGAAGAAATGTACACCGCAGAAGCGCGGCCGCAGCGCGGCGGGGCATCCATCGGCCAGCGCATTGATCGACAGACCCGAGGTGTTGGTGGCGAAGATCGCATCGGGGCGGATGTGAGGGGCGACCTTCTTGTAGAGGTCAAGCTTCCACTCCATCTTCTCGGCGATGGCTTCGATGATGAGATCGCACTCCGCGAGCCTGGCGATGTGCTGCTCGTAGTTGGCGGCTTCGATGTACTGCACGCGGTCTGCCGTCGCCAGCGGCGAGGGTTCGAGCTTTTTCAGGCCATCGAGCGCCCGGCGCACGATGCCGTTCGGGTCACCCTCTTTGGCCGGCAGGTCGAACAGGACCACCGGGACTTCGGCATTGGCACAGTGTGCGGCGATCTGCGCACCCATGACGCCAGCGCCGAGTACGGCGACTTTGCGGATGATGAAGTTGCTCACGACGCTTCCCCTTCAGTGATGCGAGACGGTCGGGGAAGAGCGGCAGAAACGGGGTCGGGGCAATACGCCCCCTTACCCCCGTTGCAATGAAGGGAGGGAGCGCCGGCGGATGCCGGAGGTGCCGTCGTGTGACCGCGTGCCTGTGTCGCTCTCCTCCCGGATGATTAAACGATCAGAACGCCTGCGAGTACTGGGCGCCGAATACCAGCACGTTGCCCGAGTACGAACCATCCACCACGCCACGGCCCTGTGCGGACTGGTCGTTGTGGATGTTGGCGTCACGGATGAACAGGTACGACAGGCCGAGGTCAACACGCGAGGCCTTGGCGAAGCGGTACTGCGCGCCCACCGACAGCCACACGCGATCGTTGTCCGGCAGCGACGTCAGACGCGACTCGGCGTTCTTCACCGGCGACTGGTCATACGCCACGCCGTACTTGAAGCTCCACGCGTCGTCGTACTTGTACGTCGCGCCCAGCGCCACGCGCCACGTGTCGCGGAAGTTGGTGTCCAGCGTCTGCGCGACGGTGCCCGATTGCGCGCCGGACGTGCGGACGATGTCGACCTTCGGAATGCTGCTCCAGCCCGTGTAGGACAGGTCGCCCATCATCGTCCAGCGGTCATCCAGGCGCTGCGTCACGCTGACGATGAAGGTATCGGGCAGCTTGACGTCGGCGCGGGCACCGCTCGAGAGAGAAGACGCCACGGCGGCGGACGGACCGCTGACGCTCAGGTTGCCTTCGATCGTGTACTTGATCTGCGAACGGTACGACACGCCGACACGCGTGGTGGGCGATACGTCGAACAGCGCGCCGACGTTCCAGCCCCAGGCGGTGTCGTCAGCCTTGAGCTTGGCGGTGAACGACTGCAGCGGAACGGTCACGCCCGGAGCGATCGGCGTCGGGCCGACGCCGGCGATGCGCTGATAGTCGACATCGATCTTCTGCCAGTTCAGGCCCACGCCCACCGAAACCTTGTCGTTGATCTTGTAGGCCAGCGACGGGTTCACGTTGTACGTCTTGATCTCGAACATCTGCGACTGCGCGCCGCCGATCCAGGGCTCGTCGTATTCGGTCTTGAGGCCGAACGGTGCGCCCAGGCCCAGGCCGAAGTACAGGTTGTCGACCAGGCGGGCCGAAGCGTAGCCGTTGGGCAACCACGCCAGGCTGCCGGCATCGCCGCCGTTGCCGGTGGACGTCAGCAGGCCCGTATTGGAGTTGCCGTTCTGGAACTTGTAGCTGGGGCTGATGCCGTTGAAGCCGACCGACAGCTCGTAGTTCTGCAGCTTGGTCATGCCGGCCGGGTTGAAATAGATCGTGCTCGCGTCTTCGGCCACGGCGGCCGAACCTGCATACGCGTTGCCCAGGCCGCTCGCGTTCTGTTCCAGCAACTGGAAACCGGAAGCGCTGGCACCGGCAGCCGCGAAGCCGCCAACCACCACGGCTACCGCGTGGGCGATCGTTTTTTTCTTCATGTACAACTCTCCTCTGTGTGGACGACTAGCGCGGTGGGCGCGCTCGATACAACGCTGCAAGACTGACATCGAAAACATGCTCAACGGCCCTCCATCGAAGGCAGCGGCCGCTTGCCGCCCCGCTCGTCGAGGGCCACGTAGGTCAGGGTCGCTTCGGTGACCTTCACCACGTGCGGGTTCATGGGATCGCGTTCGGAGTAGACCTCCACATCGACGGTGATCGAGGTCGTGCCCTCCCTGACGATCGTCGCGTAGAAGCTGACGAGGTCGGTCACGAAGACCGGCTCGCGGAAAACGAAGGAGTTGACCGCGATGGTCACCACACGGCCGCGTGCGCGGCGAATGGCAGGGATCGAACCGGCGATGTCCACGTGCGCCATGAGCCAGCCGCCGAACACGTCGCCGGATTGGTTGAGGTCCTTGGGCAGTGGAAGAACGCGCAATGTCGGTTCGCGATCGGGAAGCTTTGTCATTGCGTTCTCTGAGACAGGTAATTCATCGGACCACCAGTGTACGGGGCAAAACCCGTGCCGAATATCACTCCGGCGTCTGCGAGGTCCGCATCGGCCACAACGTTGTGGTCGACGCAACGTTGCGTGGCCGACAACAGGGGTTCGACAAGCCGTCTGGCAAGCCCGTCCGGCACCGAGCCCGCATCGGGCTTGGTGGCCTTGCCGTCGCGCCACGTGTAGAAACCCTCGCCACTCTTGCGCCCAAGCTTGCCTGCCGCCACGAGCGACTCGAGCGTGCGCGGAACGTCCGTTGCGCCAGTCAGCGCGCGCCCCGTCGCCATCGCGATGTCGAGCCCGACGGTGTCGGCCAGCTCGATCGGGCCCATCGGCATGCCGAAGGCTTCCATCGCCGCGTCGATGGTCGCGGGCGCGATGCCCTCGTCCACGCAGCGCATTGCCTCGAGGAGGTACGGCCCGAGCACGGCATTGACGAGGAAGCCGGGCGCGCTGGCCACCGGCAGCGGCAGCTTGTCGAGCTTGTGCACGAACGACAGCGCGCGGGCAACCTGTTGCGCATCGCTCCCCTGCCCGCGCACCACCTCGACCAACGGCATCTTTGCCACCGGGTTGAAGAAATGAATGCCCACCAAGCGCTCAGGTTGGTTGAGCGCAATGGCGATATCTTCCAGGCGCAGGCTCGAGGTATTGGTGGCCAGCACCGCGTCGGGTCGGGCGCGCGATTCGATGTCGCGGAACAGGGCGTGCTTGGCGTCGAGGTTTTCGAAGATCGCTTCGATGATGACGTCGGCGTGCGCGATGCCGTCGCCGCGCGGGTCGGCAATCAGGCGGTCGAGGGCAAAGCGCACTTGCTTGCGATCGCCGCGGTACTTCTTGCCGAAGCCTTCGGCCGCGCGCCGGATGGCGGGCGCGATGCGCTCGATGTTCTGGTCCTGCAGCGTGACCGTCATGCCCCGCTGCACGCACCACGCGGCAATATCGCCGCCCATCACGCCGGCACCCACCACGTGCACGTGACGCGGGTCGAACGCGCCGACGTCTTCGGTCTTGCCAAAGGATTTGAGCCGTTGCTGCAGGAAGAACACGCGGACCAGATTGCGCGCCGTGCCCTGCGCGAAGATGTATTCCAGCGATGCCGTGTGTCCCGGCGGCACGGCAAGCGAGTTGCCGTCGAAATGCTGCCAGGTGTCGATGATGGCGTACGGCGCGGGGTACTGCTCCGGGCGGGCGCGCCTGGCGACCTGCTTGCGCGCGCCGTTGGCCACGACGCTCTTGAGCGGGCCGTTGAGCAAGCGCTGCACGAGGCCCGGACGATGGGCGGGGCGCTTGGACAACACCAGCATGCGCGCAGCGTTGTCCATCACGCGCGGCGGCACGGCTTCATCCACCAGCCCCATCCGCCTGGCGCGACGTGCGTCGATCTGCTTGCCGGTCAACATCATGTCCATGGCTGCCGCCGGGCCGATGACACGCGGCAGGCGCAGCATGCCCCCCCAGCCGGGCACGATGCCGAGCATCACCTCCGGCAGCGCCAGGCGCGTGGCGGGCTCGTCCACCGCGATGCGATAGCGGCACGCCAGCGACATCTCGAGGCCACCGCCCATGCAGTGCCCGCGGATCAGCGCCAGCGTCGGGTACGGCACGCGCTCCAGCCGGTTGTAGAGGTCCCAGTTGCGCGCGACGATTTCCTTGATGCCCTCGACCGTGTCGATCTTCATGTACTCGTCGAGATCGGCCCCGGCGATGAAGCCGGCGCTCTTGCCGGAGCGGATCACCAGCCCTGCGGGCGGCAAGCCGTCGAGCACGTCGAGAAGGCTCGAAAATTCGCGCAGCACTTCGCTGCCGAGCGTGTTGGCGGAGCCATCGGCATAGTCGATGGTGGCCCAGGCGACGCCTTCGGCATCGCGATCCAGGCGCCAGTGACGGAACATTTGTTCTGATTTCATTCTCTGCATATCCGTACTCACGTCGCGTAACGATGATTGTCGGCGACGAATCCGACCGAGATGCAGCCGGGACCGACCTTGGTGCCGCTGGCCGCGCTCATGACTGCGCGCAGCACTTCGACGCCGCAATCGCGGGCCGCGTGAAGCATGTCGACAAAGGAAGGAATCGTGTCCAGCGTGGCCGGGTCGCCGCCGATGCTTACGCACACGGTCGGCACCAGGAGCCCTTCGCGGATCTGGCGCGCAACGCGTCCGAACATGCGCTCGACGCCATGTTCGAACCCACGCACCTTGTCGACCGGGCCGGTCTGATCACGATGGCAGTGCAGCACCGGCTTGACGTCCAGCATCGTGCCGAAGGTGAAGCTGCCCCACGACACGCTCTTGTCTCCGCGCTGCGAAGCCTGCCGATACATGTAGTGCAGGCTGGGCGGCACCATGTAGCAATGCGTGTGTGCCGCCAGCGCGCGGATGCGTTCGTCGATGTCGCGCGCACTGGCATCCTGGCCGATGAGGCGCGCGATCTCGGAAGCCATTACGGCCTGCCCGCCAAACATGCTCTGGCTACTGATGACGGCCATCGCAAAGCGCCCGTTGCGGCCATGTTCTGCGCACAGGGCGCGCCCCTGTGCATTGATGCTGAAGGAGGCGCGCGTGGAGTTGTCGTAGATCTTCGAGCGGGCCGAGGTGATCGTCAGGCAGAAGACATGATCGTGCAGCGGCACGATCTCTTCCCTCACGAAGCGCTCGACACCGGCCGGATCGAGCGGCTCGGAGTGAATGTCGTCAGCATCGGTCGGCGCCAGCCGCGCATAGTGCGCCAGCGTGCGCGCATCGTCGCGCGTGTCGACGAGCGTGTGCTGTCCGGCGCGCACGGAGATCGGCATGACGGACACGCCGTGTTCGCGAACAAAATCGGACGGCAGGTCGCAGGTGGCGTCCACCACCAGGCCGATGCTGCTCATGCGCCGGCCCCCATGGTTTCCACCAGCATCGCGCCACCTTGCCCGCCGCCGATGCAGATCGACGCGATGCCGCGCTTGCCGCCGGTGCGTTGCAGGACATGCAGCAAGTGCAGCACGATGCGCGCGCCGCTGGCACCCACAGGGTGGCCCAGCGCGACGGCGCCGCCATCGATATTGAGCTTCGACTCGTCGAGCCGGCCGAGCGCGTCCGGCAATCCGAGTTGTTCGCGGCAATACGCCGCATCGTTCCACGCGGCAATGCAGCCCATCACCTGGGCGGCGAAAGCCTCGTTGATTTCCCATGCATCGAGGTCGTTCAGGCCCAGCCCATGACGCTGCAGGATCGGCGTGCAGGCATGTACGGGGCCGAGCCCCATCTGCTCCGGCGCCAGCCCTGCCCACTGACTGTCGACGATACGGCCAATGGGTTCGAGCCCGCGCCGCTGCACCTCTTCTTCGGAGGCCAGCACGAGCCAGGTCGCACCATCGGTCACCTGCGAGCTGTTGGCCGCCGTGACCTTGCCGTACTTCTTGTCGAAGAAGGGACGCAGTTTGGCGAGCGCCTCGACGCTCGAATCGCGGCGCAGGCCGTCGTCTTCGGCGTAGACCTTGCCCTTTTCATCGACCAGCGGAACGAGTTCGTCGGCGAAGTGGCCCGCGTCCTGCGCAGCCGCTACGCGTTGATGACTGCGCACGGCGAAGGCATCCATCTCTTCGCGCGAAATGCCGAAGCGCCACGCAAGGTTCTCGGCGGTCTGCCCCATCATCAGGCCGACGACCGGATCGGTCAGCCCCTTGACGATGCCGATCACCGGCGCGAGATAACCCAGCTTGAAGCGACGGATCGCCGCCGCGCGCTGGCCGAGTGTCTTGGCCGCGTACCAGCCCGACAGCCAACGCACCATCGCGTCCGAGAACAGCAGCGGCGCGCGAGAGAGCGCATCCGCGCCGCCGGCAAGCACGAGGTTCGAGCGCCCCGCCTGAATGTTGGTCACCGCCGAGTCGAGCGCCTGCATGCCCGAGGCGCAATTGCGCATCACGGTCCAGCCTGGCACCGATTGACCGCAGCCCATGCGCAGCGCCGCCACGCGCCCGATGTTGACCTCGTCCGGCGATGGCGAAGCGCAGCCGAGGATGACTTCGTCGAGCTCGTCCGCTACGAACGATTGGCGCGCCAGCAGCGCTCGTGCGGCGATGGTGGCAAGGTCGGACGCCGCGAACGGCCCCGGTGCGTTGCGTGCTTTGAGGAACGGCGTGCGCGCGCCATCGATGATGTAGACCGGTTTGAAGCTCATTGAGTCATCCTCAGGCAGCCGCGCGATGCGCCTCGGTCATGGCCGGGCGAATGTGTGCGCGTGCGTCACCGATGCCCAGGTCCTGCGGGAAGTCATCCACACGGATGCACTTCTGGCGCAGCGCCTCGCGGCGTTCTAGCAATTGTTGTTCCTCGACCGTGATGATCTTGCGCTCGATGGCCTGTGCGATCTGGGCCGGCATGCCGCGCGCATCGATCTGCCCCGCCTTGTGGGCAGCGCGCACGCGGGCTTCGATGGCGTCCGCGGCGACGGCTGCCTGCAGCGCCAGTTCGAGCGTGCCGACGGGGTCGTCCTCGGTCGTCGGCACATAGCTGTCGGCCACCAGACGGTCGCGCGTGGCGGACGGCGCGATCAGCAACTGTGCGACTTCGTGCCCCAGGCGATCGGACGGCGTGACGTAGCGCTGGCCGAAGGGGAACACCACGCGACGCAGGCCCCAGGCAAGGAAGCGATTGGGGAAGTTGGCGATGACGCCGTCGAATGCAATCTGCATCTTGAAGATCGCATCTCGGATCGACCAATGCATGAGCGGCGCGTCGGCGGCCTGGCGACCTTCGACTTCAAAACGTTTGAGCGTGGCCGAACACAGGTAGAGCTGCGAGAGGATGTCGCCCAGTCGCGCGGAGAGTTTTTCCTTGCGCTTGAGATCGCCGCCCATGGTCAGCATCGACACGTCGGCGAGGAACGCGAAGGCTGCCGCGAAGCGCGTCAGGCGCTGGTAGTAGCGGCGCGTTTCGGGCGCAACATTGTCCGGCGCGCGCACGAAGCGCGCACCCGTCAGGCCCATCAGGAAGGCGCGCGCCTTGTTCGAGGCGGTAAAGCCGATGTGCGAGAACAGCGCATCGTCGAAAGCCACCAGCGCGCGCGTGTTGTCGCGATCCTGCGTGGCGAGCATTTCCTTGAGCACGTACGGATGGCAGCGGATCGCACCCTGCCCGAAGATGATCAGGCAACGCGTGAGGATGTTGGCGCCTTCCACCGTGATGCCGACGGGAATCTGCTGATACGCGCGGCCGAGGAAGTTCTGCGGCCCGAGGCAGATGCCCTTGCCGCCGAGAATGTCCATGCCGTCGTTGACCACCACACGGGCACGCTCGGTGACGTGGTACTTGACGATGGCGGACACGACCGAGGGCTTCTCGCCCAGGTCGATCGCGCCGGCGGTCATCACGCGCGCCGCATCGGCCATGTACAGATTGCCGCCGATACGCGCCAGCGGTTCTTCCACGCCTTCGAACTTGCCAATGGCGGTCTTGAACTGCGCACGTACGCGGGAATATGCGCCGACGGCCCGCGCCGTGAGCTTCATCATGCCGGTGTTGGAAGCCGGCAGCGAGATCGAACGCCCGGCGGCGAGACATTCCATCAGCATGCGCCACCCCTGCCCCGCCATCTTCGGGCCGCCGATGATGAAGTCCAGCGGCATGAAGACGTCCGTCCCCCAATTGGGTCCGTTCTGGAACATCGCGTTGAGCGGCAAGTGGCGACGGCCGATATTCACGCCCGGATGGTCGTGCGGCACCAGCGCGCAGGTGATGCCCAGATCATCGACGTTACCGATCAGGTGGTCGGGGTCGTACAGGCGGAAAGCCAGCCCCAGCACCGTGCAGATGGGCCCGAGTGTGATGTAGCGCTTGTCCCAGGTGACGCGCATGCCGAGCACTTCGCGCCCTTGGTAGATGCCCTTGCAGACGACGCCGCGATCGGGAATCGACGCGGCATCCGAGCCCGCTTGCGGACTGGTCAGTGCGAAGGCGGGAATCTCCTGTCCGCACGCCAGACGCGGCAGGTAGTACGACTTCTGCTCGTCGGTGCCGTAGTGCAGGAGCAGTTCGGCCGGCCCGAGCGAATTGGGCACCATGACGCTGACGGCGGATGCCGAGCTGCGCGTGGACAGCTTCATCACGATCTGCGAATGCGCGAAGGCCGAGAAGCCTTTACCGCCATACGACTTGGGGATGATCATGCCGAGGAAGCCCTTGTCCTTGATGTACTGCCAGGCTTCGGGCGAGAGATCGTTGTGGACGTGGGTGGTTTCCCAGTCGTTCACGAGACGGCATAGTTCGTTGGTCTCGACATCGAGGAAGGATTGTTCCTCCGGCGTGAGCGTGGGCTGCGGCAGCGACAGCAGCTTCTTCCAGTCGGGGCGACCCGAGAACAGTTCGCCGTCCCACCACACCGTACCGGCTTCGAGCGCGGTGCGTTCGGTGTCCGACATCGCCGGCAGCATCTTCTTGTAGGCGCCGAAAATACCGCGTGTCACCAGCGCGCGACGCAGCGGCTTCAATACGAACACGGCGCCGATCACCACCGTAATGGCCGCCAGCACGATGCCGGTCGTCGTCGACCAGCCGGCTGCCGCCGACAGACCGAACCACCACGCGGCCAGCGCCACTACCCACACTGCCAGCGGCGCACGCATCGCAGCCAGTGCGAGCATGCCGATCACCAGCAACACCACTAATCCAATCACCATCTCTGTCTCCTGGGATTTTTCGTTTTTTATTCGGTTTGTTCAGTCGGCCTGTCGCGCGGGTTCGCCGCGCATGCCGTGTCCATCCGGTAACGGCGCCCGCAGCCCGCCGAGCAGGAAGGCGGCCAGGCGCGGCTTGAGCAGCGCCGGGTCATCGTCGAAGCGTCCCGTCACCAGTTCCAGCGAATCGGCGCCGGAAATGGCGTAGGACATCGCCCCCATCATGAAATGGAAGCGCCACATGATTTCCGCGCGCGGTACGTCGGGCAGCGAGCGGTACAGCGCGTCGGTGTAGCGCGCCACCACCTGCGCGTATTCGTCCGCCATGAATTTGCGGACGAATTCCGCCGGCTCGGTATAAGTGCGTCCAAGCAGGCGCATGAAGGTGTGTCCGCCGCGTTCGGTATCGGCCGCCATGTCGAGCGCGGGGCCGAAGAAGCCTTCCAGCACCGCGCTGGGCTTGAGCGGCGCACCAGCGGCGGCGGCTTCGGCGCGATCGAGCATGGCCAGCCGGTGCAGGTTCAGTTCGGTCAGGCGACGACGGAAGACCTCCTGGAAGAGACCTTCCTTGCTGCCGAAGTGATAGTTGACCGACGCCAGATTCACGCCCGCGACGGACGTGATGAGGCGCATCGACGTGCCGTCGAAGCCATGTTCAGCGAAGAGTTTTTCGGCCGCATCGAGAATGCGCGCGGCGGTGTCGGATGATCCACGCGCTTCGGGGGCGCGCTTGTCCAGCACTGTCGTATTCACTGAGGTCACTCCTGAATCCAGATCAAACGTTCGTTTGAATCATACGTTCAATTTGACCCAGGTCAACTAAGGGGAATCCACAAGGAATAATTGGACGGAAACAAAGGGTACGCAGGACGCGTACCCACGGGCGTTGCGTCAGTGCGCGTTGGCGATCAGCGAGCGAGCCATGTGCTGCGCCTCGCCGTAACTCGGGTGCAGGGCGATCGACTGGGTCGAAAAACCATGGCGACGCCAGAAAGGCTGCGCCTCGCCCACCGCCACAAGACGCGCGCTACGAATGGCACGTGCATGGGCCGCCGCAAAAAGGGCGTCGAGCAAGCGCTGCGCGGCTCCAACGCCGCGACGCAGCGGGCAGACGGCGAGGTCATGGAAGAACACATGATCGGCCGCTTCGCAGGCAGGCAGCGGCGTGTGCAGTGCGGGCGGCGGCCCGGCCCACGGATGCGCAAAAACGTAGCCCACCACCGCATCGCCTGCCAAAGCAACAAAGCAGAAGGCCGGGCCAAGGGCGAGCCGGCTGGCCAGCGCATCGGTCGGTTCGTGATAGCCAGGCGGATAGGCCCGGCATTGCAGGTCGAATACGGCCGGCAAGTCGGACACCCGCATCGGCCGCACCACTACTGATGTCATGCGCCGCCCTTGAGCGCGCGCGCTGCGTGCAGCGCATAGTACGTGAGCACGCCATCGGCGCCGGCGCGCTTGAAGGCGGTCAGCGATTCAAGAATCACCGCCTCCGACAGCCAGCCGTTGGCAATCGCCGCCTGCAGCATCGCGTATTCGCCGCTGACTTGATAGACAAAGGTCGGCACCTGGAGCTCGGTCTTCACCCGGCGCACGATGTCCAGATATGGCATACCAGGCTTGACCATGACCATGTCCGCGCCTTCGGCGAGGTCGGCGGCGGCCTCGTGCACAGCCTCGTCCGAATTGGCCGGGTCCATCTGGTAGGTGTACTTGTTGCCCTTGCCGAGATTCGCGGCCGATCCGACGGCATCGCGGAACGGCCCGTAAAACGCCGATGCGTACTTGGCTGAGTAGGCCAGGATGCGCGTGTAGATCAGGCCGTGGGACTCCAGTTGCTGGCGGATGCGGCCGATGCGGCCGTCCATCATGTCGGAAGGTGCGACCACGTCGGCACCTGCCTGCGCGTGACACAGCGCCTGCTTTTCGAGCGCCGCCACGGTTTCATCGTTGAGCACATAGCCGGACTCGTCGATCAACCCGTCCTGCCCGTGCGTGGTGTACGGATCGAGGGCGACGTCCGTGATCACGCCCAGTTCGGGAAAGTGCTTCTTCAGCGCCTGCACCGTGCGGGGAACCAGACCTTCGGGGTTCCAGGCCTCGGCGGCATCGAGACTCTTATGGGCCTGGTCCACCACCGGGAACAAGGCCAGCGCCGGCACGCCGAGCTTCACGGCCTCTTCCGCCACCCGCAGGAGATTGTCGATCGACACGCGTTCGACGCCGGGCATCGAAGCGACCGCCTCGGTGCGACGCTCGCCATCGAGCACGAAGACCGGGTAGATCAGATCGTCGGCAGACAGGCGCGATTCGCGCATGAGACGGCGGGAGAAGTCGTCCCGACGCATGCGGCGCGGGCGAGCATGGGGAAATGCTGCGAACTTGGTCACTGGTACATCCTCGCGGAGTGATTCGATGGCCGGTTTCGCGTAATCAGGAGAGGATCATCGAACAAAACCGGCCGTCCTGCGAAAAATCGCATGATTGTCGGGAACTTCTATATCAAGGGCCCGTCATAGCCTGCAGATGGCGCGACGCCATCTCCCGCTTCACCTCCCTGAGCGGGCGCCTGAGCGCACTCCCCCGGGTCGTTCAGGTTGTTTTCCCCCCGGCGCGAACCCCTCTCGCCGGGGGCTTATTTTTTCTGGGCTTGTCCATGATCGGGCTGCGAAGCCGTGATCGAAACTCATGCGCTGCCCGGAATCCTCATGCGCCGAGTACATTCCGGCTCCTGCGCTGCTCTTCGTCTCGCTGACGACTTCTCGCACCGAACCTGAACAAGCCCCGCCAAATTCATCGGGCTGCGAAGCCGTGATCGAAACTCATGTGCGGCCCGGAATCCGCTTGGACCGGAGTATGTACCGAAGTACATTCCGGCCTCTCGCGCGAACCGCGCGCATGCGTTTTCAGTTGGCGACGGCTTCGGTTTCGTCGGTCGAAGGCGGCACCAGCCAGCTCCCCACGATGGCTTCTGCCTCTTCCACCCCGGTCTTCTTCAGGCTCGAGAAGAGCTGCACTGTCACCTGATCGCCCCAGCCCGCCTTGAGGTCGCGCCGCACCACGGCCAGCGTGCGCGCCTGTTCGGAGCGCGTGAGCTTGTCGGCCTTGGTCAGCAGCACGTGGATCGGCCGGCCCGTGGGCGCGTACCAATCAAGCATCTGACGGTCCAGCGGCGTGAGCGGATGGCGCGAATCCATGATCAGGATGAGCCCGATCAGGCTCTCGCGCCGCGACAGGTAGTTTTCCAGCAGCTTGACCCACTGCTTGCGGATGGCCTCCGGCACCTTGGCGTAGCCGTACCCGGGCAGGTCGACCAGCGCGGCGCCGTTGGTCATGCGGAAGATGTTGATCAACTGCGTGCGGCCCGGCGTCTTGGAGACGAAAGCCAGGCGCACATGCCCGACCAGCGTGTTGATGGCGCTGGACTTGCCCGCGTTGGAGCGCCCGGCAAAGGCGATCTCGGCGCCGGAAGGGGGCGGCAGATCCTGCGGGCGGGCAATGGAAATCTCGAAGCGTGCGTTGCGGAACAAGGGCATTTGAAGGGGCGCTGGCAGCGAATGCAGCCTGCGTATTGGCCGACGGGAGAGCTGATATAGAATATCAGGATTTGACAACGCTTCCCGCCTTTGAGGTGATGATGATCAAGCGCATGCTTTGCCTGTCCCTGACGCTGTCCGCCACCGTAGCGGTCGCCCAGACAGGCCCCCAGACTGCGGCCAAGCTTGACATGGCCAAGGCGAAACAGACTGTCGAGCAGGTGTGCGCCGCCTGCCACGGGGTCGATGGCAACAGTGTGATCACTGCCAATCCGTCGCTGGCGGGCCAGCACGCGTCATACATCTACAAGCAGTTGCACAACTTCAAGGGCTGGGACGGCAAGCAGCCCGAACGCCCCAATGCCGTGATGACGGCAATGGCCACGCCGCTGTCGGACGACGACATGAAGGCGCTGGCAGCGTATTTCTCGCAGCAGAAGGCCAAGCCCGCCTTCGCACACAACAAGGACACGCTCGATCTGGGCCGCCGCCTGTGGCGCGGTGGCGATCAGGCACGCGGCCTGCCCGCCTGCGCGGGTTGCCACGGTCCGGCCGGTGCAGGCCTGCCGGCGCAATTCCCGCGCCTTGCCGGCCAGCATCCGGAATACACCGAAGCCCAGCTCAAGGCATTCCGCGACGTGACCGACGCGTCCAAGCCCGATTCGCCGCGCGTGCGCGCCAACGATCCGAACTCGATGATGCGCAGCATTGCCCTGCGCATGACCGATCCCGAGATCAAGGCGGTGGCCGACTATATTGCCGGCCTGCGTTGATCAATGGCGACGCTGAAGGGGTGGCCCGGCCACCCCTTTTTGTTTTCTGCCGCCGATTGCGCAGTGAATGCATGCCGCGCGGCACAATGCTGCAACCAAAGGCGGCCGCACCGGTCGTAGTAACGACCAACCGCCCAGTCCCATGAAGAACCCAGCCCCAGCAAGACGCCCCCGGAGCCAGGCCGCCAGCAGCCTCTACGAATTGCTGTCGTCGATGCGTTTTGCCATCGCGTTGCTGACCGTGCTGGCCATCGCGTCGGTCATCGGCACGCTGCTGCAGCAGAACCAGCCGTTCAACAACTACCTCAACCAGTTCGGTCCGTTCTGGTTCCCGATGTTCCAGATGCTCGGGCTGTACAACGTCTACAGCACCGGCTGGTTCCTGGCGATCCTCGCCTTCCTGCTCCTGTCGACCGGGTTGTGCATCGTCCGCCACGCGCGCCCGATGCTGCACGACATGCGCGCCTTCCGCGAAACGGCGCGAGAGACTTCGCTGCGCGCCTTCCACCTGTGCGCCGAAGGCCGCACGTCGCTCGATGCTGAAACCGCCGCCGCACGCACGCGAGCATACCTCGCAGCCAATGGCTTCCGCACCCGAGAGAACCCGCGCGATGGCGACTTGCTGCTGGCTGCCAAGCAAGGCAGCTGGAGCCGCGCCGGGTACTTCCTGGCGCATGGCGCCATCATCCTGATCTGCGTGGGCGGGCTGCTCGACGGCAATCTGCCGCTCAAGCTGCGCATGGCGCTGGGCAACAAGCAGGTGCTGCATGGCGAGGTCAGCGACGTCTCGCAGGTGCCGCCGACAAGTCGCCTCGGTGAAGGCAACGCCACCTTCCGCGGCAACGTGTTCATTCCCGAAGGCAAGTCGGCCAGTGTCGCCGTGCTCAATGTCGACGACGGCATGCTGCTGCAGGATCTGCCGTTCATCGTGTCACTCGATAAATTCCACGTCGATTTCTACCCCACCGGCCAGCCCAAGCGCTTCGCCAGCGACGTGATCATCACGGACCGCGACAGCGGCAAGTCTTTCCGCCACACGATCGAAGTGAACAAGCCGCTGACCTATCGTGGCGTGACCTTGTATCAGGCGAGCTTCGAAGATGGGGGCAGCCGCCTGCGGCTGGCGGTTCACAGCCTCGTGCCGGGCGAAGCCCAAGAAGAAGGCGGCCGCCACGCGGATCATGGCGACCACGCCAGCGTGCCCGAGTCGCGTCTGGTCGAAGCCGTGGTCAACGAAGCCTTGCCGCTGGCCTATGACGGACAGCAATACACGGCCGAGTTCACCGACTTCCGCCCGTTCAATGTCGAAACGGTGGGGCAGCAAGCTTCCACCGCCACCGGTCTGGCCCGCCTCCAACAGCACCTGGGCAGCGGCGCCAAGTCACGCAGCGAACGGACGATGAAGAACGTGGGGCCCAGCTTCACGTACCGCCTGCGCGATGCGTCCGGTCAGGCCCGCGAGTACATCAACTACATGGTGCCGACCGAGCAGGACGGGCGCTGGTACGCGCTGGCCGGCATGCGCGAATCGCCCGACCAGCCCTTCCGCTTCCTGCGCATTCCGACTGATGAAGCGGGCACGGTCGACGCCTGGTTCGCCCTGCGCAACGCGTTGCTCGACCCAAAGCTTCGCGCCGAAGTCGCCAGGCGTTACGCACGCGGCGCGCAACAGCGCGAATCGCTCAGGCCGGATTCGGCGCAGCGACTCGAAGAAACCGCCCAGCGCACGCTGCAGCTATTCAGCGAGCAAGGTTTCGATTCGCTCGGCGGTTTCATCGAGAAGACTGTGCCGCAGGCGGATCGCGAGAATGTCGCCTCGGCGCTGCTGAAAGTCATGGAAGGCACGACGTGGGAAGCCTGGATGCTGGCGCGCGAACGCGCTGGCGAAAAGCCCGTCGAACCGACCGCACAACGCATACAGTTCGTACGCGACAGCCTGGCCAGCGTGAGCGACAGCATGCACTATGGTTCGCCGGTCTATCTGCAACTGGTGAGCTTCGAGCAGGTACAGGCGACGGTCTTGCAAGCGACGCGCTCACCGGGCAAGCCGCTGGTCTATCTTGGCAGCCTGTTGCTGGTGATGGGCGTGTTCGCCATGCTGTACGTGCGCGAGCGACGCCTGTTCGTTCTGCTGAAGGCTGATGGCAGAATCCTGATGGCGCTGTCGACCAACCGGCAGGGACTGGACGCGGGCGAGCAGTTTGCCCGCCACCGTGATGCGCTCATGAACCACCTGGACGCCACGGCGGCCCAGCGTGACGAACCTCAGTGATGGCGGAACCATGGAAATCGCACAGAAAACGCTGCTCGCCAAGACTTCACGCCTGCCCGCTTTCGGGCCGTTCGACGTCCTCTTCGCACTGATCCTCGCGGCGGGCGCCGCTTACGCGCTGCACGCCTTCGGCGAGTACATGGACATCTACGAACGGGCCATCCTCGTCTGCACCGTGCCTGCGGCGGCCGCATTCGGCTGGTACTGGAAGCCGATGCGGGTGTTCCTGCTCGCATGCGCGGCGGTGGCCCTCATCGCCGTCGGGCTGTACCAGGGGCAACTGGTGCGAGCCGACGAGGTCTTCCTCCTCAAGTACTTTGTGTCGAGCCAGACGGCCATCATGTGGATGAGCGCGACGGTCTTCCTGTCGACTGCCGCCTACTGGCTCGGCATGCTCGCGCGCTCCACCTTTTTCGAGCGCAGCGGCACCGTACTGGCATGGATCGCAGCGGGCGCCGGCTTCACAGGCATGCTGGTGCGCTGGTACGAGAGCTACCTGATCGGCACCGACGTCGGCCATATCCCGGTCAGTAACCTGTACGAAGTGTTTGTGCTGTTCACCGTGCTGACCACGTTGATGTACCTCTTCTACGAATCGCGCTACGCCACCCGGCGCATGGGCGCGTTCGTGATGCTGGTGATCTCGGCGGCGGTGGGCTTTCTGCTGTGGTACAGCTTTTCGCGCGACGCGCACGAAATCCAGCCGCTGATTCCGGCCCTGCAGTCTTACTGGATGAAGATCCACGTGCCGGCCAACTTCATCGGCTACGGCGCCTTCGCCATGTCGGCGATGGTCGGCGCCGCCTACCTGCTGGCGTCCAAGGGCATCCTCACCAGCCGCCTGCCCTCACTGCAGGTGCTGGACGATGTGATGTACCGCGCCATTTCGATCGGCTTTGCCTTTTTCACCATCGCTACCATCCTCGGTGCGCTGTGGGCGGCCGAGGCATGGGGCACGTACTGGCAATGGGACCCGAAGGAAACCTGGGCGCTGATCGTGTGGCTCAACTACGCGACCTGGCTGCACATGCGGCTCACCAAAGGGCTGCGCGGCGCGGTACTGGCGTGGTGGGCGCTCATCGGCCTGCTGGTGACGACCTTTGCTTTCCTCGGCGTGAATATGTACCTGTCGGGCCTGCATTCGTACGGCTCGCTCTGATCGACTGAACACTCGCACCAAGGGCGCCGCGGCGCCCTTTTTTTGCGTCACGCCGGCCTGCCGGGCGTGTAACCGCGCTGCATTTTGGGACTGATTTGAGGATTTCGCTTTCTTTTTCTAAATCGTTTTAGTATAACGATTCACTTTTACATCGAAGGCGTCACATCATGTTCAGCGATCTGAAAGGCAAGAGAATCCTCATCACCGGCTCGACCGAAGGCATCGGGCTCGCCACTGCCGTCGAACTGGCTCGCTATGGGGCACTGGTCGGACTCAATTCGCACGTCGCCCCCGCCGACCCGGCCCTGCTGCTGGGCAAGCTGCGCGAAGCCGGCGGCGATGGCGCCTTCTTCCGCGCCGACATCACCAAGACGGCTGAGTGTCAGCGCCTGGTAGAGGCCTTCGTCGACCACTTCGGCGGCCTCGACGTGCTGATCAACAATGCCGGCGGGCTGGCCGGGCGCAGCAACCTCGAGAATATCGACGACGCTTTCTACGACCGCGTGATGGATCTCAACGGCCGTTCGGTGCTGATGATGACCAAGTTCTCCATTCCGCACCTGCGCGCGTCCGCCAAGGCCAGCGGCACCACCAGCGCCGTCATCAGCACGGGTTCCATCGCGGCTCGCGAAGGCGGCGGCATCGGCGCCGGCGTGTATGCGGCCTCCAAGGCGTGGCTGCACGACATCCACCGCAACTGGGTGAAGGAATTCACCAAGGACAGCATCCGCTTCAATATCGTGGCCCCCGGTACGGTGGACACCGCCTTCCACGCCGACAAGAGCGACGAACTCAAGACGCGCATTGCCAACAGCATCCCGATGGGCCGGTTCGGCACCGTGCGGGAACTCGCCCCAGCATATGTGTTCTTTGCATCGCACGCCGCCAGCGGCTACATCACCGGCCAGATTCTCGACGTCAATGGTGGGCAGATCTGCCCCTGAGCCGGTCCGGCACGCATCCTGACGACGGCCCGACACACGCCGTTGTCATGGATGCGACATTCGCCCAAGTGTCTTTTGTGCCCGGGCCCACGCCGGTGCGACAATGCGCGGGCGCCGGATGTACCGGCCCCCATTTCCAACATCGCAACGGACACGGACAGTGCGACATCGCGGATCGACCATTCAAGACGTAGCCAAGGCCGCAGGCGTTTCCGCCTCGAGCGTCTCGAACTTCCTCAACGAACGCCACGACCAGATGAGCCCGGACACGCGCGAGCGCATCGCGCAGGCCGTCCAGACGCTCGGCTTCACCCCCAACACTGCGGCGCGCCAGCTCAAGACGGGTCATGCGCCGTTGCTGGGGCTGCTCGTGCCGTCGGTGGCCAACCCGTTCTTCGGCGAACTGGCGCTGGCGGTGGAACAAGCCGCCAACCGGCGCGGGTTCCGTGTCGTACTGTGCAATACGCTGCGCGACCCGCAGCGCGAACGCAGCTTCATGGAAGAACTGGTCGCCGGTGGCGTGCGCGGCCTGCTGGGCGCCTCCGCTCCAGCGGACGCGGCAACGATCGAATGGCTGCGCCAGCGCGCCATCGCCTTCGCCGCCTTCGACATGCGGCACACCGACATTCACATGGACGATGTCGACATCGTCACCATCGACAATCAGCAAGCGATCGGCATGGCGGTCGATCATCTCGTCGCCCAGGGACACCGGTCCATCGCCTATGCCACGGCGCTCCCCCTGTCGCCGAGTCGTCAGGCGCGCCTGGCCGGCTACCGGCAGGCAATGGCGCGACATGGATTGCAGGCCATCGAAATCAGCCGCGAGCCCACGCCGGGCCAATCGCCCTACGGCGATACGGCACTGGCCGACATCGGGCGCGCGGCGGCCGCGGAATACCTGGCACTGGCCCAACGGCCGACCGGCATCGTGTGCTTGAACGATATGTTCGCCATGGGCATGGCGTCGGGATTGCGCGCGGCGGGGCTGTCGATCCCCGGGGACGTCTCGCTCGTGGGTGTCGACAACATCAGTCTGTGTGACGTGCTCAGTCCAGGCCTCACGAGCGTGGCGCAGCCGTTCGACCTGATCGCCGAAGCCGCCGTCGAGCAGATCGTCGGACGCATCCGCGACCCGCAACAACAGCCGCGCGAAACCGTACTGGCGCCTCGCCTAGTCCAGCGCGGTTCGACGGCCGCGCCGCACAGCTAGGCCGCGTTCCGCATCGAGGCGGTTGGCGCGCCTGCGCGATCGCCTCGAAACCATCCCGCCGCTGCTCGCCGAGCCTGCTTCGCGTCGCGCCGGCGGATTCATTGACGTAGCGACGTGGCACCGACCTCAATACCGGATCGGCACCCGCCCGCGGGAGGCGGCGCTACAGGGCGACGGCCTCGGCGGCCCGGTGTCCGCCCGACAATCGCGCCGCCTCTACAGCAACTTGAAGGCCGCGATGGCGACCGCCGTCGGTCCCAGTGCGGCAGCGAGCAGGCCGAGCGGATTGATGGCCTGGTCGGGGAAGTAGTTCTTCAGCATCGCGAATCCCGCCGGATTGGGTGCGTTGGCAATCACTGTGAGGCCACCGCCCGCCACCGAGCCCGCCACCAGCGCGTACTTGAAGCCGTCCCCCACACCTTCGACCAACGAGCCGAGGTAGGTAAGCGCCGCGTTGTCGGTGATCGCGGTCAGCGCCGTTGCCCCAAAGAACAACACGGTGTCGTTCATGCCGGAGAGCAGCGGTTGCAGCCACCACTTCTGCAGACTGCCAAGAATGACGAGACCGGCGAGAAACAACGCCACCATCAGACCCTCGCGCAGGATCAACCGATCCTGGAAGCGCCCGTAGGCCGTCGCAAAACCGAGGAAGAGCAGGAACAGCATCATGAACACCACCGGGTGGTGAGCGAAGATGACGACGCCCGCCAGGAATGCGAGGTGAATGCCGATGACGATGCCCGGCATCCGGTCGTTCTGCGCTTTCTCTCGCGAGCTTTCCAAACCACGCAATTCGCCGGAGAAGACAGCCGTCAATACGGCTGCGTTGAAAAGCACGGCGACCAGGGCCTTCCAGCCGAAGTTCGAGAACATGAAAGCGGCATCCCACCCCCAGGTGCCGGCAACCATGAGCACCGGTGGCGCGGCGAAGTGCGTGAGCGTGCCGCCGATGGAGACATTCACGAACAACACGCCGAGCGTGGCGTACTTGAGGCGCGCCGAAATGCCTTTGGAATAAAAGCGTTCGCGCAGCATCAATGCCGCGAGCGTCATGGCGGCCGGCTCCGTGACGAACGATCCCATCAGCGGCACCAGCGACAGCATGACAAAGAAGAGCGAGAGGTTTGCGGGCAGTGGCAGCACACGTGCCACGCCATGCACCAGCCACCGGCAGAAATGGATGACCGGCTTCGACGCCGCGACCACCATGATGGCGAACACGAACATCGGCTCAGTGAAATTCAGCCCTTCGAGATACGCGACCGCACCGCTGGTGCCAATCGCGACAGCCATCGTCACGACCAGCACGAATGCCCATATGCCGAAGACAGCTTCAACTTCACCGAAGAAATGCCATAGGCCGGCATGCGACGACTGGGTGTGCGCCAGGCGTTCAAAGCGCGAAGCAAGAAAGGTGTGAAGGATAGCCAACGCGAACAGCGACGTGGCGACGATTTCAATGGTGTGCGTCATATTTGCTTTCTTCGGGGCAGCTCATCGCGCCGTGCGCGCCATGGCGAGCCCGGTGGACTCGGCCCCCGAACAGGAGTTCCGGCCTTGCATGGCACCGAAATGCCAGTTTGATACCTCTCAACGTTCTTCCTACAGCAGCAGGAACGCGCAGATGGCAACGACCGTCGGGAGTGCGGCTGACAAGAACAACAGCACAGGACTGATCGTCTCGTTGGGGAAATAGCGCTTGAGGATCGAATAGCCGGCGGGGTTCGGAGCGTTGGCGATCACCGTCAGGCCGCCCCCCGTCACAGCGCCCGCCACCAGCGCGTACTTGAAGGCATCATCGGTGCCTTGCACGAGCGAACCGAGATACGTCAGCGCGGCGTTGTCGGTGATGGCGGTCAGCGCCGTCGCACCGAAATACAGCGTCAGGTTGTCCATGCCGGCGAGCAACTCTTGCAGCCACCATTTCTGCATGCCGCCCAGGATGACGAGCCCGGCAAGAAACAAGGCCACCATCAGACCCTCGCGCAGGATCAGGCGATCCTGGAAGGCCCGATAGGCTTCGGCGAACCCGAGGAAGATGAGGAAGATCATCATGAACACCGCCGCGTGATGGGAGAACATCACGACACCGATCAGGCACAGCAGGTGAAAGCCGATCACCGGCAGGGGCGACTCACGATTCCACGGCACGGCCACGGCATCCAGCGCACGCAGATGCCGCCAGAAGAGCGCCGTCACGCCAATGGTGTTGACGAGGACGGCCGTCATCGCCTTCCAGCCGAAGTGCGTAAACATGAACGCGGTATCCCACCCCCACTTGCCGGCCACCATCAGCACCGGGGGGGCTGCATAGCTGGTCAGCGTCCCGCCGATCGACACGTTCACGAACAGCACGCCGATGGTGGCGTAGCGCATCGAAGTGGGAATCTTGTTGGTGTAGAAGCGATCGCGCAGCATCAGCGCGGCCAGGGTCATGGCGGCAGGCTCGGTAATGAACGAACCCAGCAGCGGCACCACCGCAAGCACGACGGAATAGAACGCCACCGTCTCGGGCAGCGGCAATACGCGCACGACGCTGCGCACCGCGGCCACGCAGAGCTGCAGGATCGGTTTCGATGCGGCGATCACCATGATGGCGAACACGAACATCGGCTCGGTGAAGTTGCGGCTTTCGAGGTAATCGATGGCCGGTTGGGCCCCCTCGGCGATGGCGATGATCAGCAGCAGTACCGCAGCCCAGATGCCGAAGACTGCTTCGACCTCGCCGAACAGATGCCACATGCCGGCGTTGGCGGTGTCGCGGTGGGCGCGCCGTTCGAACCACGGAGCAATGAAGGTATGCAGAACGGCCAGCGCAAAAATGAACGTGGCGGTGATTTCCAATGCGTGACTCATCGGATTGTCTCGTGTTGTTTTGTCATCGGCGTCCAAGGAGCCCCCCTCTTGAACGCCGTGCCATACTAGCACGCTGGTCCGGGCGTCCCGGTCGATCTGGCTCAGGCGACGGACCCGCAATCAGATTGGCGATGCAGGCCCGGGCGCGGACAAGTAAAATCCTGCCCCATGACTTCCGCCGCACCCGACACCCCCGCCCTGCCGACCGATCCGATCTTCGTCCACCTGCGCATGCACACCGAGTTTTCGGTGGAAGACGGCATCGTGCGGACGGACGATGCCATCGCAGCCGCCAAGGCCGACAACATGCCCGCGCTGGGCATCTCGGACCTGGCCAACCTGTTCGGCATGGTCAAGCACTACAAGGGCTGCCGCGGCAAAGGCATCAAGCCGATCGTCGCCATCGACGCCTGGATCACCAACGACGATGACCGCGACAAACCCTATCGCGTCCTACTGGTCTGCAAGCACCGCGCGGGCTACGGCCAGTTGTGCGAACTGATCTCCCGGGCGTTCCTGGAAAACAAATACCGCGGCCGGGCCGAAATCCGCCGCGACTGGCTGACCGCCGAGTCCGCCTCGGGGCTGATCTGTGCGTCGGGCGCCATGCTGGGCGATGTCGGGCTGGCGATCGCCGCCGGCAACATTGCCGCCGCCGAGCATGCCGCGCAGGACTGGGCCGCCCGCTTCCCGGGCAGCTTCTACATAGAATTGCAGCGCGCCGGGCATCCGGGGGCGGAAGCCTACGTGCAGCAGGCCGTGCAACTGGCCGCGCGCCTGTCGCTGCCGGTGGTCGCCACGCACCCGATCCAGTTCCTCAAGCGCGATGACTTCAGGGCACACGAGGCTCGCGTCTGTATCGCCCAGGGCTACGTGCTGGCCGACAAGCGCCGCCAGCAGCAATTCACGCCGGAGCAGTACTTCAAGACGCAGGCCGAAATGGCCGAACTCTTCGCCGACCTGCCCGAAGCGCTCGCCAACGCGGTCGAGATCGCCAAGCGCTGCTCGCTGTCGATCACGCTGGGCAAGAACTTCCTGCCGCAATTCCCCACCGACGGCATGTCGCTGGACGACTTCCTCGTGCAGGAAGCCAAGAAGGGGCTCGAAGAGCGCCTGGAACACCTCTACCCGAACATCGAAGAACGCGAACGCGAACGCCCGCGCTACTACGACCGGCTCAAGTTCGAGACCGACACCATCATCCAGATGGGTTTCCCGGGCTACTTCCTGATCGTGGCGGACTTCATCCAGTGGGCCAAGAACAACGGCGTGCCGGTCGGCCCGGGCCGAGGCTCGGGCGCCGGTTCGCTGGTCGCCTATTCGCTGAAGATCACCGACCTCGACCCGACCGCCTACGCTCTGCTGTTCGAGCGCTTCCTGAACCCCGAACGCGTGTCGATGCCCGACTTCGACATCGACTTCTGCCAGGACAACCGCTACCGCGTCATCGAATACGTGCGCGACCGCTATGGCCGCGACGCCGTGAGCCAGATCGCCACCTTCGGCACGATGGCATCGAAGGCCGTGGTCCGCGACGTCGGCCGCGTGCTCGATCTGTCGTACGGCCTGTGCGACCGCCTGTCCAAGCTCATTCCGGTGGTGCAGAACAAACCGCTGGGGCTGGAAGACGCGCGCAAGGAAGAACCCGCCATCAACGAGATGATGGCCGACGAGGCCGACGGCGAATCCATCCAGGAACTGTGGGAGCTCGCGCTGCCGCTCGAAGGGCTGACCCGCAACATCGGCATGCACGCCGGGGGCGTGCTGATCGCACCGGGCAAGATCACCGACTTCTGCCCGCTGTACATCGCAGATGGCGCGGACGCCTCGACCGTCTCGCAGTTCGACAAGGACGACGTCGAAGCCGTCGGGCTGGTGAAGTTCGACTTTCTGGGTCTGCGAAACCTCACGATTATCAAGCTCGCGCTCGAATACATCGAACGCCTGACCGGGCAGAACATCGACCTCATGGCGCTGGGCTTCGAAGACCCGGCCGCCTACCAGATCCTGAAAGACGCCAACACCACGGCGATCTTCCAGGTGGAATCGGACGGGATGAAGAAGCTTCTCAAGAAGCTCGGCCCCGACCGCTTCGAAGACATCATCGCCGTGCTGGCGCTGTACCGTCCGGGCCCGCTCGGCTCCGGGATGGTGGACGACTTCATCCTGCGCAAGAAGGGCCAGCAGGAAATCGACTTCTTCCACCCCGACCTCAAGCCCTGCCTCGAGCCGACCTACGGCGTGATCGTGTACCAAGAGCAGGTGATGCAGATTTCGCAGATCATCGGCGGCTACACGCTGGGTGGTGCGGACATGCTGCGCCGGGCGATGGGCAAGAAAAAGCCCGAGGAAATGGCCAAGCACCGCGAAACCATCGCGGAAGGCGCCAAGAAAAAAGGCTACGACCCGCAGCTTGCCGAGCATCTGTTCGATCTGATGACGAAATTCGCGGAGTACGGCTTCAACAAGTCGCACACCGCCGCCTATGCTGTCGTCACCTATCACACTGCGTGGCTCAAGGCGCACCACTGCGCGGCCTTCATGGCGGCGACCATGTCGTCCGACATGGACAACACCGACACGGTCAAGATCTTCTTCGAAGACACGCTGGCCAACGGCATCAAGATCCTGCCGCCGGACATCAACGCGTCCAACTACCGTTTTGAACCGACCGACGCCAAGACCATCCGCTACGGCCTCGGCGCGGTCAAAGGCGTGGGCGAGCCGGCGGTCAACGCGATCCTCGCCGCACGCGAAAAGGACGGCCCGTTCCGCGACCTGTTCGACTTCTGCAACCGCGTCGACCGCCGCCAGGTCAATCGCCGCACCATCGAAGCACTGATCCGCGCAGGCGCCTTCGACACCACCGACGCCGCCGGGCAGAACGCCCGCTCCAGGTTCATGGCCACCGTCGGCATCGCCATGGAAGCAGCCGAACAAGCCGCCGCCAGCGCCGGCCAGGGCGGCCTGTTCGACATGCCGGGCGAAGCTTCGTCGATTGCGCCGGACTTCATCGAAGCCCGCGTATGGACGGAGCGCCAGCGCCTGACCGAGGAAAAAATCGCCATTGGCTTCTTCCTGTCCGGCCATCCGTACAACAGCTCGCGCGCTGAAGTCAGTCGCTTCGTGCGCCGCACGCTGTCGCGTGTGGAGCCGCAAAAAGAGCCGCAGATGATGGCCGGCGTGGTCAGCGCCTTCCGCACCAAGATCGGCAATCGCGGCAAGATGGCCTTCATCCAGTTGGACGACGGCACCGCGCAGCTCGAAGTCACCGCCTACGCCGAAGTGCTCGACGCCAACAAGGACAAGATCGTCGCCGACGAGGTACTGATCGTCGAAGGCAAGGTCAGCAACGACGACTTTACCGGCGGCTACCGCATCATCGCCGAACGCATGATGACGTTGGCCGAGGCACGCGGCCGCTACGCCCGCGCGCTCAATGTGCGCATCAACGGAGAGGTCGCCGCGGCAGGCGGCGCCCGTGCGGCGGCCGACAGACTGCAGGGGCTGCTCGCCGGCTATCGCGGTACGCGGGACGAAGGTGCCTGCAACGTGCGGCTGCGCTATCGCAACGGGCAGGCGGAGGGCGACCTGCCCCTGGGCGAGAACTGGCGCGTCAAGCTGGACGAACCCCTGCTGGAAGCACTGCGCGAATGGCTATCGCCCGAGAGTGTTGACATCAACTACGGCTGACGCTGGCCGGTGTATTTTTTACGCAACATCGGGGCAAGAACGACAACGCACGCGGCTTGGCGAGGAAACGCAGGCCTTCCCGGCCTGGAGGACGACTTCCGTCTGTCGTGCGAATGCGCGCGCACAGCAAATCGTGAAAAACGACACTTGTTTTTGAGTCAGAGATTGCCGAAAGTAATCTCATGAAAAGTCTGACACGCTCCCTCCTCGTCACCGTGTGCCTGCTTTCCGCCGCCCAGTGCTGGGCGCAAGCGGGGCTGCGCGTGACGTTGCCGTCGGGCGCGGTGTTGGGCGATGCGCCCGCGGGCGCCAACAGCAGCCTCGTCCTCCGGTTCTCCGACCCGACCGGCAGCAGCGCCACCGCGGCCGGTCCTGCGTTGGCCACCACGCAACCTTTGCGCCTGTCCGGCAACAGCGACGACAGCTCGCTTTCTCGTTCGCCGACCGTATGGGCTGACTGGCGGCCTTTCGACAACGGCCTGCGGACGTCCGCCGGCATGATGTGGCGCGACACACTCAGCGAACGCACGCCCACGGTCGATGCGATGTCGGCCGCCAACTTCGACGTCCGAGACCGCGTATCGACGCCCTTCGTCGGCTTTGGCTGGGTCAGCACCAAATCACGCACCTCGCGCTGGAGCCTGTCGGCCGAAATCGGCGCTTACGCCAGCGGCGGCGGTGAATGCCGCACGGCTGCGCTGTCCTGCGCGGTGTCCTCGGGCATGGGGCTCAAGCCCGGCTCGGGCAACGATGGCATTCACTGGAACCCGTACCTCAGCTTCGGCGCTTCATACTCGTACTGACGCCACTGGCTGCGCGCGGGCAAACGCGGAATAATCGCGCGCCCGCCCCTGCAGTTCCCGCTTTCCACCATGCCAGCACCTCGCTTCCTCGGCCGCGCACTGCTCGACGATCTCTGCGCCCAGGCTGCCGCATCACCGCGCCGTCGCCGCAACCACAATCTGCACGCCAACACCGAAGATCCCGCGCAGCGGTTCTTCAATGCGCTGCAACCGGATTCCTACGTCGTCCCGCATCGCCACATCATTCCCGGCAAAGAAGAAACGCTCATCGTCGTACGTGGGCGCCTTGGCGTTCTGTTCTTCGACGATCGGGGCGATGTGACGGAAACCCGGGTGCTCAGCCCGGGCGGCGACGATTTCGGTCTGTTCATCCCGACCGGCTTGTGGCACAGCGTGATCGCGCTGGAGCCCGCCGTGTTCTTCGAAGCCAAGCGCGGCCCCTATCGCCCTCTTGAAGACAGCGAGTTCGCACCATGGGCGCCGGCCGAAGGAACCGACGGTGCGGCGACTTGCCTTGCGATGATGCGCAGGCACTTCACGCAGCCCTGATCGGACCCCGGTAAACCCCAGTCCGGCGATCAGATTCCAACGAGCGTTGCGGCGGCTCGCGGGGCCGGCATGGGCCGGTGATACACTCGCGCGGATTTTCCGATTCCCCCCAACGCCGTACCCGTGAATCCCGACAGCCACCTTCCGGCCTCCACCAAGCGCGTGCTGGTGATCGACTACTCGCAGAGCGGACAACTCTGGTCCGTCGCTGCGCGTATCGTCGAGCCCCTGCGCGCGCAGGCCGGCGTGGTGGTTCACGTCGAGCGCATCCGGCCGCAACCTGCTTACCCATTCCCGTGGGGGTTCTTCAGCTTCCTTGATGCCTTCCCGGAGTCGGCGCATCTCGTGCCGCCGTCGCTGGCGCCACTGTCGCTGACGGGCGAGGAGGACTTCGACCTCATCATCCTGCCTTACCAGGTGTGGTTCCTCGCGCCGTCGCCGCCGATCGTGGCCTTTCTCAAGAGCCCTGTCGCGGCCCGGCTGCTGCGCGGCAAGCCCGTGGTGACGGTCATCGCCTGCCGCAACATGTGGATGACGGCGCAGGAACGCATGAAAAACCTGCTGACCGGCGTTGGCGCGCGACTCGTCGACAATGTCGTGCTGGTCGATGCCGGCCCGACGCTGGCAACCTTCATCACCACCCCGCGCTGGTTGCTGACCGGCCGCAAGGATGCCTTCCTCGGCATGCCGCCGGCAGGCGTGGCCGAGCGCGACATCCTGCGAGCGCGCCGCTTTGGTCTCGCCCTGCGGGATGCGCTGGCGACGAACGCCGAAAAAGGCGACGGCCCGCTGCTCGCCGGCCTCGGCGCCGTACATGCCGATCCGCGCCTGTATGTCAGCGAGCGCGCCGGCACGCGCAGCTTTCACGTCTGGGGACGGCTGCTGCGTGCCATCGGCCCCGCGGGCGCGGCACGCCGCCGCCCATTCCTGTTGCTGTACGTGGCCTTCCTCGTATGCGCCATCATTTGCATCGTTCCCGTGAGTCTCGCCCTGCAGGCGCTGCTTCGCCCTTTCATGGCGCGGCGCCTGGCGGCACTGAAAGCGCGCTTCGAAGCGCCCTCCGGCTCGGGAACCGAACGTCTGTCCCTGTATGAGCACTGAAGTCTTCATCACCCGCACCGCGTCTTTCCTCCCCTTCGAACCGGTTGGCAACGACGAAATCGAATCCGTCCTCGGCATGATCGGCGGCAAGCCCTCGCGTGCACGGCGCATCGTGCTGCGCTCTAACGGCATCCGCCAGCGCCATTACGCCATCGACCGCGCCACGGGCGAGCCGGCGATGAGCAACGCCCAGCTCACCGCCCGGGCGATACGCGAACTGGGCGAAGTCGGCCGCGTCGACGCCCTGGCGTGCGGCACCTCGCTGCCTGACCAGCTCATGCCGGGTCATGGCGTGATGGTGCACGGCGAGCTGGGCTGGCCGCGCCTTGAGGTCACCTCGTTCGCGGGCATCTGCCTGTCGGGCACCGCCGCACTCAAGCACGCCTGGTTGTCGGTACGCGCAGGCGATGCCCGGCGTGCCGTGGCGACCGGCTCCGAACTGGCTTCGCCGATCCTGCTGGCACGCCACTTCGAAGCGGAATCCGAACACCAGGTGAACATGCTCGAAGCGCGCCCCGAAATCGCCTTCGAAAAGGACTTCCTGCGCTGGATGCTCTCCGATGGCGCCGGCGCCATGCTGCTGGAACGCGAACCGCGCGGCCCACTGTCGCTGCGCATCGAGTGGATCGAGCTGTCATCGGCCGCCCATGAACTGCCCGCGTGCATGTATGCGGGCGCGGACAAGCGCGCGGACGGATCGCTCGCAGGGTGGTTGCATCACCCCGTCAGCGACTGGGCCAGCAAGTCGATCTTCGCCGTCAAGCAGGACGTGCGGCTGCTCGACGAGAACATCGCCCGCGCCACGTTCGCCGAACCGCTCACGGCGCTGATCGCCAAGCACGGTTTGCGCGCGCAGGACGTCGACTGGTTCCTGCCACACATGTCGTCGTGCTATTTCGCCGACCGGCTCGCCGCCACGCTGGAAGAGATCGGCCTGCCGATCCCGCGCGAGCGCTGGTTCACCAATCTCACCACGCGCGGCAACACCGGCTCGGCCTCGCCTTACATCATGCTCGATGAGCTGTTCCGCTCCGGGCGCATCTCGTGCGGCCAGCGCTTGCTCATGTACGTACCGGAAAGCGGTCGCTTCTCCAGCGGCTTCGTCTGCCTGGAGGCCGTCTGATGGAAGTCGGCGCCGTCCCGCAGGAAGGCAATCGCACGCACGACGGACAGCGCAAGGCGGTCTACGCGCGCGATGCGCAGGGCCGCATCGTGAGCGTCGCGTCGCGCGGCTGGGAGGTCGAAGAGATCGTGACCACGCAGGCGGTCGACGCGCTTCGCGCCCTGGCCGAAGAAGCACGCCAGCGCGCGCGCCAGGGACTCGCTTCTCCACTGGAATACTGGATGCACGACCGTCGCATGGACCTGGCGCTCCTCGCGCAAGCGACCGGCATCTGGCGCTGGCGGGTACGGCGCCATCTGCGTCCGGCCACGTTCGCCAAACTGCCGGCGCACCTTCTGCAACGCTATGCGGATGCGTTGGGGCTCGACATCGCCACCTTGCGGAGCGTGCCGTGAACGCACGCTTTGAACATCGCCACGCGGCGCACTGCGAAAGCGGGGCCATCTCTGCGCTGCTGCGTCACCACGGGGCTGACGTCAGCGAAGCGATGGCCTTCGGCCTGTCGTCGGCGCTGTCGTTCGCCTACCTGCCCTTCATCCGCCTGCAGGGGCTGCCGCTGGTGGCTTACCGCATGCCGCCGCGCGCCATCATCAAGGGACTGTCGCGGCCATTCGGCGCGCGCTTTCGCTTCGAGACCTTCCGCTCGCCGCAGACTGCCGCGCAGCGTCTCGACGCCCTGCTCGATGAAGGACGCGTGGTCGGCCTGCAGACCTCGGTATTCTGGCTGCCGTATTTCCCGCAGGACATGCGCTTTCACTTCAATGCGCACAACCTGCTGGTATTCGGACGCCATGGCGAGCAATACGACATCAGCGATCCGGTCTTCGAAACGCCGCAAACCTGCGCCGCCGCGGACCTGAGCCGCGCGCGTTTCGCCAAGGGATTGCTCGCGCCGCGCGGCATGCTCTACTACGCGGAAGGCGTCGGCCGTCCGCAGCCCGATGCCGACGACATCCTGCGTGCGATTCGCAAGACCTGCCGCGGCATGCGTGCGCCCGTCCCGATCGCCGGTGTGCGCGCCATGCGCATGCTGGCCCGCAAGCTCGCTTCCCTCGACCCCGCGCATGCCGCTACCGCGCCCTTCGTCGGCCATGTCGTACGCATGCAGGAAGAAATCGGCACGGGTGGCGCAGGCTTCCGCTTCATCTACGCCGCGTTCCTGCAGGAAGCCGCGCAACTGACGGGCCGCGCGGGGCTGGATGTGTTCGCCGATCGCTTGATGCGCATTGGCGACGACTGGCGCGCCTTCGCACTGCGCGCAGCACGCATGCTCCGCGCACGCGAGCCGATGGTGCCCGCCGAGCTCGCGCGGCTGCTGCACGCGCAGGCCGACGCCGAAGAGCAGTTCTTCCGCGACCTCGCACGCGCATGCTGAACATCCAGAATCTTTCCTTCCAGTACGCGGGCGCCGTACGTCCGGCACTGGACGACATTTCGCTCAGCGTCGCGCGCGGAGAGATCCTCGGCCTGCTCGGCCCCAACGGAGCCGGCAAGACCACGCTCATCTCGCACCTGGCCGGACGCCTGACGATCCAGCGCGGCACCATCGACATCGACGGCATGGCACTGGAAGCGCTGCGCCGCACGGCCCCCACGCGCATCGCGCTGGCGCCGCAAGACCACGCTTTCTACCCCATGCTGTCGGTCCGCGAGAACCTCAAGGTCTTCGCCGCCGCCTCACGGCTGTCCGGCATGCGACTGCGCGAAAGGTGCGAAGCGTGCATGGCTTTCGCGCAACTCGAACGTTTCGCGCACACCCGTGGCGAGCAGCTTTCGGGCGGTCTCAAGCGACGGCTGAACCTCGCCATCGCGCTATTGCCCGAACCCGATCTGATCCTGCTCGACGAGCCCACCGTCGGCGTCGATCCGCAATCGCGGGCGTTCATCCTCGACGCGGTACGCTCGCTGGCGCGCGCAGGCGCGGCGGTAATCTACACCTCGCATTACATGGATGAGATCGAGGCCATCGCCGATCGCATCGCCATCATTGATCACGGCCGCCTGCTGCGCGATGCCACGCTTTCGCAATTGCTTGCCGAAGGCGCGCGGACCTTGCGTGTGTCCGCCGACGGCGTCGCGCCGCACGCGCTCGCCACGCTGCTCGCGCCGTGGGGCACGACCGCCGTCGACGGCATCACGGTCACGCTGGCACTGAACGCCAACGCGAACCCCGTGCAGGCACTTGCAGCGATCGAAGCCCACGGCGGCACGCTCACGCGCGCGCACTACGGCCACGACAATCTGGAACAACTCTTCATGCGCCTGACCGAGCGCTCGTTGAGGGATTGAGCATGCCAACACCGAGGCTCCCATGCTGCGCGCATTGATGGCAAAGGAGTTGCGCGCCCTGCTGCGCGACATCCACGGCCTGGGCGCGCTGTTCGTCATGCCGCTGGTGTTCATCGTGATCATGTCGCTGGCGCTCAAGGACGTGTACAACCCGCCGGTCCAGCAGTACGCCTACGCCGTCGTCATGAACGACAACGGCCCCGCTGCGCGCGAACTGGTCGACCGCTGGGCGGCACGGCGCGGCATCGCGCAAACCGCCGACAATTGGCAGGCGGGACTGGCCGATGCACGGCTGCGTTACGTGCTGGTGATCGAACGCGATTTCTCGCACGCGCTGTCGCTGCCCGCCGCCCCCGACGGCGTCAAGCTCCGACTGATTGCCGAACCCGGTCTTGACCCTGGGCTATTCCGCAGCACCGCTGCTGAGCTCGCGGCGCTCGTCGGCGAACTGCGCGCCAACGCGTTGCTCGATCGCTTCCTCGGCATGGCACCCGAAGGCGCGGCATCGATATCGCGCTTTGTCGCAGCCGAACGGCTCACGACGGGCGTACATCCCACCGCCGTTCAGTACAACGTACCGGCCTGGCTGATTTTCGGCATGTTCTTCGTCGTTGCGGCCATGTCGAACCTGTTCGTGCAGGAGCGCGACAGCGGCATCCTCGCGCGGCTCAACACCCTGAGCGTGCCGCCGCGCATACAGGTTGCCGCCAAGGCCCTGCCGTACCTGATCGTGAATCTCATCCAGGCAGGCGCAATGCTGGCCGTCGGCGCGTGGCTGATGCCGTTGCTCGGGGGCGATGGTCTGTCATTCGCGGGCGTGCACCCGGGCGCGCTGCTGGTGGCCGTGCTGGCGACCGGGTGCGCCGCCGTCGCGCTCGCACTCTTCGTGGCAAGCCTCGTACGCACGCATGCGCAGGCGGGAGCGGTCGGCCCGATCATCAACGTCATCATGGCGGCCATCGGCGGGATCATGGTGCCGACCTTCGTCATGCCGCTGTTCATGCAGAAGCTGGCCGGCGCTTCGCCAATGAACTGGGCGCTCGACGCCATGCTCGGCGTGCTTGTGCGCGGCGGCGACGTAGCCTCGATCGAACAGCCGGTGCTGCGCCTGCTGGCTTTTGCACTGGTGATGTTCGTCGCCGCCAGCCTGTTGTTCCGTCGCCGCATCCGTCACTGAATCCATGACCGACATCGTCACCCTCACCGCGCAGATCAAGACGCTCATCCTGGACGCCGCCGATAAGCCCGATCCGGCCGGCGGCATCGGTGACGACGAAGCCCTCTTCGGCCCCGAAGCGCGCCTCGCGCTCGATTCGCTCGATGCGCTGCAGATTTCGATGGCCATCCAGCAGCGCTATGGCATCCGCATCACCGACAGCAAGGAGACACGCCGCGCGCTGTCCAGTGCAGCCACGCTTGCGGCCTATCTCGCCGAGCGGGGCGCATGAGCGTGTATTTCGCCGGACGCGGGCTGGCCTGCGCGCTCGGGCTGGATGTTGCCGCTTCGGTCGCAGCGCTCGATGGTGACGCCCCCGTCCGCATGGTTGACCTGGACGACTTCGGGCGCTTCCCGTATCGACCGATTCCGTTCGACATGGCGGCCTGGTATGCGCGCGCGCGCACGCTCATCGAGCGCGTGGTCGCAGAAGCGGGCGGCAACGCCGTACGTCATGCGCCGCTGTTGGTGGCTTCATCGTCGTTGGACGTGGGTGCCGCCGAAGCCAACCCGGCCGACTTCATTCCCGACTGCACAGCATTCGCGCAGCGCATCGCGGAATGGCTGGATTGGCGCGGGCCGGTGTTTGCCGTGGCGACGGCGTGCACCTCATCGATCAACGCCATCCTCGCGGCGCGGGACATGATCGATGCAGGGTCCGCCGACGATGCGCTCGTGCTCGGCGTCGAGCTCGGCAATACGTTCACCCTGCGCGGCTTCGCCGCCATGCAGTTGCTCGCACCCTCCCGCGCGCAACCATTCGGTGCGACACGCAATGGACTGGTGCTGGGCGAAGCCGTCGCGGCACTTCGCTTGTCTCGCACGCATTCACGCTGGCGCCTCGCGGGCGGGGCCAACGTGGTCGACGGCACCGACCCCGCCGGTGCCAGCCACGAAGCTGTCTGCGCGATGGCGCAGCGCACGCTCGCCGACGCAGGCGTCGATGCGGCATCGGTGAGTCTCATCAAGGCACAGGCCGCGGGAAGCCCCGGCAACGATGCCACCGAAGCGCATGCACTGCGCAGCGTGTTCGGCCCGGACGTCGCAGTGACTTCGTTCAAGCACGTGATGGGACACACGCTCGGCGCCTCCGGTGCCGCGGAACTGGCGCTGCTCACGGCGAGCATCGAAGGCGGCGTGCTGCCGCGCGCTGACTACGCGTTCGACGATGCGCTCGGCTGCGCGCTGGCCGAACATCTCCCACGATCTCGCTACGTCTTGGTCGACATCCTCGGCTTCGGTGGCGGCCATGCTGCCGTGCTGCTCCAGGATTGCGAGGCGCCCGATGCGTGAATGCTCGCTGCGCATCATCGGCCGACATCTCGACGCGACGCCGCCGGATTGGCGCGATCGCCTCGCGGCGCGCCTGGGGGAGCGTCCCCGTCGTTTGGGCACGTGGACCGAACTGGCGCTGTACGGCGCACTGCGCTGCGTCGATGACGCGGCCGAAAGCGCCATGCCTGCCGACGCGGTCCTGCGGCTGTGCAGCCGGCGCGCCACGGCATCGCCCACGCATCAAGCGTTGATGCAGGCGCAAGACGGCCTGCCCATGCCATTCACTTTCCTGCAGAGCCAGACCAGCCAGACGCTCGCCGCACTCGCCGGACGCCTTGCCTGGCGTGGCGATGCCGTCTTTCTTGCGTCGCCCCATGCCGAAGACGCTTTTGCGCTGGCGTGCCAGGCCGCGGGGCCGACGGGCGTGCTGTTCGGCGTGCTCGAAGAAGACCCACTGCTGTCCCACTGGGTGAGACTCATCCCTTGCGAACCCGCCCACGCCGATGTCGTGGGCGACGCAGCCGCAACCGCAGCGCGCTGGCAGACATTGCTCTCAGCGTAAGCGCCCCGTCCGCGGCCTTGCTTTCTTGAACGGTCCGCAACAGCCCGACACACAAATTCGCAATTCGGACGGAAATCCGTTTGCGACCAAAACCCTGATGACTTAAGGCGTTCCGCCGAATGGCAGCGCCGACCGTTTGGCGGCATGCGGCATCAAGATGCGAACACCATGGCCGTTAACCGAGGCATCCGCAGCAGTGGTCACCAGGCCGCCAGGCTGCATGCCAAGGAAGAATGTCCGTGATGAGTTCGTTGCGCGCCCGTGCGCCCGCCCTGTTGTTCGGTCTGACCAATCTTGTCGTCGTATCACTGTTCGCATCGACGTGGTGGCACGGCGCCCTGTGGGGTGCGATCGCCCTTGTCGCACTCGCCGTGCTCGGCCCGCGTCACCGGACGAGCGTCACGGCGCCGGTGGCGGTAACCGCCGTGGAACCGGATGACGCATCGAGCACATCGCCCGCGCTGGCTTCGCTGGTCGCCGACGTGGTGCCACTGTGGAGCGGACATGTCGGATTGGTGCAGCAACAGATCAAGGACGCCATCGATGCGCTCAGCCACCAGTTCGCTTCGCTCTCCGAGCGCCTGGCTGCCGGCCACGAACGCGACCAGGCCGAAGGCGATGCGCTGACGACCATCCACGCCGCCGAACAGGGCTTGCAGGAGATCATCGCCACGCTCAACCAGACGCAGGATTTCCGCGTGCGCCTGATGGAGCAGATCAGCGGCGTGGCCGCCTACGCCGACGACCTGCGCCGCATGGCGGACGAAGTCGCCAACATCGCCAAGCAAACCAACCTGCTGGCGCTCAACGCCGCCATCGAAGCGGCGCGCGCAGGTGAGTCAGGACGCGGTTTCGCAGTCGTGGCCGACGAGGTGCGCAAGCTATCGACGCAATCGGGCGAGACCGGCAAGCGCATCCAGGAGACGGTCAACACGGTGGGGGACGCGATCTCCACCGCGCTCGAACAATCCGAACAGTTTGCCGCGCAGGAAAGTACCGCCGTAGCGCAGGCGCACGACGCCGCGCAACGCATCGTCGCAGACTTCAACACCACCGCCACCGGCATGCGCGCGTCCGTCGAACGGCTGCGCGAAGAACGTCAGGCGCTCGAATCGGACATCGCCGGCGTGCTGGTGCATCTGCAATTTCAGGATCGCGTGCATCAGGTGATCGATCACGTCACGCACGACATGGACCGCATGACGCAGGCCGCCGGCACTCTGCGCGACGACGTGCACGCCGCCGTGCCCGATCCGATCCACTGGCGCGACACGCTGGCCGCCAGCTACACCATGCTGGAACAGCGGCAGGTGCACGGCATCCAGTCCGGCGGCGGCGCCGCGCAGTCGTCCATCACATTCTTCTAACAACGACATAGCCACCATGAGCAAAACCATTCTCATCGTCGACGATTCGTTCAGCCTGCGTCAGACCCTGGTGATCGCGCTGCGTGGCGTGGGGTATGACGTCGTCGAGGCCACCGACGGCCGCGACGCACTGGCCAAGCTCGATGGCACGCGCTTCAACCTGATCATCTCCGACGTGAACATGCCGAACATGGACGGCATCAGCTTCGTGAAGGCCGCCAAGGCGTTGCCGGCCTATCGCTTCACGCCGGTGATCATGCTCACCACCGAAAGCGATCAGGCCAAGGTCCTCGCGGGCAAGGAAGCCGGCGTGCGGGCCTGGGTGCTCAAGCCCTTTCAGCCGCCCGCGCTGCTCGACGCCGTCGCCAAGCTGATCGCCCCCTGAGCGCACGCATCCCCTCGAGACAACAACACGCCATGAATGATTTCACTGCGACCGAAAGCGGGCCGGATACGCTCGCCCTCGCCGGCGAAGTCGGCATCTACAACGCCGATGCGATCAAGCAGGCATTGATCGCCTTCGTCAGCGACAACGAAACCCTACACATTGACCTGTCCGGCGTGAGCGATCTGGATACCTGCGGGGTGCAGCTCATGCTGCTAGCCCGCAGCGAAGCACTCGCGCGCGCCCGCACCATCCGCTGGAGCGGCCACAGCCAGGCAGTGCTCAACGCGCTGGAGACATTCAATCTCGGCGCGCTGTTCGACGCACCCGCCACCTTGCTCACGAACTGACGCAGGACTTCAAACATGGATCTTTCCGCCGCTCGCGACGCACTGGTGCAGGAGGCACGCGAACTGCTCGCCGCACAGGAAGCCGCGTTGCTCGACATCGAAACCTATGGCGCCGATGACGACCGCATCAACGCCATCTTCCGCGCAGCCCACACCATCAAGGGTTCGGCCGGGCTGTTCGCGCTCGACCTGATCGTCAGCTTCACGCACGTGATGGAAAGCGTGCTCGACCGCGTACGCAATGGCGTGCTGTCGCTGGACGGCGAGCTTGTGTCCACCCTGCTGGCTTGTGGCGACTATCTTGGCCGCCTGATCGAAGCCGTCGAAACCGGCACCGAAAGCGAAGACCCGGACCCCGAACGCCGCACGCTGCTATTGGCATCGCTCGAAGCGCGGCTGGGCCGCCCGTCGGCCAACGCTCCGGCCCCGACCGCAGCGCTGGAACAGACGGCTCAATGGGAGGCCGAAGCCGGCTCCGTCGGCAACGAAAACTGGCACCTGTCGCTGCGCTTTGGCCCCGACACGCTGCGTCACGGCATGGACCCGCTATCGTTCATCCGTTATCTCGGCGGCCTGGGCAAGCTCGTTGGCGTTCACACGCTGACCGAGGCGATTCCCGCTGCCGACGCGATGGATCCGGAGACCTGTTACCTCGGTTTCGAGATCGACCTGCAAAGCGATGCCAGCAAGGAAACGCTCGAAGCCGTCTTCGAATTCGTCCGCGAGGACAGCCGCATCCGCATCCTGCCACCACGCGCGCGTATCAGCGAATACGTGGCGCTGATCGAAGCCCAGGACGACAGCCAGCCGCGCCGCCTCGGCGAATTGCTGGCAGCCGGCGGCACGCTGACGCAGACCGAACTCGCGGAAATGCTGGCGATGCAGGCTGGCGAGGCGCCGGGCACGCTGCTGGGCCAACTGCTGGTGCAGGAAGACGTGGTGCAGCCGCCCGTGGTGGCCGCGGCGCTCGCGCGCCAGAAGCAGACCGAAGAGCGTCGCTCGCACGAGCAAAAGGTCATCAAGGTCGAAGCTGCCAAGCTCGACCAGCTCATCAACCTCGTCGGAGAACTGGTGATCGCCAGTGCCGGCGCGCGGCTGGTTGCCGATCGCGCCCGCCAGTCGGTGCTGTCCGAAGCGCTGGGCGAAGTGGCGCAACTGGTCGAACAGATCCGCGACCGCGCGCTGAACCTGCGCATGATCCCCATCGGCGAAGTGTTCCAGCGCTTTCCGCGCGTAGTGCGCGACGTCTCGCAGGAACTCGGCAAGCGTATCGAACTTACCATCACCGGCGCCGAGACCGAACTCGACAAATCGATGGTCGAGAAGCTCTCCGACCCGCTGATGCACATCGTGCGCAACGCGATGGACCACGGTATCGAACCGGTTGATGCGCGCGAAGCCGCTGGCAAGCCCGGCGTCGGGCAACTGCGCCTGCATGCCTACCACGAGTCTGGCTGCATCGTGATCGAAGTGAGCGACGACGGTCGCGGGCTGGACGCTGGCCGCATCCGCGAGAAGGCAATCGAAAAGGAATTGATTTCGGCCGACGCGCAACTGACCGATGCCGAAGTCCACCAGTTGATCTTCGCGCCCGGCTTTTCCACCGCCGCGAAAGTCACGAACCTCTCGGGGCGCGGCGTCGGCATGGACGTGGTCAAACGCAACATCGAACAGTTGCGCGGAGCCATCGAGATCGACACCGCGCCGGGTGTCGGCACCACGATGCGCATCCGCCTGCCGCTGACGCTGGCGATCATCGACGGGTTCCAGGTTGCCGTGGGGGACGCGGTATTCGTCATCCCGCTCGACATGGTCGTCGAATGCGCCGACATGCAAAGTGGCTCCGGCGGCCAGCACATCCTCAATCTGCGCGGCGAGGCGCTGCCTTATGTGCGCCTGCGCGAACTATTCGACCTGCCACCGGCCGACGCCGGATCGCGCGAAAGCCTGGTGGTGGTGGAGTACGGACAACATCGCGCGGGCCTGGTCGTCGACCGTCTGCTCGGCGAGTTCCAGGCGGTGATCAAACCGCTGGGACAACTGTTCCGTGGTCTCAAGGGCCTGTCCGGATCGACGATCCTGGGCAATGGCTCGGTTGCACTGATTCTCGACGTACCCATGCTCGTTGCATCGGGCGTTTCCCCCGAAGAGGCGGACGCGACCGGCACGTTGAATGCCGGCGTCATCCCACAGAAGTAACTCACCGGAGTTGAACGAATGAACTGGTTTCTTCGCCTGAAGCTTGCGCAAAAGCTTCTCGTCACCTTCCTCGCCTGCTCGGTCATCACGGCCGCGGTGGGCGTCTATGGCCTGACCCGCATCACGCAGATCGGCGGGCTGCTGGACGACACCTACCGCAACAACATCTATTCGATCCAGATGCTCGCCGACGCTGCCGGCCGACAGGCCGCGCACTCGCGTGCCTACAGCCGGCTGGCCTCGCTGGATGCGGATGCCGCCCGCGACACCGTGGAGCGCGCGCGCGGCCACTGGGACAAGTTCAACAAGGCCATGGCCGCCTACCGCGCAACGCCCCTTTCCGACAAGGAAGGCGCATTGGTCAAGCAGCTCGATGCGCAGATCCCCGACTACCTTGCGCAGAACGACAAGACGGCCGAGCTGGTTGCCGCAGGCAAGAAAGAAGAAGCCGCACAGCTCTCCAACGGCACCGCGCGCAAGGCCACCAACGCCATCGAAGAAACACTCGGCGCGCTGATGGATGAGAACGGCGACCAGGCCAAGATCGCGAACGAATCCGGCATGGCGGCCGTCGCCAACGCCCGCACCGTCATGATCACGCTGATCGCGGTCTCCGTGGCGCTGGCCATCGCGCTCGGTCTGGCGGTCACGCGCATCATCACCCGCCAGCTCGGCGGCGAACCTGACTACGCGGCCGAGGTGGTGCGCCGCGTTGCCGGTGGCGACATGACGGTGAAGGTCAATCTGCGTCAGGGCGACGAGACCAGCCTGCTGGCCGGGATGGGCCAGATGGTGACGCGCCTGACCCGCGTGGTCGGCGACGTACGCGGCGCTGCCGACGCGCTGGCCTCGGCCAGCGAGCAGTTGTCCTCGTCGGCTCAGGTGCTGAGCCAGAACGCATCCGAACAGGCTGCCAGCGTTGAAGAGACCAGCGCCTCGATGGAAGAGATCTCCGCGACCGTTGCGCAGAACACGGAAAACGCGCGCGTCACCGACGGCATCGCCTCGCGTTCGGCGAAGGATGCGGCCGAAGGTGGCCAGGCCGTGCGCCAGACGGTGAGCGCGATGAAGCAGATCGCCGAGAAGATCGGCATCATCGACGACATCGCCTATCAGACCAACCTGCTGGCCCTGAACGCGGCCATTGAAGCCGCGCGCGCGGGCGAAGCCGGGCGCGGCTTTGCCGTGGTTGCCGCCGAAGTGCGCAAGCTCGCGGAGCGCGCACAGGTCGCAGCGCAAGAGATTGGTTCGGTGGCGGGCAGCAGCGTGGAGCAGGCTGAACGCGCCGGCTCTCTGTTCAATGATCTGGAGCCGTCGATCACGCGCACCGCCGATCTGGTGCAGGAGATCGCCGCTGCGTCGCGCGAGCAGAGCAGCGGGCTGGAGCAGATCAACGTGGCGATCAACCAGGTTTCGCAGACCACGCAGGCCAATGCTTCGGCATCCGAAGAGCTGTCTTCGACGGCCGAGGAAATGAGCTCGCAGGCGCTGCAACTGCAAGAGCTGATGCAGTTCTTCCGCACCGAGGCCGACACCCTGCGCGCGCCGCGTTCGGCACGTCCGGCCGCACCTGCGATGCGCTCGGCGATGCGTCCGGCCGGCAGCGGGTCGGAGATCGATGAATCGGCTTTCGAACGCTTCTGAGGGCAAGCCCATGGAAGCGCCGAAACTGAGCGGGCCGGCCACGTCGGCCGGCATGCAGCAGTACCTGACCTTTACCTCGGCCGGTGAGTTGTTCGCCGTGCCGATCGCGCCGATCCGCGAGATCATCGAGTTCCCGGGACTGACGCAGATCCCGCTCACGCCCGCGTTCCTGCGCGGTGTGATCAATCTGCGCGGTGCGGTGGTGCCGGTGATCGATCTGGCCGTGCGCTTCGGGCGCAACGAGACGGCCATCGCGAGGCGCACCTGCATCGTGATCGTTGAAGTCGCGCTCGAAGATGGCGTGCATGCGATCGGCGTGATCGTCGATGCTGTCAACGAAGTGCTCGAAGTCGACCCCGCCCGGCTCGAAAAGCGCCCCGGATTCGGTACCGGCCTGCGCAGCGACTTCGTGTCGTGCATGCTCAACCTGGATGAGCGCTTCGTGGTCGTGCTGGACATGGAGCGCGTGCTGTCGACCGACGAGCTGGAACAACTGGTCGCATCGACGGCCACGGCATCGTCCGCGGCGGGCGCCGAAGTCTAGGGACGTTTGCCTCATGACGTCTGCGCTGAGCGAACGCGCGTTCCTGCAGCTCCAGCGCTTCTTTGCCGATGCCAGCGGAATCCAGCTGGCGTCCGGCAAGCAGACGCTTGTCGCCTCGCGGCTGCGCAAGCGCGTCGAGTTGCTGGGCCTGGCCAGCTTCGACGCGTACTGCGATCACCTGTCCATGCCGGGCAACGAGGATGAACGCCAGCGGGCCATCGATCTGCTGACGACCAACGAGACGTATTTTTTCCGCGAACCCGCGCATTTCGAGATGCTGTCGCGGCTGTTGCGCGGGCCGCTGTCTACGGGCGCGATCCGCATCTGGTCGGCGGCATGCTCGACTGGCGAAGAACCATATTCCATCGCCATGTCGCTCGCCGACCATCGCCCGGACGGCAATTGGGAGGTGGTCGCCAGCGATCTGTCCTCGCGCGCGCTCGAAGCCGCGCGCAGCGGCATGTTCCGCATGCAGCGGCTCGAACTGATGCCGCCCGGATACCTGCAGCGCTTCTGCCTGCGCGGCACGGGCAAATACGCGGGCAGCCTGCTCGTGCAGCGGGCCTTGCGCCAAAAGGTGCGTGTGATCGCGCACAACCTGCTCGACAGCGCCGCCCCCCTGGGCCGCTTCGATGTCATTTTTCTGCGCAATGCGCTGATCTATTTCGATGCGGCGAAGAAGCAGGCCATCCTCGGCCGCGTCATCGACCAGCTCCTGCCGGGCGGGCTGCTTTTTGTCGGCCACTCGGAGTCACTGCACGGTCACCGCCTGCCGCTGCAGCGTGTCGACAAGGCGGTGTATCGGAGAATATGAAAAAATGCCCGCCATCCCCCAACAGCATGCACGGTGCGGACCATGATCCGCGTGATGGTCGTCGACGACTCGGCGGTCGTCCGCCAGGTCGTGCAGGAAGTGCTGCGCCGTCACCCGGACATCCGCGTCATCGGCACGGCATCGGACCCGATCTTTGCGCTCCAGCACATGCAGCGCGAATGGCCCGATGTGATCCTGCTCGACGTAGAAATGCCGCGCATGGACGGCGTGACCTTTCTCCGCCAGATCATGGAGCAGCGCCCCACGCCCACGGTCATCTGCTCGTCGCTCACCGAACAGGGCGCGCAGATCACGCTCGATGCGCTGTCGGCTGGCGCCGCTGCCATCATCACCAAGCCCGCGCTCGGCGTATCGGATTTCCTGCGCGGGCACGAAGACGAACTGGCCTCGGCGATCCGCGCCGCCGCCGCGGCCAATCCGCGCCGCCTCGTCAACAAGCTGGTGGCGCCGAAACTGTCGGCCGATGCCGTATTGTCCGCGCCGACGGGTACGCGCTCGCTTGGCCGCACCACTGAACGCTTCGTCGCGCTGGGGGTGTCGACCGGCGGCACGCAGGCGCTCGAATTCGTCCTCCCCGCCCTGCCGCGCACGGCGCCCGGACTGGCGATCGTGCAGCACATGCCCGAGCGCTTCACCCGTAGCTTTGCCGAGCGGCTCAACAACCTGTGCGAGATCGAGGTCAAGGAAGCCGCCACCGGCGACCGCATCCTGCCGGGGCGCGCGTTGATCGCGCCGGGCGGACGTCACATGCTGGTCAAGCGCAATGGCGCGCAGTATTGCGTCGAGGTCGTCGACGGGCCGCTGGTGTCGCGTCACCGACCGTCTGTAGATGTCCTATTCCGTTCGGCGGCAAAGAGTGCGGGTGTCAATGCGCTCGGGATAATCATGACCGGCATGGGCGATGACGGCGCGAGAGGATTGAAGGAGATGTTCGACGCCGGCGCCCGGACCGCTGCCCAGGACGAAGCCAGTTGTGTGGTGTACGGCATGCCGCGCGAAGCCGTCCGGCATGGCGGCGTCAAGGAAGTGCTCAGCCTGGATCGAATTCCCGAACTCATCGTGCGCTATGGTCATTGAAACCTCGCTCGCGGCCCGCATCGTCGATCATGGCGTATTGATCGTCGACGACAGCGACCTCCAACGCACGCACACCGCGTATGCGCTGGAGACGCTCGGGGTCACGCGCGTGGCACATGCCAACGACGGTTTCGTCGCATTGCAGCGTCTGCAAACGATGTCGCCACCGCCGGCGGTCGCGATCATCGACCTCGAAATGCCGGGCATGGACGGCGTCGAACTCATCCACAGCATCGCCCGGCTCCCCTCGCACCCCGTGCTGATCGTTTCGAGCGCGCGCGAACCGGCCATCATCAGCGCCGTGGAAACCATGGTGCGCAACCTGGGCCTGCCGCTTCTCGGCGCCCTGCCCAAACCTGTTACGCGCGGCGCGCTCTCGCGCATGCTGGCGAGCTTTGATGAAGCCGCGCGCACCACCAAGCGCGATGCGTCCACGCAGGATTTTGGCGTGGATGCCGAAGGGCTGCGCAATGCACTGGGCACCGGACATCTGCGCGCATGGTTCCAGCCGAAAGTCGATCTGGCGCGGGGACGCGTCGAAGGCGTCGAAGCGCTGGCGCGATGGCTGCACCCGGATGGCAGTGTCATTCCGCCAAGCTACTTCGTCCCGCTGGCCGAACGCAGCGGCCTCATGCCGCAACTGACGCTGACCATGCTCGATCAATCGATCGCGGCCATGCACAAATGGTCGCTCGCCGGCCACGGTCTGTCGGTGGCCATCAACCTGTCGGCCAGCGCCATCGGCGACATGCACCTGGCCGATGCCATCATCCTGCGCGCCCAGCGTGCCAACATCGCGTCGGAACGCTTGATCTTTGAAGTCACCGAGACGGCGATGATGGAAGACGCCGCCGCCATGGGCACGCTGTTGCGCCTGCGACTGCGCGGCTTCGGCCTGTCGATCGACGATTACGGCACGGGCTTCTCGTCGATGCAGCAACTCTCCCGCCTGCCATTCTCCGAGATCAAGATCGACCGCAGTTTCGTCACCGGCGCCAGCGCCCGCCCGCGCCTGCGCACGATCCTCGAATCGGCGCTGGACATGGGGCGCCGACTGGGGATGCGGACGGTGGCCGAAGGTATCGAGACGGCCGAAGACTGGGCGCTGGCCAATGCGCTCGGGTGCGATTTTGCGCAGGGCTACTTCATCGCGCGGCCGACGCCGGCGGACCTGCTGCCGGCCGCGATCGAAGAGTTGCATGTGCGGATGGGATTGAAGGCACAGTAGGGAACCCCGGGGGTGCTCGGGGAGCGCCGTTCCCGGCACGCGCAGCAGTACAGGTGGCCGCGCTCCCGCGTGGTGGCCTTGTAGAAGCGGATGCGGTGATGGTGCTTTGATCTGGCGGCTTTCCGCAGAGGCCCGTGTGATTCCCACTACTGCGATCAGCCAGGATAGGGCCTCTCACCACCGCCGATGGATCAAGAGCAACACAGACGGCTTCCAAAGCGCAAGGCCGATCAATTCATATTGCATACACAAAACATCAGGGCGCCATCCCCCGTCCCGCACCCGACGCGTCGGGAAATGCAGGACAATCCGCCACCGCGTGCCCCATCCACCGACGCGCCAGCGCCGCGCAAACCTCGCGCGTGAGCACGTCGCATCGCTCATCCTCCGCCACACAATCCAGATGGCATACCACCATCTGCGCCACCGCCAGTTGTGGCGACTCTGCATAGCGCGTCATGGCGAACAAGGCGGCGGCGAGCGCGGAAAAGCGCGCGGCTTCGCACAGACCGGCGGCTTCACTTCCGCGCTGCACCGACATGCTGGCTCGCTCCCGGGGTGACCATTGCGTGGCGCCAGCGTCGGGCGAGCGCGGTGCAGACTTTGCGCAGGCGTTCGTCGCTAGCCGGATCGCATGCGACGCATTCCAGGTGGCGCACGACCATGCCGGCCTGCTCGGCGCAGGGAGCTTCCGCGAAGCGCGTCATGGCAAATAGCGTGGCGCCAGCCAGCAGGGCGGCGCTGTCGGGTTCGGGGACGATCGAGGTCATGCGCGGGGCCTCCGGAACGCGTGGCGATTTTGCGGGATCGTACGCTTGTTGCGAATGATTCGCAATAACTGACCTTTTGAGGCGGGGCAAATCCGTTCGTATCCAACTGTGCCTCCCCTCTTGAAAGCTGCGGGGCCGGTACCTACATCCGTTGCATGGAGGAAGAAACCTCCGCACTGGCAGAGAAGGAGATGAGCATGAACCTGATTAACACCGATCCGTTCGATGACTTTTTCCGTGGTTTCTTCGTGCGCCCGGTCGAATTCGAAGGCGACCATCAGCGCATCGCGAGCATTCGCGTCGATGTGAAGGAAAACGCCGACAGCTACCTCGTGCAGGCAGAACTGCCCGGGATTGCCAAGGACGACATCCAGGTGCAGATCGACGGTGGTCTGCTGACCATCAGCGCCGAGCGCAAGCAGGAAAAGCAGGTCAAGGAAGGCGAACGCGTTCTGCGTACCGAACGCCACTACGGCAAGGTCGCACGCAGCTTCCAGTTGGGTCAGGAGGTCGATGAAGGCCAAGCCAGCGCCCGCTTCACCGATGGCGTGCTGGAGTTGACGCTGCCGAAGAAGGCCGCGCCGCAGGCCAAGCGCCTGACCATCCAGTAAGTAACGGAAATCTCCTCCGTTGGCACCGCGTCCGCCCGGTCGCGGTGCCTTTTTTGTGTCCGTTTGCGACAACACAGGCACCGAGGGCCAAATCGGGGCTCCGCAGCCTTTGTCATCGGGGAGCGGCGTCAGTACACTCCACGCATCCGCGAATCCCCTGGATGTAAGAAAAATGGCTGACAAACCCCTCTCGACCATCGACCCGGCCATCAAGGCCGAGATCCTCGCCGAGGCGCTGCCGTACATCAAGCGCTTCAACGACAAGACCATCGTCATCAAGTACGGCGGCAACGCCATGATCGACGAGAAGCTCAAGGACAGCTTCGCGCGCGACGTGGTGCTGCTCAAGCTGGTCGGCCTGAACCCGGTGGTGGTGCACGGCGGCGGCCCGCAGATCGACGACCTGCTGCGCCGTGTCGGCAAGCAGGGTCAGTTCATCCAGGGCATGCGCGTGACCGACGAAGAGACCATGGACATCGTCGAGATGGTCCTGGGCGGTCACGTGAACAAGGAAATCGTGAACCTGATCAACAAGCACGGTGGCAAGGCTGTCGGGCTGACGGGTCAGGACGGCGGCTTCATCCGCGCCAAGAAGTTGCTCATGCCGAACAAGGACAAGCCCGAAGAGATGATCGACATCGGCCTGGTGGGCGAGATCACCAAGATCGATCCGGCGATCATCAGCTTCCTGGATTCGGGCGACTTCATCCCGGTGATTGCGCCGATCGGCGTGGGCGAGGAAGGCGAGACCTACAACATCAACGCCGACGTGGTCGCCGGCAAGCTGGCCGAGGTGCTCAAGGCTGAAAAGCTGGTGCTGCTGACCAACACGCCGGGCGTGCTGGACAAGGAAGGCAAGCTGCTGACGGGGCTGACGCCGCGCCAGATCGACGATCTGGTGGCCGACGGTACGCTGTCCGGCGGCATGCTGCCCAAGATTTCGTCAGCGCTCGATGCCGCACGCAACGGCGTGCGTTCGGTACACATCATCGATGGCCGCGTCGAACACTGCCTGCTGCTGGAAATCCTCACCCACCACGGCGTGGGCACGATGATCAAGTCGCACTGAGCGAGGTCGTCACACACAGAACGGGGCGGGCACGACGACGTGTCCGCCCCGTTTGCCTTTATGGCTTGGCGTCGGCTGCCGGTGCCGACGCGTCGGCCTTCTCGAGCGGCGGCAGGTCTTTCCACTTGCCCGCCTTCACCAGTCGATCGCGCAGCCCGGGCAGCGGGAATCCCATTTCGTAAGCCATGTGCGCAAACTTGAGCGCGTCGTCGTAACGCCCCAAATCGGAATACGCCAGTCCGAGGTTGTACGCCTCATTGGGGCCGAGATCGTGCGAAGCGGCTGCGGTATCGAGCTTCTTCGCCGCTTCGTCCTTTTTGCCCAGCCTCACGAGAAACGAGCCGTAAAGCACTTTGACCATCGGATCGTCCGGCTGGAAGCGCTCTGCACGCTCGAACCAGCAGGTCACGGAATAGCGTGAATTGGGCGGCGGATCGCGCTTTTCGCGGAACGACAGGTTCATCATCGCCAGCAAGGCACGGGGGTGGTTCGGAAAGGCGCGCAGCGTGTAGTCGATGTCGCCGCCGATGTAGGTCTCCTGCCCGCCCTGGAGCAGTTCCACCTTCTTCGTGAAGTGGTGGGATTCGACCAGATCGCGCACGTTCTGCGGTGCCGAGCGATAGTCCATGGGCCCGTAGCTGTTCTGCAGGCTGCCGCAGACGTCCTGGGCGGCCGCCGGGATCGCGGCCAGCGCCGCGAGCGTTGTGATCAAGACCCGCGAGGCGTGCCACCATCCGTGTGTGCGTCGGTTCATAGTGCAGTCCTTGCGGGAACGACCCGCCACTGGCGCGAACGACACGGGCATCGAACCCGGTTACAGCGCGCCGACGAAAGCGATGGTTGCGGCGGCGACGTTGTCGCGCCAGGCCGCACTCGAAAACGTATGCGTCGCCTGCGGCACCTCGTGCCAGCGGATCGACGCCGACTGCAACACCCCGGCCAGCGGCGCACGCGCCGCCGCGAGGCGGAATTCATCTGCCACCAGATCGTTGCCCGAGAGCACGATCAGCACCTGACCCCGATATGTCCGCAACGCTTGCGCCATGCGCTCCGGCAATGGCCGCGCACGCTGCCACAGCGAACCCTGTTCGGGCGCATTCGACGCGGTAGCCGTGCGCGCGGTGCGCCAGTGTCCGATCAGTTCGCGCACGCTCTTTCCGACGGCCAGTTCGCCGCGCAACAACTTCTTCCACATGGCGACCGACAGCAATCGGCGGCCGTAGTAGCCATGCACCAACGCATCGGACTGACCCTGTTCGGTACGAATCCACGGATTGGCCATCACCACGGCAGTCACGCGCGGATCGTCGGCAGCCGCGAAAATCGCCGCCGTCGCGCCGTCGCACAGTCCCCACAGCACCACTTTGCGCACCGTCGGCATGACGGACTGGAATGCGCCGATGGCCGCGTCAATATCGGCGCCGGATTCTTCAAAGTCCTGCGCGGCGCCATCTGCGTCGCCCATGCCGCGATAGTCGAAACGCATGCAGGGGATGCCGGCCGATGCCAGTGCGCGCGCCAGCAACACGAATTGTCGGTGGCTGCCGACCCGGTATTGCGGCCCGCCGACGACGATCAGCACGCCGGTTTCGCAGGCCGCGTCGAGCCCTTCGATGATGGCAGGCAAGGAGGCTCCGGCGCACGCGAAATACGTCACGCTGCGGCGCATGTCCCGGCCCCTTCAAGATGGCAGCCCGCCGCGATCAGCGCGGGCGCCACTTCAACTTCGACGGTCTGCCAGAAGGACGGCCCTTCAACGACGGCCGCGTCGACGGCGACGCCCCGCGCGCGCAATCGTTCGATGGCCGTCGCGGACGCCGGCGCAATCGCGCGACCGACTTCCAGCCAGCGCACCGGAGCGGACCAGCCCGACGGCAGGTCGAAGGCGGCGGCTTCGAGTCCGGCGGCCATGGCGGAATTGAGAAGGTAGCCGGCGATTTCCTGCGCCTGGCCCTCCATGAGTGCCTGCCGCACGGCGCGCGCATCGATGCGATCGGCCTCGCCCAGCCCGAGGCTGGCGGCAATCTTGAGACGGAGGAATTGCCCGAGCAGTGTTTTGCCGGAGAGCTGCGGCTGCCAGAGCAGCAGGCCGTCATGGGCGGCGTCGGCATGCAGGGCATCGGCGGCCAGCAAGGCGCCGGCGCGCACGGCCCAGGCCCATTGCGGACCAGGATGATGGGCCTTCAGCCATTGCCGGGCGCAACTCAGGTCATCGAGCCAGCCGGCCCAATCGGCCTCGCCGAAGTCGCCTTCGGCGTCACCCGTGCCGAACAGGTCGACCTGCAGCACCGCCCAGCCCTGCTCCGCCATGGCGTGCGCGGCCAGCGCCATCATGCGGCGACATTTGTTCAGTTCTTCGGCAAAGGGCGGGTAGGCAAGGACAGCTCCGCGGACATTGCCGCGAGGCAGGCGCAGCACGCAGAACAGTTCGCCGCGTGCCGCAGGAAGATAAAAACCGCGCTCCTCGATGGTATGCACGGTGGAAAAGGGTTCAACCGGCCAGCTTGTCTTCGACGAAACGACGCAGGCTGCCGAAGGTGGCGAAGGTCGCCCCGTCCAGCTCGTCGTCTTCAAGGAACACGCCGAAGCGTTCTTCAATGCTGGTAATGACGGCCACCACGGCCATGGAATCCAGTTCCGGCACGGCGCCCAGCAGCGGGGTATCGTCCGTAAAGCCGGCGGCGCGCCCCTGCAGGCCGAGCACTTCGTCCAGGACGGCCGTCAGTTCGCTCTTGATATCCAATCAACTTCTCCCATTAATCAACGCGGCGCAGAACAATCCTGTCACGGACGCCCCGCGGAGAGCGCCGTATTATAGGTCGCTCTCGCCGCCCGACTACGTGACTTAGTACGCCGAACATGATCAGCCTACCCAGACGGCCAGCCCCGTCAGCCAGTGCGAAATCGACCGATTCCGCCAGCCCGGACAGGCCGTCTCCGACCGGTGCGCCGATCGGCTGCGCATCATACGCCATCGTCCCTCGCCCGGCAGGCTAACGCTATTGATCATGACGATAGCGCCACGCGTCCTGATGGTCGCCTACCACTTCCCGCCGCTGGCCGGCAGCAGCGGCATCCAGCGCACGCTGCGGTTCGTCCAGCAGTTGCCCGACTGCGGCTGGGAGCCCATCGTACTGGGCGCGAGCCCGCGCGCCTTCGAGCAGGTTTCGCAGGATCTGGCGGGCGAACTGGATGAAAGCCTGGTCGTGGAACGGGCCCTGGCGCTGGACAGTGCGCGGCATCTGTCGGTTGGCGGCCGCTATCCCGGCGCGCTGGCGGTGCCCGACCGCTGGGTAAGCTGGTGGCCCCACGCCGTGCTCAAGGGGCTGGCGATGATCCGCCGTTATCGTCCGGCCGCGATCTGGAGTACCTACCCCATCGCAACGGCGCACATGATCGGCCACACGCTCTCGCGCCTGTCGGGCGTGCCGTGGATCGCCGACTTCCGCGACCCGATGGCGCAGGACGATTACCCGACCGATCCAGCCGTGCGCCGCAGCTTCGAGCGCATCGAGCGCGCCGCGTTGTCGCGCGCCCGCGCAGCGGTATTCACCACAAGAGGTGCTGCGTCGATCTATCGCGAACGTTATCCGGCTCATGCGGGCAAGGTGGCGCTGATCGAAAACGGCTTCGACGAAGAGAGCTTCGCGGGACTCGGCCCGCAGCCCGACAATGCGCCGCACCCTTTCACGCTCCTGCACAGCGGCGCGGTATACCCGTCGGAACGCGATCCGTCGCAGTTCTTCGACGCACTCGGCGCGCTGGACCGCAGCGGGCAGATCACGCCGGCCACGCTGCGCGTGCGCTTTCGCGCGGCGGTACATGACGGCCTGATCGAAGGCATAGCCGAACGCGCGGGCGTGGCGGCGTATATCGAAATGGCGTCGCCCCTGCCCTACCGCGAGGCGCTCACCGAAATGCTCGGCGCCGACGCCTTGCTCGTACTGCAGGCGGCCAACTGCAATCAACAGATCCCGGCGAAGGTGTATGAATACCTGCGCGCGCAGCGCCCCATCCTCGGGCTGACCGACCCCGCTGGCGACACGGGCGATCTGCTCGCGCGCAGCGGCGTGCGCTGGATCGCGCCGCTGGATGACGCGCAGGCCATCGCCCGGATGCTGCCGGCATTCGTCGCCGCCGCGCGCAAGGGCGATGCGGGCGTACCGGATGCCGCCCATGTCGCGGCCCACTCGCGCCGCGCCCGCACGTCCGCTCTGGCCGATCTGCTCGCCTCCATGCGCTGACCCGCGCAAACCCGGCGGGGCCGGGCCTGATACGATGCGATCTTTGCGCTTCGCCCGGCTGCCTCCATGCCCGTTCAAACCTTCTTCTGGCACGACTACGAAACCTTCGGCGCCGAGCCGCGCCGCGATCGCCCGGCGCAGTTTGCGGGCATCCGTACCGACGCCGAACTCAACGAGATCGGTGCGCCGGTCGAACTCTTCTGCCAGCCCACGCCTGACTGGTTGCCCGATCCGCAATCGTGCCTGATCACCGGCATCACGCCGCAGCAATGCCTGGCACAAGGGATGCCGGAGCATCGCTTCGCGGCGGAAGTCGAACGCGTACTGGCCGAGCCGGGCACCATCGGCGTGGGCTACAACTCGATCCGTTTCGACGATGAGGTCACGCGCTTTCTGTTCTGGCGCAATCTGATCGACCCGTACGCGCGTGAATGGCAAAACGAATGCGGCCGCTGGGATTTGCTCGACACGGTACGCACTGCCTTCGCCCTGCGCCCGGAAGGCATCGAATGGCCGGTGAACGATGAGGGGCGCCATAGCTTCCGCCTCGAACATCTGACCGCCGCCAATGGACTCGCCCACGAGTCGGCGCACGACGCCGTGTCCGACGTGCGCGCCACCATCGCACTTGCGCGGCTCATTCGCGCACGCCAGCCGCGCCTGTTCGACTTCTGTGCCAGCCTGCGCAAAAAGGATCGCGTGCAGGCGGAAATCGGCTCGTCGCCGCGTCCGCTGCTGCATGTCTCGGGCATGTACGGTGCGGAACGTGGTCACCTTGCGGTGGTGTGGCCCATGGCCTGGCACCCGACCAACCGCAATGAACTGATCGTGTGGGATCTGGCGCATTCGCCAGAAGAGCTGTTCGCACTCGATACCGACACCATCCGCCAGCGCATGTTCACTCGGGCGGCCGATCTGCCCGAAGGGGTGACGCGCCTGCCCATCAAGAGCATCCACATCAACAAGTCGCCGATCGTCATCAGCAACCTGCGCACGCTCGACCCGGCACGCGCCGAGCGCTGGCAGATTGATCTGGATCTGTGTCAACGCCACGCCGGCGCTTTTGCGCAGGCACCGCAACTGGATTGGGCAGCGATTTATGCGCGCCCGGCGATGGACACGCCCGACGTGGATGAAGATCTCTACGGCGGCTTCATCGGCAACGGGGACCGCCGCACGCTCAACCGCCTGCGCGAGATGGATGGCACCGCGCTGGCGAACGCCCGCCTGAATTTCGAAGATGAACGCCTGGAAGAGCTGGTCTTTCGCTACCGCGCCCGCAACTTCCCCGAAACCCTTTCCGACGACGATGCCGGCCGCTGGCAGCAACTGCGCCATGAACGTCTCATCGACGGACGCGACGGCTATCGCAGCCTGGCACAGTTGGCCGATCAGATCGATGTGCTGTCCGAAGACGCCAACGACCGGGCGCTGGGCATCCTTGAAGCGCTGTACGACTACGCTGAATCCATTGCACCGGTGTGAGCTGGCGCGGCGCGCCGCATCGTGACCGAATGCGCAGGCAGCCGGCCGCGCGCTGATAAAATCGGCAGGCCCGGCGCGGCGCATTGACCCACGGCGCTACTGCGAGACGACGATGAGCACCCTGCTACACGAACTGATCCTGCATTCCGCCGACCGCGCGCCCGGCACTCCTGCGCTGACCCAGGGCGGTGAAACGCTCGATTACGCAGCATTGGCCACGCGCGTCGAGCGATTCGCCGCCGGCATCGTGGCACTCGGCGTAGCGCGTGGCGAACGCATCGGCGTGTATCTGGACAAGCGTTTCGAAACGGTGGTCGCGAGCTTTGGCGCGGCTGCCGCCGGTGCAGTGTTCGTGCCGATCAATCCGCTGCTCAAGCCCGAACAGGTCGGCTACATCCTGCGCGACTGCAACGTGCGCTTGCTCGTCACCTCGCCCGAACGGCACACCTTGCTCGAAGCCACGCTGCAGCAATGCCATGATCTGCGCCACGTGGTGCTCACCAGCGATGGCGACGGCATGCCTTCGGGCTATTCGATCCACGGGTGGGATGTCGTCAACACGCAGGCGACGGCGCACGGCCACCGCGTCATCGACAGCGACATGCTGGCGATCCTGTATACGTCTGGCAGCACCGGGCGCCCCAAGGGCGTGGTGCTATCCCATCGCAACATGGTGGCCGGCGCCAAGAGCGTGGCCCATTATCTTGGCAACAATCCCGACGACACCTTGCTCGCGGCCTTGCCGTTGTCGTTCGACGCCGGCTTCTCGCAATTGACGACGGCGTTCCATGCCGGCGCACGCGTGGTGCTGCTCAACTATCTGCTGCCGCGCGACGTGGTCCGCGCGCTCGAGCGCGAACGCGTCACCGGGCTGACCGCCGTGCCGCCGCTGTGGATTCAGCTCACGCAGGTTCAATGGCCGGAGAGCGTTGCGCAGCACTTGCGCTACATCGCGAATACGGGTGGACGTATGCCGCTTGAAACGCTCAAGACGCTGCGCGAACGTCTGCCCAGGACCCGACCGTTCCTCATGTACGGTTTGACCGAAGCGTTTCGCGCGACGTATCTCGATCCGTCCGAAGTCGATCGTCGCCCGGACTCCATCGGCAGATCGATCCCCAATTCCGAAGTGATGGTGCTACGCGAAGACGGCACGCCGTGCGCGCCGAATGAGCCGGGCGAACTGGTGCAGCGCGGCGCACTGGTGGCGATGGGCTATTGGAACGATCCGGACAAGACGGCCGAGCGCTTTCGCCCCGTGCCCGGTGCTGTGCGCGAGGGCGGCTTGGTGTTGCCGGAAATCGCGGTGTTCTCGGGCGACACCGTGCGCGCCGATGAAGAAGGCTTCCTGTACTTCATCGGCCGCCGCGATGAAATGATCAAGACCTCGGGTTACCGCGTAAGCCCGACGGAAATCGAAGAAGTCGCCTACGCGACCCAACTCGTCGGGGAGTGCGCCGCCTTCGGCATCGACCACGCATCGCTCGGGCAGGCCATCGTGCTGGTCGTGACGCCGCGCGGAGCATCGCCATTGTCGGAAGAGGATCTGCTGGCGCACTTCAAGCGTGAATGCCCGGCCTATCAGGTGCCCGCGCATATCAAGATCCAGGCGGGCCCGCTGCCGCGCAACCCCAACGGCAAGATCGACCGTAAACTGCTCGCTGGCGAATTCGCCGCACGCACCTCCGCCCAGCCATGACAGATCAAACCACCGGCGCTCCGCGCCCCCTGCCGCGCCATGCGGCGATGGACCAGTTCCCAAGCTCGGGCAACGAGCTGCTCATCGGCGGCATGCCGATATCGCGCCTGGCCGCGCGCGTGGGCCAGACGCCGTTCTATGCGTACGATCGGCGCCTTATCGGTACGCGCATCGCGGAATTGCGCGCCACGCTACCGGAGGCCGTACAACTGCACTTCGCGATGAAGGCCAATCCGATGCCGGCGCTGGTGGCCTTCATGGCGGCGCGCGTCGATGGCCTGGACGTTGCCTCGGGCGCCGAAATGCGTGTAGCGCTCGACGCCGGCGCCGACCCGCGTCGCATGAGTTTTGCCGGTCCGGGCAAGAGCGAGTCCGAACTGACGCAGGCGGTCGCTGCCAACGTATTGTTGAATGTAGAGTCCCTGCGCGAAGTGCGCGTCCTGGCGGATATCGCTTCGCGCACGGGGTGGAAGCCGCGCGTGGCCGTGCGCGTGAATCCGGATTTCGAGCTCAAGTCCTCCGGCATGAGGATGGGCGGCGGCCCGAAGCAGTTCGGTGTCGATGCCGAAATCGTGCCCGACCTGTTGCGTGAAATCGGACGCCTCGGTCTGTCATTCGAAGGATTCCATCTGTTTGCCGGCTCGCAGAACCTGCGCGCCGAGGCCATCGTCGAGGCGCAGCAAAAGAGTTTTGAACTGGCATTGCGGCTCGCGGAGCACGCTCCCGCGCCGGTGCGTTCGCTCAACCTTGGCGGCGGCTTCGGTATTCCGTATTTCCCCGGCGAGACACGGCTCGACATCACGCCGATCGGCGACAACCTCGCACAGCTTGCGCAGCGTGCGGAGCGCGAACTGGATGATGCTGAACTGGTCGTCGAGCTGGGCCGCTATCTGGTCGGCGAGGCTGGCGTATATGTGGCGCGCGTGGTGGACAAGAAGATGTCGCGCGGCCACACCTATCTGGTCACCGACGGCGGGCTGCATCATCATCTGGCCGCGTCCGGCAACTTCGGCCAGGTGATCCGCAAGAATTATCCCGTTGCCATTGGCAATCGCATGGCATCTCCGTCCGTTGAGCAGGTCACGGTGGTCGGCCCCCTGTGTACGCCGCTCGATCTGCTGGCCGAACGCATGGATCTGCCCGCTGCCGAGGTCGGTGACTTCGTGGTGGTGTTCCAGTCGGGCGCCTATGGCTACACCGCCAGTCCTCGCGATTTCCTCAGCCATCCGCAGCCCGTCGAAGTGCTGGTATGACAATGCGGCCGGCAATGGCGCCGGCCCTTGCCCAAGGAATGCATCACTCCATGATCCGTGGTTACATCGATTTCGCCGCGCTGAACCGGCAGACCCGCCTGGATGCCGCCGCGCTGCGCCAAGGCCGCCTGCAATGCGCGGGACTGGACCTGGGCTTCTCGGGCGTCGCCGTTCACCACAACGACACGCAACTGCTGCTCATCGCCGGCCATCCCCAGGCCCGCGAGGCACGGCTGCTCAGCACGCTCCGTCATGAAGGCTGGCCGGCGATGCTGCCGTGGATCACGTCGTCACCCCACAACATCGTGCCGCAGCTCGGCGGTCGCTTTGCACTGCTGTGGCTCGACATCTCGGCAGGGGCGCTGGGGTTTGCGACGGATCGCTTCGCCACGCACCCGTTCTGCTATTCAAAGGAAGGCGCCCGCCTCTCGTTTGCCGACCGCGCCGATCAGGTTCCTGCGCTGAGTCGCGGCTTGTCCGCGCAAGGGCTGTTCGATTACCTGCACTTTCACGTGATCCCGGCGCCGCGCACGGTGTTCGAAGGTATACACCGGCTGCCTCCCGCCAACTTGCTGACGGCGAACGGGGACGAAACACGCACGCGCCGCTGGTGGCTGCCGCACTTCGAAGAACCCAGGAAGGGCAACGTCGCCACCGAAAAGGAAGCCTTCCGCAGCATTCTGGATGAAGCGGTGCGTCGCGCCGCCGAGGACGGCAATGTCGGTGCGTTTCTGTCGGGCGGCACCGATAGCTCGACGGTCGCCGGACTGCTGGCGGCGCAACGTGGCGCGCCGATCAAGGCGTATTCCATTGGCTTCGATGCCGCCGGCTACGACGAAATCGAATACGCGCGCGTCGCGGCAGCCCGCTTCGGGCTGGACCACCACATTCACTACATCACGCCTGAAGAGATCGCGACGGGCGTACCGGCAGTGGCGGCGCATTACGACCAGCCCTTCGGCAACTCGTCGGCGGTACCCGCGTATTACTGCTCACGCGCCGCCCATGCCGATGGCATTACACGCATGCTGGCGGGCGATGGTGGAGACGAACTCTTCGGCGGCAACACGCGCTATGCCGCGCAGCGTGTCTTCGCACTGCACGACCGCATGCCTGCGCCGTTGTGGAGCGCCAGCTTCGGCCCCCTGTTGCATGGCGCAGGCAGTGTGCCGGGCCTGGGCAAGTTGGCACGTTACGCACGTCTGGCAGAAAGCACCGTGCCGGAACGCTTCGATTCGTACAACCTCGTCGCACGGCTCGGGCACGCCAATGTTCTGACGCCGGCCTTCCTGCACGCCATCGACACGGCGGCACCGGCGCGACTGCGCGACGCCGAATGGCAGCAGATCGGCGCCAACGCGCTGATCAACCGCATGCTGGCCTTCGATTGGCGTTTCACGCTGGCCGACAATGATCTGCCGAAGGTGATCGGGACAACGGAACTCGCGGGCGTGGAGGTTGCTTTCCCGTTGCTGGATGATGATCTGGTCGATTTCTCGATGACCTTGCCTCCGCGCTTCAAGCTGCGCGGCAAGCAGTTGCGCTGGTTCTTCAAGCGCGCACTCGCGGACCTGCTGCCGCGCCAGATCATCCACAAGAAGAAGCACGGCTTCGGCCTGCCTTTCGGGCAGTGGGCGCTGAGCAATGATCAGTTGCGCGCCGTGGCGACCGACTCACTCGGTAGCCTCGGCACGCGCGGCATTCTGCGGGCGGAGTTTCTCGATTCGCTGATGCGCGATCGCGTGGCGGCCCACCCCGGCTATTACGGCGAGATGGTGTGGATCGCGATGATGCTGGAGCAATGGCTGCGCGCTCATGCGCCGGACTATCGCTTCGCCGGCTGAAAGCAAAACGGGCGCCGCGATGGCGCCCGGCTGTCTGAGTGAGTGCGGATCAGCGTCCGAGCACGCGACGCACGAATCCGCAGCAGATCGTCAGGAACACCACCAGGCTGAGTAGCTGCGCAACCGGTGCGAATCCCGCCCCCACCACGGCCAGCGGTGCGTCGCTCCCGCTCGCGCCGATGATGGCGGCAATCAGCACGCCAACGAGGCTTTCTCCGACGATCAGGCCCGAAGCAATCAACACACCGCGACGCTCGGGAGCGGATGCGACTTCCTTGTACGACTTGCCCTGCGCGACGGCACGTCGACGCAACTGCAGTTCGATGAACCACGCGATCACGGCGCCGAATGCGAGCGGCACGGTCACCGTCGGCGGCAAGTAGATACCCAGCCCCACGGCAAGCACTGGCAGGCGTGCCACGCCACCACGTCTGCGCAGCATCGCGTCGATGACGATCAGGACCGCACCCAACGCAACGCCGATCAGCAGCATGTCCCAGTCGAGCTTGTGATTGAAGATGCCGGAGGCGATGGCCGTCATCAGTGTGGCCTGCGGAGCCGACAGGACCTGTGAAGGGTCCATGCCCTCACGAGGCAGCGCGCCGGCAAAACCGTAGGAGTGATACAGCAGTTCAAGCACTGGCGAAATCACTGCCGCACCGACCGCGCAGCCGATGAGCAGCGCCACCTGCTGACGCCACGGCGTCGCTCCCACCAACCAGCCGGTCTTCAGGTCCTGCAGGTTGTCGTTGGAGATGGTCGCGACGGCGACGACCGCAGCCGTGATGAACAAGGCCAGCGCGATGGCAAAGTTGCGCCCCTCGGGCGAGGCAGTCAGCCCTTCTGCGCCGCTCACCCCGAGGATGAGCAGCGACACCAGGGTGACGCCGATGATGCCGATGCCGGAAATCGGGCTCGACGACGAGCCCACCAGGCCGGCCATGTAGCCACAGGCCGCCGCGATCAGAAAACCGAACACGAACGTGAACAGCAGCGCGCACCCCACCAGCATCCACCGCGTGCCGGCATCGGTGGGCGCCGTCGCCAGGAAGGCGGCGAAGGTCACACCGAGCACGGCAAGCATGACGACGGCAATGATGATGATCCAGCGCGAGGACAGATCCTGCTCGGTACGTGGCACGCCTTCGCCGGCGGGCCCGCCCGTGAGCGCGGCGAATGAGCGCTTGACGCCTTCGATGACCGGACCGATCAGCGTCACCAGCGTCCACACTGCCGCGATCGCGATGACGCCGGCGCCGACGAACCGCACCTGAGTACGCCAGATGGTGCCGCCAAAGTCGGCCAGTGATTGCCCGGCCTGCAGGGTCGCCTGCGCGCTCAGCAGCGGCACACCGACGCCCCAGGCAATGAGCAGGCCGATGATGATCGCCACCCCGGCCACGATGCCGATCAGGTAACCCGCGCCGATGAGCGCGAACGAAAAACCGATCGGCAATTGGAAGACGGCGCGACCGATGGAGAACCAGTAACCGGCGCTGTCGGCCAGCACGCGAAGACCGCTGGCCGCGAAACTGAACAGCGCCGCCGTCGCACCGCCGACAGCGATTTCGCGCATGCCGCTCTTGGCGTCTGCTGCGCCGTCGCCGTCTTCGGTCTCGCCGCTGCCCACTCGCAGGATTTCGGCAGCGGCCACGCCTTCCGGATACGGGAGCGAGCTTTGCACGACCATCGCGTGCCGCAGCGGAATCGTAAACAGCACGCCGAGCATGCCGCCCGCCATGCAGATCGCCAGCGTCTGCCAGAACGGAAATCCCTGCCAGTGCCCGACCATGACGAGAGCGGGCAGCACAAAGATGATCGATGACAGCGTGCCGGCCGCCGAGGCCTGCGTCTGCACCATGTTGTTCTCGAGGATGTTGGTGCGCGAGAACAGCGACAGTACCGCCATGGAGATGACGGCCGCCGGGATCGACGACGAGAAAGTCAGTCCCACCTTGAGGCCAAGGTACACATTGGAGGCAGTGAAGACGACTGTGATGAGCGCGCCGAGGATGACGCCTCGCAATGTCAGTTCGGGCAACGACGCGCCAACGTCGATGGCGGTTTCGCTACGGGTCTGCATGGTAATGGCCGGTCCCTTCTTGTTGGAGTTTTTGGCGGAAAATGCCTGACGCCGCATTGGATATTAGCAAGCGCGCATGGGCTTTGTTCCGGCGCAGCCCACCCGCATACTGCGTCCGGCAATCGACCGGCGGTACTCCATGGCAGAATGGCCCGCTCCGTCCTCGAACTCCCGCGCATGCAAGATGATCTTCGGGCTCATGTCGCCCAGTACCTGAAGCTCTTTCCCGATGAAACGGAGCGTGTCGCGCCTTTGCGGGCACAACTCACCGAGGACGGCGACAGTATCCTCCTGCGATCGAACATGCACGGCCATCTCACCAGCAGTACGCTGATCCTGAATGCGGCCGGCACGCATGTGCTGCTCATTCATCACCGGGTGTTCGATCGCTGGCTGCCCCCCGGCGGACACTATGAAGCGCCGGGCACGCCACGCGAATCAGCCTGGCGCGAAGTGGTGGAGGAAACCGGGCTGCCCCAATCCGCGCTGGCCCCGCATCCACTATGGCCGCATGAGACACCGCTGGATATCGACACGCATCCGATTCCCGCGCGGCCAGCCAAGAACGAGGGTGCGCACCGTCACCATGATCTGGCTTTCCTGGCAGTGGCGGACGACAGCATCGCGCTACGCCCGCAAGAGGACGAAGTCGCCGCCGCACGGTGGGTCACGCTGGAGGAGGCAAGCACATTGCCAAGCCGACGAATGCAGCGGCTCCTGCATAAATTCCAGGCGCTGATAGATGCGAAGAGAGACACCGTTTGCGGCGGTTTCCAGAGAAGGGCGACTTAGAAGCGGCCCAAAGTCTGTCGCGAGAGACCGTCGGCGAGGTGAATAGCAGTACAGGATCTTTGCAGGCAGCGCGCCAGCAGGGCCGATCACTGCTGCACAGAAAGACCGTGAGCAGATTCTTGCACTGTGAGTCGCACCCGCGCGGTGGAGGAACGGTTGACCAGGCGGCAGGCAAGCTCCACGCGACGAGGCGGCAAGGGCATGACTGAAAGATCGTCGCGCAGGAGGTCGAGCGCGACGATGCCGATCTCCCGCATCGGAATGTGCATCGCGGTGAGCGGCGGGTTGAGGAAGGACGCCTGAGGCAAGTCATCCATTCCCATCACTGAGACGTCGCCTGGAATCGAAAACCCGCGCTGCCGTATGCCCATCATGGCGCCGACCGCGAGGCAGTCGCCCGCGGCCAGCACAGCGCTGAAGTCGAGCCCTTTCTGTTCGATGCGGGCCCCGATCGCCTGCATCGCAAGCTCGGGCAACCAATCATCGACCGATACGACGAGATCATCGCCCGCGTGCAGGCGGTTGTGTCTCAACGCTTCACGCCACCCTTCGAGACGGCGTTCAATCGTTCGGCGGCCGGGCCGCATGAGAAACAGTATTCGTTGGTGACCCAGCCCGATCAAATGGTCGGTCGCCGTTCGCGCGGCGGAACGGTTGCATGGCGTGACGCTGGACAGCCGCATGAAAGGGTCGTCCCCATTGATCATGACGATGGGTTTATCGAAACCCCGCGTCTCCGCCAGAATGCTTTCGTCATCGATGGTCAGGAAGAGCAGACCGATGACGCTCGGGTCATTACGCGCTTCGGCCAACAGCGCTTTTTCTTCCGCCACATCCGCGATCGAGCGTGTCACGATCTCAAGGTTCAGCGCTTTTGCTCGTTCTCGAATGCCGTCAAGAACGTGTAGCGTGAATTGATTCCGTACGTAGTCGATCATGGCCGCGCTGGAGGCAGCAAGAATGACCTTCTGCCCTGACACAGCCGTGGGAATCACATAGTTCGCCGTCTTTGCCGCTTCCAGAATGCGTTGCCGGATGTCGGCCCTGACGCCCTTCTCGCCCGCCAGTGCGCGCGACACAGTGCTCAGCGACACGCCGCACTCGCGGGCGAGATCCTCCAACCGCACCCGGCGGTTCCTTTTGCCTCGTTTTCCCGGTGGAGGTTTGGCTTCCATCGAGCATCCCTTTGTGTGAAAAAAATTTGCAAATTGCGCAATTTGCTTTTTTTCATAGTATTGCACCAATGCTTTTTTGTCGAAATCATTGGGAAGAGAACGTGTCTCCTACAGGCCATGAAATCAACGCGGCGCTCAACCGCCTCGTCGCAGGCACTACCAGCCTTCAGCATGACGGACGCTTTCACGAGCCGAACCTGAACGGCACAGCAGGGGATTACATCAGCTTCGACAGTTGGGAATGGCCACAGGGCGTCGCCCTTTATGGGCTGGTCCGCCTGTGGCTGTTTTCGGGACGCAGCGATGTGCGCGAGATCGTGGAAGCCTGGTATGCGAAACAGATACGCAAGGGATTGCCACCGCTGAACATCAACACGACTGCCCCGATGCTCGCCCTTTCGGTCCTTTGGCGAGAGACAGACAACCCTCAATGGCAACCCGTGCTCGACGACTGGGCCAACCGCCTGGTCGCAGACCTTGGACGAACCCCCGAGGGCGGTTTCGAGCACCACGTGTCAGACCGGATCAACAAGAACGAACTGTGGGACGACACGCTCTTCATGGCGGCGCTGTTCCTTGCCTCGTACGGCCAGGCCAGCGGACGGCAAGAGCTCGTAGATGAGGCGGCCCGCCAGTTTCTCGTACATGCGCGCTACCTGGCCGACCCCGCCACCGGTCTGTGGTTTCACGGATGGACCTTCGACGGGCGACACAATTTCGCAAGAGCGCGCTGGGCGCGCGGCAACGCGTGGATCACGGCGGGCGTTCTGGATCTTCTCGACCTTGCGAAACTCACGGCACCCGTTCGCGATTTCCTGTTGGGCGTGTTGAAGACCCAGGTCGAAGCCCTGATCGAACTCCAGTCGTCCTCGGGTGCTTGGCATACCTTGCTCGACCACTCCGATTCTTACGAAGAAATCTCCGCGACGGCCGGCATCGGCTACGGCCTGCTGAAAGCCTGTCGCCTGGGCCTGGGGACCGAGGCTTGGCGCGAGGCAGGCATGAGGGCGCTCTGTGCTGTCATGGCCAACATCGACCAGAACGGCACGGTACTGAATGTCTCTTATGGCACGCGCATGGGCCACGACCTTCAGTTCTACAAGGACATCCCCATTCAGCCGACCGGATACGGGCAAGCGCTGGCCATTCTGTGCCTGGCCGAGGCGATGTACCACGTCGAATCCTGAAAGAACCGAAATGGCTGATCGACCCAGAATGACTTCGGCGCGCAGTGACTCAGCAGCGTTCCATGCGCCCTCCGCAGAAGGCGCTCAAATGGCTGATTGCGATTTCTACCTGAAAAAGCCGCTCCCGGCGGGGGACGCCATCCGTTATTGGCAGATCAGTGCCACGGCTACCGAGCGCTTCGACGTGCCCGATGTGCCGATGGAAGGAGAGATGGACCCGTTCTTCTTCCTCACCCGGCACAAGAACTTCATCCCACATGAATATCCGTGCCGCCGTCTGTTTGCCGAACAGCACCGCGGGCAACGCCCCAAGGTTGCCGGCAGCTTTCGGCATGCCCAACATTGGCTTCCTTTTGGTTCGGACCGGCCTGATCTGTCGACCTTCTATTTCCGGCCGACGCGGCTGGCGACCTGGGCGCGGACCTGCATCGATGCGGAAACCGAGGGAACTGCCCGCGTAAGGCTCGGCACCTGCGGAGGAGCGGTCCTCTGGGTGAACGGTGACGAAGCCGGATGGCTGGCGCCATACAGCCGCAACCTCGAAGCACGGGCAGAGTTGTCCCTGCCATTACGGGCAGGAATAAATGAGATTGTCGTTTTCTTTGACGATCTGGCGGAACGAGACATCCGCTATTTCTTCCAGCTCGACTATCTGTCGGGCCCCTCCGCCAAGGTGGCGCTGCCGATTCCCGTCGAAGCAGCGGTGGCCAACAACATAGCGTGTGCGCTGGAGGGCTCTCGCCTGGACAAGGCAACTTACCTTTCCGGCGACGTCACCTGCGTTTTTGGACAGGCACTCGCCCACGACGTTGAGGCAACCGTCACGGTCATGGGCGACTTCATCTCTGCATCCAGAAGGGAGTACGCGTTCGCGCTCAAGGCGGGAACCGATCGGGTGACGATCGGCCCATCGGAAGAAATGCCGGCCGGCTTCCGCAATTTCCGCATCACTCTGAATGCCGACGGATTCCGCACAACGCGCATTCTTGGGGCGGAGATATGCCATGCGGCTCGTCAAGCGCATACCTCGGCATCGTTGCCCGCAAGGATTGAAGAAGCGCTCAATGAAGTCGCAGAGTTTGCCGAACGCGACGCGGTCTGCGCTTTTGCGCGGCTGGCGAGCGGTAAGGCAGGAACAGAAGCCGACGCCATCATCAACGGCATCCTTCCCTCCATCGAGGACTGCCACGACTGCGCCGACTTCTCCATCGTTCCACTGATTTGGGCGAGGACGGCCTGGGGCGACGACATTTCCGCAGGCACAAGAGCCCGGCTGGATCGCGCCATCCTTGGTTTCCGCTTCTGGATGGATGAACCGGGCAATGACGTGCAATGGTATTTCTCTGAAAACCATGCGCTCCTGTTCCATACCGCCGCCTACCTTGCCGGCCACCTATTCCGCAAATCGGTCTTCGTTCGATCGGGACGCTCCGGCGCAGAGCAAAGTGCCGTGGGTGCGGCCCGCGTACGCGCCTGGCTCGACCATTTCGAGGAATGTGAAATGGCCGAATTCAACTCCGCACCATATTTCCCCATCGATCTGAAAGGCTTGACGGCGCTTGCCGCGTTGTCTCCCGACGCTGACATTGCAGAGCGGGCCAGAAAAGGAATTGTCCGCCTGTGCGAAATCATTGCCCGCTCCGCTCATCACGGCATTTTGACGGCGGCCCAGGGGCGTTCCTACGAATACACGTTGTGCGCCGGCCGCTCGCTGGAGCTGTCCGGCATCGCCCGAATGTTATGGGGACGAGGATGGTTCGGCGCACATATGCAGGCGCTGCCTCAGTTGGCTGTGTGCCTCCGAGATCATGGCCTGGCTATTCCCGACACGCTGAGCGAGATCGCGTGCCTGGGTGGAGATTCCCACCTGGAATGGCGGTTCGCTCAAGGCCCGAACAGGATCGCCAGGATCTATCACTACAAGAGCCGGCACTTCTCCATGGGGTCAGCGGCTCACTATCGCTGGGGCGAGTGGGGCTATCAAGAGACGGTATTTCATCTGCGTCTTGGCAAACACCCCGAGGCCGCGCTGTGGATCAATCATCCGGGCGAACCGATTCAATTCGGGTACGGACGTCCGTCTTTCTGGGGCGGCTGCGGCACATTGCCGCGCGTTCATCAATACCGCGGGCTGGCCATCCTCGACTTTTCCGTCAGCGAGGAACACGTCGGCTACACGCATGCTTGGTTCCCGGCTGCTGAGTTTGACGAAAGCAAGGTGACGGAGACCCTGGCGCTTGCCCGCAGCGACCGCGGGTGCCTCCTGCTCAGAGGAAGCGCTCCGCTCTGCTGTGTGACGGATGGACCTTCGGCAGGTTGTGAGCTTCGCCAGCACGGCCGGAAGACTCGATGGATCGCCCGTGTATGCGAATCAGCAAGTCTCCAGGACGTTGCCGCCAAGTTCGCCAGTCTGTCTGCGAGCGAGCAGGACGATGGCTCGCTCACGGTGGTCGACCCCGAGTACGGCTCCGTGATTTTCGGCGTCGATGGTTCGGTCCGGGCCGAAGGCCGGGTGATCCTGGCGGAGACGTTCACCGTAGCCGGCGAGGTTCGCGAATTTGCAGCGATGTAGTCGTCAAGAAGGACCTTTCTCCCACGCGTGAAAGGCCGTAGCAGGGTAAAGGAGATACAACCATGAAGAAAATCTGTGCAATCGCTTTGACAACGCTGGTTCTCGGCGTGAATTCGATGGGTGCCTCGGCCGCTGTCCGAATGCGGCTCGCCCATGCTCTGGCCGAGAATCATCCGACGAGTCAGGCACTGAAACTCTTCAAAGAGAAAGTCGAGAAAGACAGCAAGGGTAGCGTCAAGATCCAGTTGTTTTTCAATGGCTCCCTGGGCAGCGAGCCAGATGTCGTTCAGCAACTGCGCAATGGTGCGGTAGAGATCACCAAGGTGAACGCCTCCACTCTGGAGAATTTCGATCCTGTATTCAAAGCGTTCGCGCTGCCCTTCCTCTTCACGGGCAAAGACAACTTCTACCAAGTCATGGAAGGCCCGATCGCGGAGGGGATCTATTCGTCAACAAAGCGCAACGGCTACATCAGCCTGACCTTCTATGACAGTGGCGCGCGGAGCTTCTATACGAAGAACAAGCCGATCAACACGCCTGATGATCTCAAGGGACAAAAGCTGCGCGTGATGGACAGCCAGACGGCCATCCGCATGGTTCATCTGATGGGCGGCATTCCCACACCCATGCCTTACGGGGAAATCTATGCCGCCTTGCAGCAAGGCGTGATCGACGGCGCGGAAAACAACGTTACGGCTCTGACGCTTGGCCGGCATGGTGAGGTGACGAAATTCTACTCGCTCGATGAACACAGCATGATCCCTGACTTTTTGGTCATTTCGACAAAAGCATGGGAAAAGCTGACGCCGGAACAACAGGGCATCTTGCGGAAGGCAGCCAGGGAGTCCACCGCCTACCACAAAGGTCTGTGGAAGACAGCCGAGGAAGATGCCATGAAAACCGCCGTTGAAAAAATGGGGGTCACCATCGTGCGGCCGGAAAAAAAGGCGTTCATCGACAAAGTCAAACCCATCTACGACGAATATACGGGGGACGCTGTCATTGGCGAGCTGGTGAAAAAAATCCGCGCCACGCAGAAGTGATTCGCGCGGGCGCCTGCAATGAGGTTGGAAATGCTTAAGTCATCGAAGACGGCCATTGAGTCATGTTTGATCGTGGCAACCTCGGTCATGCTGCTCTGCATGCTCGGCCTTGCGATCTGGCAGGTGGCTAGCCGCTACATTCTGCAGTCGCCCGCGATCTACACGGAAGAAACTCTGCGTTTCACCATGATATGGGCTGGGCTGATGGGGTCCGCTTACGCTTTTGGGACGGACCAGCATCTGCGCCTGGTTTTCCTGCTGGAAAAACTGCCGCCTGCCGGCAGGCGCATCCTGCAAACGATCAACGGTTTGATCGTCATTTTCTTCTCGATGGTCATTCTGCTCTTGGGCGGCCTGAGAATGGTGGCTTCGGGTATGGATCAAATCTCGCCGATTCTCAATATACAAATGGGATACATCTATATGGTCTTGCCCATTTGCGCCGTTCTGATCTCGGTACTACAGGGACTCAATCTCTGTTTGCTGTGGCAAGAGAAGAATGCGACAGGCAAGCCGAACTGATTCGGTTGCCGAGGGATCATCGCAAAAGGCCGGATAAATGGATTTCGTTTTCGACTATATCGACCCGCCTCTATTCGCGGCGGTCCTGCTTTCTGTTCTGTTCGTATGGTTCTTGGTGCAGGGCGTACCGATTGCCGTAGGCATAGCAGTTTCATCCATCCTGACCGGGCTGTTCTTTCTGCCACTGGAGACGGCCTTCTTCATGGCCACCCAGAAGATGTACGCCGGGATAGACAGCTTCACTCTTTTGGCCATTCCCTTTTTTATCTTGTCTGGAAACCTGATGAACAAGGGCGGTATTGCCATCCGCTTGATCAACTTGGCCAAGTTGATGGGTGGCAGGCTACCCGGATCGCTGGCACATACAAACGTGATCGCCAATATGCTTTTTGGCTCGCTTTCCGGCTCAGCCATTGCAGCCGCAGCGGCCGTGGGGGGCGTAATGGCGCCACTGCAACGTAAGGAGGGCTACGACCCATCCTTCTCCGCCACCGTCAATATCTGCTCTGCCCCGGCCGGAATCTTGATTCCTCCCAGTGGGCCGTTGATCCTTTACTCGCTGGTCAGTGGCGGCACGTCGATCGCGGCGTTGTTCGTCGGCGGATATCTTCCCGGCATACTGATGGGCCTGTCGGTCATGCTGGTGACCTATTTCATAGCCAGGAAACGGGGTTACGTCTCGGCAGCGATGCAGGAAGAGCGCGGTGCGCTACGTATCTTCTTCGATGCTGTGCCCAGTCTGCTGATGATCGTGGTCGTGATTGGCGGCATCATCATTGGCGCTTTCACCGCAACGGAGGGCGCTGCTGTCGCCGCCTTGTATTCGCTTGTACTTTCGCTGGCTTACCGTCTGGCAACGCCCGCAGAGTATTGGGATGCTCTGAAGTCGACGATGGTGACGAGTGCAACCATCCTGTTTCTCATCGCAGCTTCGGGCATCATGTCTTACGTGATGACCATTACGGGGCTGCCGGATGTCGTCGCGGATGGCCTGCGCTATTTCGATGATCCGCTGGTCATCCTGCTCGTCATGAATCTCGCCTTCCTGATCGTGGGCACCTTCATGGACCTCACGCCCGCCGTGCTGATCTTCACGCCGATTTTCTTGCCAATTTCCGCCGAGATCGGCCTCGACCCCGTCCATTTCGGACTGATGATGATATTCAACATGGGCATGGGCAGTATCACTCCGCCTGTGGGCAGTGTGCTGTTCGTCGGCTGCTCCGTGGCGGGGGTCACGATTGAGCAGGTGACTAAACAGTTGCTTCCTTTCCTGGCCGCGCTGTTTGTTGACCTGATGATTGTCGCATACTGGCCGGGACTCACCCTGTCGCTGCCACGCTTGTTCGGCCTGATGTAGTCCAGCATTCCAGCAGCGGACACAACGAAAAAAAGCGGGCCGCAGCCCGCTTTTTCATTGCGCGATCGTGTTGCTGATCAGGCCGGCACGTCGACCAGGTAGATCGCCGGTTCGCCTTCGAAGTCAGACGAGAACAGCACGCGCTTGTTGTCCGGCGTGAAGCCCGGGTGCGGGTGCGTGACCTGGCGGTCGTTGCGATAGACCTTCCACGACGAGTTGTGCTGGCAGATCTTCTTGGTTTCGCGAGTCTTCAGGTCGAACAGGTACATGAACGGGTCGTTCTCATGTTCGTGACCTTCGGTGTCCGACACCGCAATGGCGGCACCGTTGCCATCGCCCACGGCCAGCGAGCCGTCGTAGTTGCTGTACAGGTGCTCGCACTGCGGGATCGACATGATGCGCTCATTCTCGAGCGTGATCGGGTCGGCCACGCACAGCCAGCGGTCTGCATCGCCCTTCTTGTACGACACGTACATCATGCGCGAGCCGTCCGGCACGAAGAATTCGTGCGTGCAGGCTTCGCCCGGCTCCTGCACCTTGAGCTGGCGCTGGTTGGTGCCGTCTTCATTGATCAGCCACATGCGCTGCACGAGGTCGTGCGGGCCTTCGTGGCAGAAGGCAATGGTGTTGTCGTCGAACGGACGATAGATGGGGTGACCCAGCCAGCGCTTTTCATCGATGATCGGACGGCTCGTGCCGGTCGCCATGTCGATGACGATCAGGCGGCAGCGCGGGTTCAGGAAAAACTGTTCGCGGAATTGCTCCCACGTCGTCAGCGGCAGCAGATCGCCTTCGGCCACTTCGATGCCGACCATCTTGGTGCAATCGGAATTGGCCACCCAGGTGCCGTAGCCCTTGAAGCCTTCGGGTACGGTATAGAAGACTTCTTCGGCCAGCGTCTCAAGGTTGAGACGGCGCATCTGCTTCGGGCCCTTGCGGTAGATGAGGTACTTGTCGTCGGGCGTCAGGAAACAGCCGAAGGTGTTGTCTTCCTTACCCTTGCCGTCGGTCAGTTGCGTGGCAACACCGCTGGCGATGTCGAGCAGGTAGCAATTCCAGTTTTCGTTGTCGAACAGGGCACCGAACAGCAGCTTGCTGCCATCGCTCGTGAAACACTTTTGATAGAAGTAGTTGCGATGGCAAGTCACGTCCGGCGGCGTCAGGCGCGTGATGCGCGCCCCGGTCGCCGGGTCATTGAACTCGTGATACTGCAACTGAATCTTGGTGCCTTTTGCCATACGGTTTCCTTCTCGATGCCTGTCTGATACCGGTGCCATCGCACCAGCGGAATTCCATTGCGCACAGCACCATGTCCGGGGGAAACAGGGAGCCATGATTGCAGCCTAGCTCATGGGAACGCCGCTCACTGCGCCCCGGCTGGCTGTGTCGTAAACGTTTGATTGTACCGCAACGCTGACACGCGGCGCCCGGTCTCATGGCGACGGCAACGGAGCCCCCCGCGTGCCCGCTTCGCCCGGCCAACGCTGCGAGCCGCTTGCAGAGCAGCAATTGCAGCCATGGCGTTCGATCAAGCGGCTTCTCTAGTTCTTTCGGACTAGCCCATAGCGTCCGGCTATGTTTGATTTATCACAACACTCGCCCCGGAGTCCCGCCACTAAGCTCGGAAGTTTCCTCGAACCGGACAGCTTCCATGCGATCGCCTGAACTCGTCTGTCCCGCCGGCAGCCTCCCCGCCCTCAAGGTTGCCGTCGATCATGGCGCAGATGCCGTCTATATCGGCCTCAAAGACGCCACCAATGCCCGCAATTTTGCCGGACTGAATTTCGATGCCGCCGCCGCGCGCGAAGGTGTGCGTTATGCGCACTCGCGCGGTCGCCGGGTGCTCATGGCCATCAACACCTACCCGCAGGCGGGCGACGAGAAAAAATGGCGCACCGCCGTGGACGCCGCGGCCGACCTTGGCGTGGACGCCGTCATCATGGCCGACATGGCGCTGCTCGATTACGCCGCCAAGACCCATCCGCGCATGCGGCGCCACCTGTCGGTGCAAGGCTCGGCCACCAACTACGAGGCCATCAACCTGTGCCGGGACTGGTTCGGCATCGAGCGCGTGGTGCTGCCGCGCGTGCTGACCATCGACCAGGTCGCGCACGTCATCGCCAACACGGACGTGGAAGTCGAAGTCTTCGGCTTCGGCAGCCTGTGCGTGATGGTCGAAGGCCGCTGCCTGCTGTCGAGCTATGCGACGGGCGATTCGCCCAATACGGCCGGCGTCTGTTCGCCGGCACGCGCCGTGCGCTGGCAGGAATCCCCATCCGGCACGCAGGCGAGGCTGTCGGGCATCCTCATCGACGAGTACTCGCCGGACGAGCCGGCAGGCTATCCGACCCTGTGCAAGGGGCGTTTTGCGGTGGCGTCCGAGACCTACTACGCGCTCGAAGAGCCGACCAGTCTGAATGTCATCGAACTGCTGCCCGAATTGCTGCGCATTGGCGTCTCGGCCATCAAGGTGGAAGGCCGTCAGCGCAGCCCGGCGTACGTGACCGCGGTCACCAGCGTGCTGCGCGAGGCCATCGACAGCGCCGTAGCGGCTGGCGATGGTCGCTTCCACGTCAAGCCGCAGTGGCAGCAAGCCCTGGGCCGCGTGGCGGAAGGTCAGCAAGTCACGCTCGGCGCCTACAACCGACCCTGGAAGTAAACATCATGAAGCTATCCCTGGGGCCTCTGCTCTATTTCTGGGCGCGCGACGATGTGCGCGCTTTCTACGCCAGCGTGATGAAGTGGCCCGTCGATACGGTCTACCTGGGCGAAGTGGTCTGCAGCCGTCGCCAGCAATTGCGGCTGGATGACTGGCTGGCCATCGGACGCGACCTGGCCGCCAGCGGCAAGGAAGTCGTCCTGTCGGGCGCAGCCCTGCTCGAATCCGAAAGCGAACTGAAAACCCTCCGTCGCATCGCAGAGAACGGCGAGTTCCTCGTCGAGGCCAACGACCTCGGTGCGGTCAACCTGTTGCGCGGGACGCGCTGGATCGCCGGCCCGCACCTGAATATCTACAACGCCGCCACGCTCTCGCTGTTCGCGGCGGCAGGGGCGACGCGCTGGGTGCCGCCGGTCGAGATGTCGCGCAATCGCCTGCGCCAATTGATGAGTGAAGCGCCGGGCAACATCGAAACCGAGGTCTTCGCCTGGGGGCGCTTGCCGCTGGCGTTTTCCGCACGCTGCTTTACCGCGCGCCACTTCAATCTCAAGAAGAGCGATTGTCAGTTTCGCTGTATGGAGTTCCCGCAGGCGCTCGAGCTCGAAACGCGCGAAGGGCAACCCTTTCTCGCCATCAACGGCACGCAGACCATGTCGGCGGCAACACAGTCGCTGGCCACGCATGTTGGAGAATTGCGTGACGACGGCGTATCCATGCTGCGCCTGAGCCCACAACCCCATGACATGGCGCGCGTCGTCGCGGCCTACCAGTCTTTGCTGGCCGGCAATGCTGCCGAAGACCTCTCGGCCTGCGCGCCGCGTGGGTTGTGCGACGGTTACTGGAGCGGTCAGCCTGGCATCGAGTACCACCCCGAGGAGAGCACGCATGCACACTGAATCCCTTCGTCCCGCCTTCAGCCTGCCGGCAAGCCTGGCCCGCATCGGTCGGCACCTGCCGCGCCGCCCGTTCGGCGATGCGCTGGCGCTGGCACTGACGGTGATGCGCCGCACGGGCAACCTGCCGGGCGACCTGGACTTTCTCGAAGGCAAGACCGTCTGCATCAAGGTCAGCGACCTGGGGATCGAAGCCCGGGTACAGGTGAATGGAGAACGGTTCCGCGCTGCAGCATCGAGCGAAGCCGATGTCAGTTTCCAGGCGTCGTCGCTCGACTACGCCCGTGTGGCACTGCGCGAGGAAGACCCGGACACCCTGTTTTTCCAACGCCGCCTGCGCATTGAAGGCGACACCGAACTGGGCCTGGCACTCAAGAATCTGCTCGACAGCATAGAGCCGCCGGCATGGCTGATGCGAGCACTGGCCGCCATTCGTCCCGCTCAACGCTAAGGGCGCGTTGGGGCGCAGAAGGCCAGCCCAACCCACCCTCTCGTCTGATGGGGCTTTGGGAGGAATCAGACGACTGGCGGTTGCGAAATCTGGCATCGGTCTCAGAGGTGCGTTAGCATGATTAGGTTGCGAGCGAATGCTCGTCCGATTGCTGAAGCGCCTTTGCTGGCGTTGCCACGTTTTGCCGCCACGATGAACGTTGAGGTTTTTACCCGCCGCCTTGCACGTCTGCGACTGGTGGCGCGGCACATCGACAAGCACTTGAGTTCCCAGCTCCGCCTCGACGAGCTGGCGGACATCGCCCACATGTCGCGCTTCCACTTCGAGCGCGTCTTCAAGGCCTACGCGGGCGAATCCCCGCTGGGCCGCGTACGTCGCCTGCGTTTGCTGGCCGCCCGTCGTCGCATCGAAGAAGGCACGGGCGAATCCCTGCTGCAACTGGCGCTCGATTCCGGTTACGCCTCTGCAGAAGCGTTTTCCCGCGCTTTCCGTGCCGTGCATGGTATTTCCCCGTCGCAACTACAACAGCAGACGCGTCAGATGCCCGCGGTCCGCATCGTGAAACTCCAAGGCCAAGAGATCCAGTACGTGCCCTTTGAAGGCGTGCTCGACGACGCACTCCATCCTTTCGAAGAGCTGCGGGCCTACGCCATGCTGCGCGAAATCCCGCGCGAACGCCGCAAGGGCTGGTCGGTATTGCTCGAAGGCGGCCGCGACGCGTGGCGGGGTCATGCGCGGCTGCAAGCCGGCCTCATGTCCGCGCCACTGGGCGGGCATATTCCCGGGCTCGAAGTCGGACATCTGCCCGATGGCGAGTACGCCGTGATCCGTATTGCCGCAAGCATGGACACGCCGCCCATCGAACATCTGGCCGAAGTGGTCGGTCGCCAGACCGATCGCAGTCTGCGCAGCGCCCCCATCCTGCGCTGCTTCCACAATTCCACATACCTGCCAGCCGAGTCGGAGCGCTGCTTCGACGTCTATCTGCCGGTCGCCTGAACGCCCGCGAGGCGACCACCCCCTTTGCCGCTTTGCCGTGCGCCTGCGGCCACTCGCGCGCGCCGTTCCCGCGCAGCCCGGTCTCAACCCGGTGCGAATGACAGGACAGCGCTAAAGAGCAATTCCGATCAAGACAGCGCTCGCCCTCCCCCCTACATTGGCGGGGTCCTACAAGGACCATAAGAAGAACACATCCAGGAGACAATATGAATCAACGCATCCTGTGCGCCGCCGTGACGGCCGCACTGATCCCCATGCTGTCGGCATGCGGCAGTGACGACGACAACGGCAGCAGCACTTCGTCGAGCAGTTCCAGTATTTCGAGCAGCGCCAGCTCGTCGTCCAGCAGTTCCTCCAGCACCAGTTCGGCCGCTACCACCCTGAAGGGTGTCGCCGCTGCCGACGGCCATGCCCTGGCCGGCGCAAGCATCAAGGTCTGCGACGCTGCGGGGACTTCGCGCGCCGCCACCGCGGGCAGCGACGGCAGCTATACCATCGACGTCACCGGCCTGACCGCTCCCCTGCTCGTCGCTGCGACCAGCGGCTCCGTGCAATACGCCGGCCTGCTCGGCACGGTGGCATCGGGCAGCAACACCGCGAACGTTTCGCCGCTGACCGACAGCGTCGCCTCGGGTGTGGCAGGTTCCATGGGCCTCGCAGGCACGGTGCAACTGATCGCCGGCTGCAATACGGCCAAGGCGACGGCCAGCGACATCGCAACCAAGACCGGTAATCTGCGCAAGCTCATCAGCGCCGCCATCACCGACGCAGGCCTGGACGCCAGCACCTACGATCCGGTCACCACGCCGATGAAGATCGAGAATAGCGGCACCAACAAGATCCTCGCCGAAGTCCGCCACAACCGCGAAGGCTTCAGCAACAGCACCAGCGATCAGTACGGCGCCACTTACCTGTACGACCGCAACATGATGGAGATCCGCAGCACCAACCTGCTCGACCCTACGCTCAAGGCGTGGTCGTCGTATGGCACTCGCATTTTCGTCGCGGGCGACTCCACCGCCAGCAACTACAACAAGGAAGTCCTGCCCCGCATGGGTTGGGGCCAGGTGCTGGATCGCCAGCTCAAGTCCACCACTGACGTAAAGGTGGTCAACGTCGCGCAGTCGGGTCGCAGCTCTCGCAGCTTCATTACCGAAGGCTGGTTCGACCTGATCTCTGCGGAGATCAAGTCTGGCGACTACCTGTTGGTGCAGTTCGGCCACAACGACGAGAAGTGCAACAGCGGCGACATCGACCTGACGTTCCGCTGCACCTATCCCAACACGAGCGCAGGCGCATTGCCGGGCAGCTCGAGCGACCTGTCGTTCCAGAAGACGCTCGAGAAGTACGTCAAGCTCGCCAAGGACAAGGGAGCGACGGTGGTGCTGATCACGCCGGTCACGCGCATCAACCAGGACAAGACCGTCACGGCTTATGTCGAAGGCGCCTTCCCGATCACCAAGAGCACGCACATCACGAGCAGCGGTGCCTACCCGGGCAACTACTCGCAGACGGTGATCGACACTGCCAAGGCCAACAACGTTGCATATGTGGACCTCGATGCCAAGAGCATCGCATTCATGAACAGCATTGGCGTTGGCACGGGCGGCGCGGAAGCCACGGGCGGCTGGCGCGACTACCACCTGGCGGTGAAGGATTTCGTGACCTACCCGTACTACGCCAGCGTCAGCACGACGGGGCATTACCTGAACGCCGACCGCACGCACTTCCAGGAAAACGGCGCCGTGAAGGTGTCGTCGATGATTGTTGAAGGCATCAAGGAGAACAGCAGCACGCTGTCGGGCCTGATTGCCTTGCTCAAGTAGTTTGTCCTGCCCACAGGCCCCGTCGCGAGAGGCGGGGATCAGGTCGCCCCGCCTCGTGCGGGGCTTTTTTTGCCTGCGCCGATCAGTCCTCGAGGCGTACGGACATCAACCATTGCGCCATTTCGACGGCGCTTTTCACACCCAGCTTGTTGAAGATGCTGGCGCGGTGGACTTCCACCGTCCGCATGCTGATGCCAAGTTCGTCGGCCACGACCTTGTTGAGCTTGCCGGCGAGGATGCGGCCCATGACTTCCTGCTCGCGGGGGCTGAGTGTGGCCAGGCGCGCATGCTTTTCCGCCGCCTGCTCCATGTGCCGCGCGCGCTCGCGGGCCAGCCCGCAGGCCTCGACCACGCGATCCACGAGCCGGTTGTCATTGAACGGTTTTTCGAAAAAATCGAAAGCCCCCTTCTTCACCGCCTCCACCGCCATCGGCACGTCGCCGTGGCCGGTCAAGAAGATGACCGGCATGGTGGCGCCGGCATCCATGGCCTGAAGCTGGTCGAACAGTTCGATGCCCGACATGCCGGGCATCCGCACATCGAGCAGAAGGCAACCCGGCGGGCGGGCGCCGCTCTCGATCCAGGCGAGAAATGATTCGGCGCCGTCGAAACCATGGCTGTCGATGTTTCGGCTGCGTAGCAGCCACGCCAGCGCATCGCGCACCGACTCTTCGTCTTCGATGATGTAGACCGTGTTCATTGCAGCGTGAACCTGAATGTTGCCCCGCCGCCGGGCGTGGGCTCGTACCACAGGTGGCCCCGGTGGAATTCGATCGCCGTGCGGCAGATGTTGAGCCCCATGCCCATGCCTTCGGGCTTGGTGGTAAAGAACGGCGTGAATAGCTGCTGGGCCAGTTCCTCGGCGATACCCAGCCCGTGGTCGATGACGGCCACTTCGATGCCCTCGCCCGCGCGCCGTGCCGAGAGCTGCAACAGCTTACGCTCAGACGGCAGGGACGACATCGATTCGATGCCGTTCCGCGTGAGGTTGAGCAGTACCTGTTCGAGCATCATCGCGTCCGCCTCCACGGAGGGAAGATCGTCACCCACGGCGCATTCGACACGAATATGCCATTTGCGGGCCTGCAACTGGATCAGCGGCAGCGTGGCGTCGAACACATCGGCGATGCGGCACAGGCTCTTGCGCGGATCGCGTCGGCGCACGAAATCATGCACGGCCCGAATGATCTGCCCCGCACGCTGCGCCTGCTGCTGAATCTTGCAGAGGGCGTCCCGCAGGCTGCTTTCTTCGTCGCGCACGAGATTCAGACTGCCGGCCGCGTAACTCATGATGGCTGACAGCGGCTGATTGAGCTCGTGCGACAGCGTGGTCGCAACCTCGCCCATCGTCACGAGGCGAGACGATGCCTGCAGTTTTTCCTGCTGCTGACGATTCAGCTCTTCGACCTTGCGGCGCTCAGTGATGTCGAGGATCGAACTCATCCAGCCGGTTTGCCGTCCTTTGGCGTCGAGCAGTGGCGTCTCGTGAATCAGCACGTGCACGCGGTGACCGTCCCTGTGGACAAACTCGGTTTCGTGTCCCTGGGAGGTGATGGTGCCGGCCAGCATCTGCGCGAAGCGCTCGCGGATGGCCGGGATCTTCACCGGGTCGTAGAACGGCATCGGATAGCTATGGCCGATCATCTCCTCGGGCTCGAAGCCGACCATCTTGCAGAAGCCCGGATTGACGTAGGTGACCTTGCCGGTGAGGTCCCGCGCGCGCAGCCCCGTCACCAGCGAGTCCTCCATCGCCTGGCGGAAAGCCAGTTCCTCGGACAGGCGCGCCTCGGCCTGTGCGCGCCGCCGCATGTCGCGCCACAGCAGCACGAGGCTGCCGATCAGAGTGAGCGTGAGGGCCGCCACCATGCCGCTCATGACATGAGGAAGTATGCGCGGCGTGTCCTGGACGGAATCGGTCATCAGCATCATGCCCGCGCCGGGCATGTCGATGGGCGTCTGATGCGTAAAGTTGCCGCGCGCCGGCGAAGCGGCCGCGTGCACCACCAACGGCTCGCCAAACGCATTGGCGAGCGTGACCTGGTTTTCGCGCGCCAGCCACCACGGCACCAGTTCGTTGAGCAATCCTTCGAGGGAATACGTCAGCACCAGCGCACCCGGGCGATCGCCAAGGATCGGCACGGCAAAGCGCAGCACCTGCGGATGGTTGCTGACTGCAACGTCACCGTACAGTTCGCGCCGTCGCTGGAGGACGTCGGCAGCCAGTGCACGCTCGGCGGGCGCGACCGCGCCGGACGGATAGTTGCCTTCGGCCGCCAGCGCGCGGCCGGCATCGTCCATCCATACCACGCGCTCGATCTCGTGATTGCTGCCGATGAGCGCGCGCAGCTTGGCGCTGAGATCGGCCGGCGCAACCTGCCCGCGCTCGATGCCCTGAGCCAGCCCGCGCAGGGTTTCGGCGTGGCGTCGCAACTGGAATTCGATGCTTTGCTTGGCCCACAAGGTATCGGTGATGACTTGGGCATTGCGATCCGACATCTCGTTGCGGTAGCCCAGCCACAGCAGCGACGCGAGCACGCCGAGCAGCAATACCGACACGACGAGCAGCATGCTCCACGTGAAGGCGAACCGATAAGGGCGATGCATGGCAGTGGCGTCAGGCGTGCTCATTGGATGGACTGGCGAAGGTAACACAGGGCTCGCCCGCATCATGCCGCAGTGAGGCGGGCGCCCGCCTCGCCGATAACCCACATGTGGAAATCCGAGATGGCAGCGCACCCGGGCGGCGCCAATAATTTCATTTATCCGGCCCAGACCGGCAGCACACACCACAGAGGAGACGTACCCATGAAACCCATGCGCAGCATTGCCATGGCGATCGCGCTGGCCGTCAGCGCAAGCGCCGCATTCGCCCAGCAGCAACCGATCGTCATCAAGTTCAGCCACGTCGTCGCGCCCAATACGCCCAAGGGACGGGCCGCGGACTACTTCAAGAAGAAAGCCGAGGAACTGACCAAGGGTCGCGTGCGGGTGGAGGTCTACCCGAACTCACAGCTCTACAAGGACCAGGAAGAACTCGAGGCCCTGCAACTGGGCTCGGTCCAGATGCTGGCACCCTCGCTGGCGAAGTTCGGGCCGCTCGGTGTGCGTGAGTTCGAAGTCTTCGATATCCCGTACATCTTCCCGAGCAAGGCCGTGCTGCAGCGCGTCGAGAATGGCCCGATCGGACAGGGCCTGCTCAAGCTGCTCGAGCCGAAAGGCATCATCGGGCTGGCGTACTGGGACAACGGCTTCAAGGTCATGAGCGCCAACAAGCCGCTGAACGTGCCCACCGACATGAAGGGCCTGAAGGTGCGCATCCAGTCGTCGAAGGTGCTCGACGCGCAGATGCGCCAGGTCGGCGCGATCCCGCAGGTGATGGCGTTCTCCGAGGCCTACCAGGCACTGCAGACCGGCGTGGTCGACGGCACCGAAAACCCGCCGTCGAACATGTATACGCAAAAGATGCATGAGGTGCAGAAGTACGCCGTCGATACGTATCACGGCTACCTGGGCTACGCCGTCATCGTGAACAAGAAGTTCTGGGACGGCCTGCCTGCCGACATCCGCAATGAGCTGAACACCGCCATGGCGGACGCCACCAAGTATGCCAACGCCATCGCCCAGCAAGACAACGATGAAGCGCTCGCTGCCATCGAGAAGTCCGGCAAGACCAAGGTGCTGCACCTGACGCCGGCGCAGCGCAAGGTCTGGCAGACGGCCTTCCAGCCGGTGCAGAAGCAGGTCGAAAGCCGTGTGGGCGCCGACCTGATCAAGGCCATCAACAAGGAAGCTGCCGCCCTCGACGGTAAGTAAGTCTGCAGAGCCGCGGCTCACGCCGGCGACGTTGCATGCAGCGTTGCCGGCGTGAGCCGCATCCGTACGTGGCTCAATCCAGAAAGAACATTGCCATGTTCATGAAAATCCTCGATCGGCTGGAGGAAACGCTCATCAGTGTGCTGATGGCGGGCGCCACGCTGATCATCTTCGTGGCGGTGGTCCACCGCTACATCTCCACGGTGCCCGGCATCCAGGACTACACGATCGGCATCAACCTGTCGTGGGCGCAAGAGGCGTGCATCTTCATGTTCGTTTGGATGGCCAAGTTCGGCGCGGCCTATGGCGTGCGCACCGGCATCCACGTGGGCGTCGACGTCCTCATCAATCGCTTGCCGGAAAAGACGCGCGGCAAATTCGTCATCTTCGGTCTGCTGGCCGGCGCGTTGTTCACCGGCATCATCGGCACGCTCGGGGCGGGCTTCGTGTGGGATCTGTCGCACACCGATCAAGTATCGGCCGACCTCGAACTGCCCAAGTGGATCGTCTACCTCGCCATTCCGTGCGGCTCGTACCTGATGTGCTTCCGCTTCCTGCAGGTGGCGTGGAACTTCGTCCACACGGGTGAGTTGCCCGCGCACGACCATGCGCAGGTCGAGGGGCTGGAAGAAACCGACCTCATCGCCGACATCGCGCGCAGTGCCAATGCGCCTCACCATGGAGAGCTGCGTCGATGAATACCGCAATCATCTTCGGGCTGCTGCTGGCCCTCATGCTCACCGGCATGCCGATCTCGATTTCGCTCGGCCTGACGGTGCTGACTTTCCTCTTCACGATGACGCAGGTGCCTATCGAGGCCGTGGCGTTGAAGTTGTTCACTGGGATCGAGAACTTCGAGATCATGGCGATCCCGTTCTTCATCCTGGCGGGTAACTTTCTCACCCACGGCGGCGTGGCGCGCCGCATGATCGCTTTTGCCACGTCGCTCGTCGGGCACTGGCACGGCGGGCTCGGGCTCGCAGGCGTGCTGGCCTGTGCACTGTTCGCCGCAGTGTCGGGGTCCAGCCCGGCCACGGTGGTGGCAATCGGTTCGATCATTCTGCCCGCGATGGTGAAGGCCGGTTTCCCGCGCAACTTTGGCGCCGGCATCATCACGACGTCGGGCGCGCTGGGCATTCTGATTCCGCCCTCGATCGTGATGGTGATGTATTCGGTCGCGACCAACGTGTCGGTCGGCAAGCTGTTCATGGCGGGTGTCATTCCCGGCATCATGCTGGCCGCCGTCCTCGGCCTGGTGACGTGGTTCATCGCCTGGCGCAAAGGTTATCCGCGGGTGAAGATCTTCCCCGATCGAACCGGCGGGCAGGCGACCATCGGCGGGTTCTTCGGGCTTTTCTATGCGTTCGTGTTCACCGTTGTGCCGGTGTGGGTGATCGGCAAGCTGCTGGGCGATGCGATCGGCTCGGAGGGCGCCGGTTACGTGCTGGCGGGTATCGTCTGGCTGGCGCTCGCGCCGTGGACCACGCGCAGCAAGATGGTCACACGTGTCGTCTATGTGGCGCTGGTGGTGATCGGCTCGCCACTCGCGTTGACGCTGGCGATGAGCGGCGCCCTGACCAGCACGGCCACGCTGCTCGGCTTCTTCATCATTGCGTCGGTCATCTGGCTGGTCATCATCCAGGCTTGCGGACGCTACACGCGGATCGCGCCCACCTTCCGGTTCGAGTTGATGTGGGAATCACTGGCAGTGTGGCGCTCGTACTGGAACAGCATCTGGGGGCTGTTGCTGATCCTGGTGGTGATGGGCGGTATCTACACGGGCGTTTTCACGCCGACCGAAGCGGCGGCGATGAGCGCGGTATACGCCTTCTTCGTGGCCGTGTTCGTGTACCGCGACATGGGCCTGCGCGACGTGCCGAAGGTGCTGCTCGCGTCGGCCAACATGAGCGCGATGCTGCTATACATCATCACCAACGCCGTGCTGTTCTCGTTTCTCATGACGCACGAGAACATTCCGCAGCGCATGGCCGAATGGATGTTCGCACAGCAGTTGTCACCATGGATGTTCCTGCTCGCCTGCAACATCATCCTGCTGGCGGCGGGCAACTTCATGGAGCCGTCGTCGATCGTGCTGATCATGGCGCCGATCCTGTTCCCGGTGGCCACGCGCCTGGGCATCGACCCGATCGCGTTCGGCATCATGATGGTGGTGAACATGGAGGTCGGCATGTGCCACCCACCTGTGGGACTCAACTTGTACGTGGCCTCGGGCATCACCAAGATGGGGATTACCGATCTCACGGTGGCGGTCATGCCATGGCTGCTGTCGATGCTCGCCTTCCTGTTGTTGATCACGTATATCCCGATCATCAGTACGTGGTTGCCGAGCATTGCCATGTAGCGCGCCAGTGCGCATCGACGAAAAAGGCCGGGCAGTGACGCCCGGCCTTTTTTGTGTGCGGACCTCGCTGCGGGTAGCATCCGTCGATGCTCGAAATTCTGTATCGCGACGAATACCTCGTCGCCGTTCACAAACCCGCCGGACTGCTCGTCCACCGCAGCGACCTCGATCGACACGAGACACGCTTCGCCGTGCAGATCGTGCGCGATCAGATCGGTCAGCCGGTCACGCCCGTACATCGACTGGACCGGGGCACGTCCGGCGTACTGCTGTTCGCGCTACAGCGCGAGGCCTTGATCGGTGCGAGTCGCGCGTTCGAACTCAACAAGGTCGACAAGACGTATCTGGCCGTCGTGCGGGGCTGGCCGGACGAGGGCGGCACCATCGATCATGCGCTCGGCCGCCTGCGTGATGAGCGCGAATTTGTGCACGCGGAGGCCTCGATCGAGGCGCAGAAAGCCATCACCGATTACCGCCGCCTGGCGACCATCGAATTGCCGATCAGGGTGGATGCCTACCCCACCAGCCGCTACGCGCTGGTGCGCCTGCATCCGCATACGGGGAGGCGTCATCAGCTACGGCGGCACATGAAGCACATTTCGCATCCGATCGTGGGCGACGCCACCTATGGCAAGGGGCGGCACAACCGGATGTTCCAGGAGCAATTCGATTGCCGCCGCATGCTGCTCGCCTGCACCGGGCTTGCGCTCGAGCATCCGGTCACTGGCGCATGGCTGCGCATCGCCGCACGGCCGGCAGACGACTTTGCCGATGTGCTCCGACGATTCGACTGGACCGATGCATTGAGCGGATAGTCGATCAGACCTCGGCCCACATGCGCAGAAGGTTGTGGTAGTTCGAGGTCAGGCTGATGAGTGCTTCGACGTCGCCGATCTGCCCGCGCAGGGTGGCGATGGCCATGTCCATTTCGAACAGCAGCGCGCGTTTGTTGTCGTCTCGCACCATGCTCTGCATCCACGTGAAGCACGCCAGGCGTTCGCCCCGTGTGACCGGCTCGACACGGTGCAGGCTCGTGCCCGGATAGACAATCATGTCGCCGGCCGGCAGCTTGATGGAGTGCTCGCCGTAGGTGTCCTGGATCACCAGCTCACCGCCGTCGTAGCTTTCGGGGTCGGCCAGGAACAACGTCGCCGAGACGTCCGTGCGTACCGGCGGAATGCCCGGCAGCACACGTACCGACTTGTCCACGTGGGCGCCAAAGTGCATGCCGTTGCCGTAGCGATTGAACAGCGGCGGAAAGGTACGGAACGGCAACGCGCCCGAGAACAGCAATCCGTTGCGCTCCATGGCGCGCAAGACGATCTCGCGCGCGACGGGTAGTTCCGCAGCCCCCTCGGGCACCTGCATGTTGTACTTGACCTGCCCCGACTGGCTGCCCGCGGTAATACGGCCGTCGGCCCATTGCGTGCGCGACAGCAGTCCACGCAACTCGGCGAGCTCTTCGGCGCTCAGGACATTGGGCACATGCAGCAGCATCGTTGTTCTCCGCTTCGTTCGTCTCGATCCAGGCCGGAGCTTAGCGCGCGCAATGACGGCACGCATCCGGCGTTACGCCAAACAGAACGGCCCCGCGCCAGTTCGACGCGGGGCCGCATAGGTGGCACGCCTTTTCAGCGTGCAGCATTTACCACTTGTATTCGCCCGTCAGCAGCACGGTGCGGGCCTGGCCCGGCACGGCGTGGCCGCGGTAGAGCGCATCCCAGTAGACCTTGTTGGTCAGGTTCAGGATGTTGAGCTTGAGGGCGTAATCCTGCTCGTCGTACTCAATGAGCGCGTCATAGCGCGTGTAGGCCGGCGCGACGTTGGTGTTGCCGCCCCAGGTGCTCACACCGGCACCGACGACGTCGGGCGGCGTACGCTGGCTCATGCGTTCGACGCCGCCGCCGATTCTCCACTTCGGCGTGAGTCGGTACGTCGTCCAGAGATTGCCCGCGTAGATCGGCGTGTTGCCCGGACGCTGCCCGACGGATGCCGGCGCGTTGGAAGCATCGATGCGCGCGCTCTGCAGCGTGTATGACAGGTACACCTGCCAGTCCGGCGTGATGTTGCCGGAGGCAGAGAGTTCAAGGCCGTTGGTGTGACGCTTGCCCGACAGCAGGTAGTTGGTCGAAGTCGTGTCCGGGTCGGTATTGCGCTCGTTGAACTTCTCGGTGCGGAAAATCGCGGCCGACAAGGACAGGTCGCCGCCGAACAGTTCCCACTTGCCGCCGATTTCGTAGTTGCGGCTCTCTTCCGGCGGCGTGTTGGCGCCGCGTGCGTCGAACTGATAGAGATCGCCCGAGGTGTTGTACGAGTTGCCAATCGAGACGTAGTACGACTGCGTGTCGCTTGGTTGATAGATCAGGCCGCTGCGGTAGCTCCACAGACGATCGGTGCGCCCGTACTGTGTGCCGATGGCATTCGGCGTATTGGGCGGCGGCGAAATGTAGTCGGCGTTGAAGTAGTCGTAACGCAGGCCGAGCAACAGCTTCCACTGCTTGGTCAGCTCCAGCGTGTCCTGCCCGAAGACGCCGATCGACGTGTCCTTGTACTTGTTGGACTTGACCTTGTCGCCGCGCGGACCGATCTGCGCCATCGTGTCGGGGTTGCCGAACGTAGTGGACGGTCGGGTGGCCCGCATGGTGTACGTGTAGTTCTGAACGTCCTCGTTGCCGAAGTCGATGCCGCCGACCAGTTGATGCCCCATGCCCCAGAAATCGGCGCGCGTCACGTAGGTGCTCTGCAGATACACGTTGGTGTTCTCGCCCGCCGGGTTGTTGGCCGGTTGTGTAGCGCGGTTGACGGTGGTGTTGTCGTTGATCGAGGTCGTGCCGCTGGGGAGCGTCGCCTGGGTGGCGAACAGATCGCGCGTGTACTGGCCGACGCGCAGCGCAGTGGTCAGCGTGGTGTCCTTGTCGAAGCGGTGCGTCCAGTTGGCCGTGGCCACATCGGCCGAGTCCTTCTGGTAGTCATAGTTGGCGAAGCCGTAGAACTTGTCGGCGGCCGCATCCACCGGTCTGCCCTGGAACCAGCCAAAACCAAGGTCGGGGGTGTTGTCGTAGTTCAGGTGATAGTACGAAACCTGGAATTCGTCGCGCGTGCCGATCCCCCAGCGGAAGCTCGGCGCGAAACCGTAGCGCTTGCTCGTCACGCCTTCGCGGGCGGAATCGGAGTCCTGCACCATGGCATTGAGGCGGAACGCGGCATCTTCGCCGGTCACCTTGTTCACATCGACCGTGGCGCGGCCATACGAATACTGACCCGCAGTCACCGCGACGCGCCCCGTGTCGATGAGCATCGGCGACTTGGACACCTGGTTGATGACCGCGCCGGTCGAACCGCGACCGAACAGCATCGAGGCCGGGCCCTTGAGCACTTCGATCCGCTCGTCGTTGAAGATGTCGCGGCTGTACGTGCTGGCGTCTCGCATGCCATCCATGTAGAAGTCGCCGCGCGCGGTGAAACCGCGGATGTTGATGTTGTCGCCGCCGGGCGTACCGCCCTCGGCCGCGTTGAAGGTAATGCCCGCAACCCCGGCCAGCGCCTGCTTCATCGAATCGACGCCGCGATCGAGCAGCAGCGATTCATTCATGATGTTCAGTGTCTGGGGCACGTCGCGCGGCAGCGTTGGCACCTTGCCGATGGTGGTCACCCCGGGCTGATACGTCTTGGCCTCGACTTCTGCCTGCCCTTTCACGTTGATGGTGGGCAGCACCTTGTCGGCGGATTCGGCTTGCGCATCCTGCTGGGCCACCGGTGCATTGGCCGGCGCCTGTTGGGCGTAAGCCATGGGGCTCGCCATCGCGGCCCCCGCCGCCATGGCCGTGAGCAGTCGCGAGGGCGCGAACTGCAGTACCTCGTGCGGGTATTTCATCTTCTCTCCGTGAGCTGCTGCCGCCGGTCGTGTTTGGCGACGGTCGTTGTTAATTTTGATAATGCGAATTATTGCTATTTGTAATGTTATGCGTCAAACGCAAACAAATAGATCGGTGCTATTTGTTGCAGCAACGCAACACGATGGGGTATCGCAGATGGAGATCGACCGCTCAGACGATCAGCCGCAATCGAGGGAGATGTGCAAATTTGGGTGACAAGTAAGCGCTTAGCATGACAACTTTAGGCGTATACCCGGATAATCCGCGGCGCTCCCGCCACCCCATTGTCATGATGTTCGAGATCGAATCGACCAGTTTTTGCCCGAGCGGCCTGGCCCCACGCTGGACCTGGTGGATTCGCGGCATCGCCGGCAGTACGCGATACGGCGTCGTCGGCACCGACGAGCAGGGCCGTGGCCTCTACCTGTACGAGTATCGTGGCGACGCCGGCCCCGCACGCTCGGCACTGCTCCCCGCCAATCGCTTCAACTTGTGCGGTGAACTTGCCAAACCGGAAGCGACGCGCCAGCTCGTCGCGGCGCTCGTCCAGCTCGGCTGGGACAAGCGCCAGCCTGCCCACGGCTAACCGGTGGGGCATTCCGGCACCATGGCGCGCCTGCAGCCGCCGGGCGACAATGCCCTGCCCTTCGACCCAAGAGAGAACAGGCATGGCAAACCGACTTTCCCGCATCACGACACGCACTGGTGACGATGGCAGCACCGGCTTGGGCGATGGCACGCGCACGCGGAAAAACAGTGCGCGCATCCACGCTCTTGGTGATGTCGATGAGCTGAATTCGTGCATTGGTGTACTGCTGTGCGAGAGCCTCCCGGACAGCGCACGGGTGACACTGGTGCGGATGCAGAACGAACTGTTCGATCTTGGCGGAGAAATCGCCGTGCCCGGCTACACCATGGTCAGCGAGGCGCACGTGGCGCGGCTCGAAGCCGATCTCGCGACGTTCAATGCCGTACTGCCTCCGCTCAAGGAATTCATCCTCCCCGGCGGATCGCGCGCTGCGGCGCTGGCTCACTTGGCGCGCACCGTCGCACGGCGGGCGGAACGCTCAGTGGTCCAGCTATCGGAGAATGAAGAAATCGGCGCACCGGTGCGCCAGTATCTGAATCGCGCCTCGGACCTGTTGTTCGTCCTGGGGCGTTGGATCAATCGCGAAGCCGGCGTTGCCGATGTGCTGTGGGAGCGTCGCTGAGCCGGCTGCCGTCGGTTGGAAAATGGCGGCACTACGGCCGCCATGTGCCTTCTGGCACTGATCAGTGGTGGTGACCGTGATCACCGTGAACGTGGCCGTGCGCGACTTCTTCGGCACTGGCCGCGCGCACCGATACCACCTTGACGGCAAAGCGCAGCGTGTAGCCGGCCAGTGGATGATTGCCATCCAGCAGCACGACGGGGCCCTTGATCTTCGCCACGGTGTAGACACGCGGAGCACCGTCCGGCCCCGGGCGCTCGATCTGCCCGCCGACCTTTACGCCGGGAGGAAATTCGGCCTTGGGCATCGTCGTTTCCAACGCGGGATCGCGCACGCCAAAGCCGTCTTCAGGCGTCAGTGTCAGCGTGGTCTGGAAGCCAGCCTCCTGCCCTTCGAGCGCCTCTTCTATCTTGGGCAGCAGATTGCCGTATCCGCCGTGCAGATAGGCAACAGGCTCGCGGGTCTGCTCGATGGCCGAGCCATTGACGTCGGCAACCTTGAAAGTAATGGTGACAGCGGTGTCCTTGGCGATTTTCATACGCGGATCTCGGTCGAATTGAACACAGGCGCGATTGTCGCGCAGACAGTGGTGCGGGGGCGCCCTTGCTGCGACAGACGCGGAAAAAGAAAAAGGCCGCTCAGTCTGAGCGGCCTTTTTGCTTGTACTGCAAGGGAAACCTGGTCGGGGTGAGAGGATTCGAACCTCCGGCCTCTACGTCCCGAACGTAGCGCTCTACCAGGCTAAGCTACACCCCGTTTGTTGCGTTGCAAGCGTCAGTAATCTCTCGCAACTGCAAAGTCGCATAATTGTAGCAGCGACTCTTTGAAAACGGAAGCAGGAAGTGAAGAAAGTGCGGCCTTTGCCTTGTCGGCTTCGGCGCGCGCGTAGCCGGCAGTGACTGCCAGCGCATCGGTCGCGCGGATCGAATCCATGATGGCAGCGAACTCGTCGCGTCCACCACCTTCAATTGCGCGGCGAACCGCGGCCGCCTGCTCCGGCGTACCCGCCTGCATCGCATGGATCAGCGGCAGGGTCGGCTTGCCTTCGGCGAGATCGTCCCCCAGATGCTTGCCGGTCGCGGCCTCATCGCCCGAGTAATCCAGCACATCGTCGATGAGCTGGAATGCGGTACCGATGTGGCGGCCGAACACGGCCATGCGTTCCTGCCCGTCTTCGTCCGCTCCGCCAAGAATGGCGCCCAGTCGCGTGGCCGCTTCGAACAGCATGGCTGTCTTATAGTGGATCACGCGCATGTAGTCTTCAACCGAAACGTCCGCGTTATGGACGTTCAGCAGTTGCAGCACTTCGCCTTCGGCAATCACGTTGGTCGCGTGGGCCAACACGCGCTGCACGCGCATGTCGTCGACGCTCACCATCATCTGGAAAGAGCGCGAATACAGAAAATCGCCCACCAGCACCGCGGCCGAGTTGCCGAACATGGCGTTGGCGGTACTGCGGCCACGACGCAGTTCGGATTCGTCGACGACATCGTCATGCAACAACGTCGAGGTATGAATCAGCTCGATGACTGCGGCCAGTTCGTGATGGTGCGTGCCGCGATAACCCATCGCGTTCGCGACGAACAGCAGGAGCGCCGGGCGCAGGCGTTTGCCGCCGGCGCCAATGATGTATTCCGCCACCTGGCGAATGAGCACGACGTCTGAATGCAGGCGGGCGCGAATGACGCCGTCGACGGCGCGCATGTCGGCCTCAATGGGTGCGTAGAGCTGGTCGAGCGACAAAGCTTGAAGGCCGGTGAGGTTGGTCAAAGAAGCGGAATGTTATGGGTGGGCGCGAGACAGCGTCAAGGTCGCTGCCTGAACCGGAGCGCAAGTGCTTGAGTTGACACGAGGTATCTCGCCTGCGATACTCGCGAGCTTCGCAGTGGAAGGCCCATGGCTTTTCCAATGCGGCGAGCGCAGGGAATTGTTCTTGCGCGTCAGTCAATTATGGAGTCCAACATGTACGCGGTCATAAAAACCGGTGGCAAGCAGTATCGCGTTGCCGCTGGCGAAAAACTGAAAATAGAACAGATACCGGCAGACGTTGGCGCAGAAATCACCATCGACCAGGTTCTGCTGGTTGGTGAAGGCGAATCGGTGAAGATCGGCGCGCCCCTGGTTTCCGGCGCGACGGTGAAAGCCACCGTGCTTTCGCAAGGCCGTCACGACAAGGTCAAGATCTTCAAGATGCGCCGTCGCAAGCACTACCAGAAGCATCAGGGCCACCGTCAGAACTACACCGAAATCCGCATCGAAGCGATTTCGGCTTAAGCAGGAGCACATAGGCCATGGCACACAAAAAAGCTGGCGGCAGTTCGCGTAACGGCCGCGAATCGGAATCGAAACGACTTGGCGTCAAGCGCTACGGCGGTCAGGAAGTCCTCGCGGGCAACATCCTGGTGCGTCAGCGCGGCACCGAATACCACCCGGGCGAGAACGTCGGCATCGGCAAGGATCACACCCTGTTCGCGCTGATCGACGGCCGCGTGGAATTTCTGGTCAAGGGCGCGCAACGTCGCCGTACCGTGCGCATCGTGCCGGTCGAGCAGCAAGCTGCCTGATCTGCACCTGCCGCAACAAAAAGCCCTATCCTTGCGGTAGGGCTTTTTTGTTTGGAGCATCCCCCGAGGGCGCTGCCCGGCACCAGCCGGACAGTGCATTCCGGAGATGCCCCCACAGGCCCTCCACAGGGCAGCATCCGATCTACATATTCATCCAGGTTCTGCACCATGAAATTCTTCGACGAGGCCCGTATCGAGGTCATCGCAGGCGATGGCGGCAACGGCAACGCCTCGTTCAGGCGTGAAAAATTCATTCCCAAGGGCGGCCCCGACGGGGGAGACGGCGGCCGCGGCGGCAGCGTATTCGCCGTCGCTGATCGCAACCTCAACACGCTGGTGGACTTCCGCTACACGCGCACCTTCCACGCACAGAACGGCGAAAAAGGCGGCAATAAGGACTGCTACGGCAAGGGCGGCGACGACAAGATCCTGCGCATGCCGGTCGGCACCGTCGTACGCAACAAGGAAACCGGCGAACTCGTCGGCGACCTCGATTACGACGGCAAGCAGATCCTGCTCGCGCGCGGAGGCAGGGGGGGCCTGGGCAACATTCACTTCAAGTCCAGCACGAACCGCGCCCCGCGCCAGAAGACACCGGGTGAGCCGGGCGAGCGCTTCACCTTGTCGCTGGAGCTCAAGGTGCTGGCCGACGTCGGTCTGCTCGGCATGCCCAACGCAGGCAAGTCCACCTTCATCCGCGCAGTCTCGGCGGCCAAGCCGAAAGTGGCCGACTACCCCTTCACGACGCTGCAACCGAACCTGGGCGTCGTGCGCACCGACGAAGGCCGCAGTTTTGTCATCGCCGACGTCCCCGGCTTGATCGAAGGCGCGGCCGAAGGCGCCGGCCTGGGGCACCGCTTCCTGCGCCACCTGCAGCGCACGCACTTGCTGTTGCACCTGGTCGATCTGGCGCCGTTCGATCCTGCGGCCGATCCGGTGCATGAAGCGCAGGCGATTGTCGATGAACTGCGCAAGTACGACGAAAACCTCTGGAAAAAGCCGCGCTGGCTGGTTCTCAACAAGATCGACCTGATCCCGGCCGACGAGCGCGAAGAGCGCATCCGCGCTTTCCTGGATGCGTACGGCGAGACGGAGCGCTGGTTCGCTATCTCGGGCATGCAATCCGAAGGCGTTCGCGAACTGTGCTTCGCGGTGCAGGACCATCTCGATGCGCAGCCTCGCATGACCGACGAGGAAAAGCTCGCCGCAATCGCGGGTGGCCCTCTGGCAATTGCCGCGTCCGGCGAGGACGACGATGCCGACGAAGATGAAGACGACGATGATGACGACTTCGAAGGAGAGATCATCTATGCCCCTTGAGGCCGGCCGGAAAGACGTAGCCTCGGCGCGTCGACTGGTCATCAAGGTCGGCAGTGCGCTGGTCACCAATAATGGCGAAGGGCTTGACCTCGCAGCCATCCGCGACTGGGGGCGTCAGATCGCCCAACTGCGCGCCGAGGGCAAAGAGATCGTCTTCGTCTCGAGCGGCGCCATCGCGGCAGGCATCAAGCGCCTGGGCTGGACGAGCCGCCCGAAAGAAACACACGCCCTGCAGGCTGCCGCCGCAGTAGGCCAGATGGGTCTGGCACAGGCCTACGAAGGCATCTTCGCCGAGTTTGGTCTGACGACGGCGCAAATCCTTCTGACCCACGCCGATTTGGCCGACCGGCTGCGCTACCTCAATGCGCGCAGCACGCTGGCCACGTTGCTCGAACTTGGCGTCGTGCCGATCATCAACGAGAACGACACCGTGGTCACTGATGAGATCAAGTTCGGCGACAACGACACGCTCGGCGCACTCGTCGCCAATCTCGTCGAAGCCGAAGCCTTGATCATCCTCACCGACCAGCAAGGCTTGTACACCGCGGACCCACGCAAGGACCCGGAGGCTCGCCTCATATCCAACGGCAAGGCCGAAGACAACGCCTACGAAGCCATGGCTGGCGGAGCAGGCTCAGGCATTTCGCGGGGCGGCATGATCACCAAGGTCCGCGCGGCACAACGCGCAGCCCGCAGCGGGGCGCATACGCTCATCGCCAGCGGTCGCGAGACCGACGCCCTGCTCCGCGTGGCGCACGGCGAATCGCTCGGCACGCTACTGCATGCGACCAGCACTCCGCTGGCCGCACGTAAACAGTGGCTGGCCGATCATCTCCAGCTTGCCGGCAGTCTCGTACTGGACGACGGCGCGGAGCGCGCACTACGTAATGGCGCGAGCGTCCTGCCCATCGGCGTCGTAGCGGTCGAAGGCGAGTTCGAGCGCGGGGCGGTCGTCGCGTGCGTAGACCTCGAAGGACGCGAGATCGCTCGCGGGCTGGTGAATTATCCTAGCTCCGAGGCGCGTCGCATCGTGCGTCACTCTTCGCGGGATATCGAAGATATTCTCGGCTACGTGGATGAAGCCGAACTCATCCACCGCGACAACCTCTTTGCACGGTAGTCGTCTCGACCGCGGCAAGAACAAAGGCGCCCTTGGGCGCCTTTGTTTTGTTCACGCCACGCAATTCATACGGCGGTAGACAAAAAACGGGCACCCGAAGGTGCCCGCCGTAAGCCATTCCTAAGCGCTTGCGCGATTAGAACGTGTGGCGGATCGCCACTTCGGTACCGAAGCTGTTGTCAGCCTTGGTGGCGCTGTTCGCGTCGGTGAAGCCGTTCTTTTGGCGTTCGTACGACAGGTTCGCCATCAGGATCGTGCGCTTGGACAGGTTGTACCAGTAGCCCAGAGCGTAGTGGGTCAGCGGCTCCTTCTTGGCGCCGCCAGCGGAGTCAGCAGCACGCTCGGTGATGCGACCGGCGTTACCCATGACGGTACCGGCGCCAACCGGCACGCGGAAACCAGCTTGGTAGACCTTGTACTTGGCGCCGTCGTTTTGCAGAGCCGGAACGTTGTAGCCCTTGGATTCGGTGTAGCCGCCGAAGATTTCAACAACCTTGAAGTTGTAGTTGGCGGTCACGAACCAGGTCTTCCACGGGGAAGCGCCAGCGCCCGAACCAGCAGCGCCAGCAGCGGCCGGCGTGTCGTTCAGCGTGTCCTTCTGGTACAGGGCTTCAGCCTTGAAGTCGCCCAGGGTCAGCTGACCACCGATGCCGTAGCGGGTTTCGTTGTTGGCGGGGTTGTTTTCGCCCAGACCCAGGGTCGCAACAGCCTTGAACACGCCACCGAAGTTCGGCGATTCGTACTTGGCTGCGTTGTCCCAGTTGTCGGTGCGCTTACCACGACGGTTCGGCATGGAGCCGATGGTGTCACCACCGAAAGCTTCGTACGCGCCGCCATACAGCGAGTAGGCTGCGGAAGCCACGCGACCGAACGACACAGCACCCAGGTTGTTGTGCTTCAGGCCAACCCAGGCCTTGTCCTTCCACTGACGGGTGGTGTTTTGGTTACCGTTGTCCAGATAGAAGCGGTTTTCCAACTGGAAGAAAGCCTTCAGGCCACCGCCCAGATCTTCTTCACCCTGGATGCCCCAGCGGTTGGAGGACTCTTCGTCTTGAAGCGTCGCCTTGCCGTCGTTGGTAAAAGTACGGTAGCCCATGTCAACGCGGCCATAGATCGTCACGTTGGATTGCGCAAAGGCCGGAACGGCGGCCAGGCCGGCGATGGCCATGGCGATGAGTTTTTTCTGCATAGGTTTCTCCTCACAGTTGAAGATCGAGCAGCGCAGCTGGTAGGTCGTCTGAACACTGACTCGTCCCACCTCTCGCAATCGAGAAGTCGGAGGTGATTTTGCAAAGTAGGATTTTTGGGAGCAAGCAAACCGCTGAGGAAGGTCAAAATTCGCCGCCACGATGTTGCATTGATGCAACATCGGTTGGCGATTTGCATCACGAAAATATCGCCTCCAGAACATCCTCCGTCGCTCGAAACCCGCATGGATACTGGATTTCAGCCTAGCAGAGCAAATTGATATATGTCTCCTTTGCTTGCGCTTTTGTTTCACCCGCCCCAAATCGCAATTGAAGGAAAATCAGCGGAAATTTGTAGCGCCAATCCCCTCGCAACCCTCAGCAGATTCTCTGACAGCACGAAAAAAAGCCCGCTGAAAGCGGGCTTTTGGGAAGAAATTGATCCTGCGCAGGATTATTCGAGCAGGCTGCGGAGCATCCACGCGGTCTTCTCGTGCAGCTGAATACGCTGCGTGAGCAGGTCCGCGGTGGCTTCGTCGCCCGCGTCGTCAACGACGTCGAACAACGAGCGCGCGGTGCGCACGACGGCTTCCTGGCCTTCCACCAGTTGCTTGATCATGTCTTGCGCTGCCGGAACGCCATCGGGCTCGGCAATGGACGACAGCTTCGCATAGGCCGCGTAAGTGCCCGGAGCATAGTGCCCCAGTGAGCGGATGCGTTCGGCGATCGCATCGACGGCCAGCGCCAGTTCGGTGTACTGCGTCTCGAACATGAGGTGCAGCGTGTTGAACATGGGGCCCGTGACGTTCCAGTGGAAGTTGTGGGTCTTCAGATACAGCGTGTAGGTATCTGCCAACAGCTTGGAGAGCCCTTCCGCGATCTCTGCGCGGTCGTTCTTTTCGATGCCGATATCGATATCCATATTCATTCTCCTGTTGTAACTGGACTATGCGAGGACGATATCCCGAAATCCGCCGGGGGATCGTCGGAAATATCAGGGACTCAAGGGGAGATATGCTGCCACAGCCAGAGTTCCCGGCATGATGACAGTGGCTCCGCGAAATTGATATATGGCAAATGGACCGGAGACGCAGGCCCCGCGCGCCGAACACGGGGCGCTTCGTACAAACGCCGGCGTGGCCGCCTTCGCCAGTCCAAGCCCTGCCGTATAATGATGGGTTCTACGCAAAACCCCAACGCCTGAGTCGCACATGGAACTAGCCAAGAGCTTCGAGCCTGCTGAAATTGAATCCCGCTGGTACGGTCAATGGGAATCCGGCGGTTATTTCAAGGCAGGCCTGAACACGGCCAACCCCGACGCCTTCTGCATTCTCCTGCCTCCGCCCAACGTCACCGGCACCCTGCACATGGGGCACGGGTTCAACCAGACGATCATGGACGCGCTCACGCGCTACCACCGGATGCGCGGCGAAAACACGCTATGGCAGCCGGGCACCGACCATGCCGGCATCGCTACCCAGATCGTGGTGGAGCGTCAGCTCGACGCGCAGGGCATCTCGCGCCACGACCTCGGCCGTGAGAAGTTCATTGAAAAGGTGTGGGAGTGGAAGGAATACTCCGGCAGCACCATCACGCGCCAGATGCGCCGTCTCGGCACCTCGCCCGACTGGTCGCGCGAACGCTTCACGATGGACGCCGGTCTGTCGAAGACCGTGACAGAAACGTTCGTGCGCCTGCATCGCGAAGGGCTCATCTATCGCGGCAAGCGCCTGGTCAATTGGGACCCTGTGCTCGGCACCGCAGTGTCTGATCTTGAAGTGGTCTCGGAAGAAGAAAACGGCCACCTCTGGCACCTCAACTATCCGCTCGCCGACGGCTCGGGCCACCTGACCGTCGCCACCACGCGACCGGAAACCATGCTCGGCGACACTGCCGTGATGGTGCATCCGGAAGACGAGCGCTACCAGCACCTCATCGGCAAGATGATCGCGCTGCCGCTGACTGGCCGCGAGATTCCCATCATTGCCGACGAATACGTCGACCGCGAGTTCGGCACCGGCTGCGTGAAGGTCACCCCGGCGCACGACTTCAACGACTACGCCGTCGGCCAGCGCCATGGCCTGCCGATGATCAGCGTGCTCACGCTCGACGCCAGGATCAATGACAACGCGCCAGAGAAGTACCGCGGACTGGATCGCTTTGACGCGCGCAAGCAGATCGTGGCCGATTTCGAAGCGCTGGGCCTGCTCGACAGCGTCAAGCCGCACACCTTGCAGGTGCCGCGTGGCGACCGCACCGGCGTGGTCATCGAGCCGATGCTCACCGATCAATGGTTCGTGGCGGTCAACAAGGCCGGCCCGGACGGCACCAGCATCGCGCAGAAGGCGCTCGAAGTCGTCGAGACCGGCCAGATCAAGTTCGTGCCCGAAAACTGGGTCAACACCTATTACTCCTGGATGCGCAATCTGCAGGACTGGTGCATCTCGCGCCAGTTGTGGTGGGGCCACCAGATTCCAGCCTGGTATGCGGACAACGGCCAATGCTGGGTCGCCCACGACGAAGCCGAGGCCAAGGCACTGGCCGCGGCCGACGGCTACACCGGCGCCCTCACGCGCGACAATGACGTCCTCGATACGTGGTACTCGTCGGCGCTGTGGCCCTTCTCCACGCTCGACTGGACGCCCGAATGGCCGGCCAAGAGCAACCCGGCGCTTGATCTGTACCTGCCGTCGACAGTGCTCGTCACCGGCTTCGACATCATCTTCTTCTGGGTGGCGCGCATGGTCATGATGACCTGCCACATCACCGGCAAGATTCCGTTCAAGCATGTATATGTGCACGGCCTGATCCGCGACGCGGAAGGCCAGAAGATGAGCAAGTCCAAGGGCAACGTGCTCGATCCGATCGACCTGATCGACGGCATCTCGCTGGACGACCTCGTCGCCAAGCGCACCACGGGCCTGATGAATCCCAAGCAGGCCGAGAGCATCGCCAAGAAAACGCGCAAGGAGTACCCCGAGGGCATCCCTGGCTTTGGCACCGACGCCCTGCGCTTCACCTTCGCCTCGCTCGCCAGTCCGGGCCGCGACATCAAGTTCGACATGCATCGTTGCGAGGGCTATCGCAACTTCTGCAACAAGCTGTGGAACGCCACGCGCTTTGTGCTGATGAACTGCGAAGGCAAGGACTGCGGCCTGGCGCCGGAATCCGATCGTGAGTTCTCCTTCGCCGACCGCTGGATCGTCAGCCGCCTGCAACGGGCCGAAGCCGAAGTCGCACGCCACTTCGCCGAATACCGTCTCGATCTGGCGGCGCGCACGATCTATGAACTGGTATGGGACGAGTACTGCGACTGGTACCTCGAACTGGCCAAGGTGCAGATCAACGGCGGCAACGAAGCGCAGCAGCGTGGCACCCGTCGCACACTGGTACGCGTGCTCGAAGCGATCCTGCGTCTGGCGCATCCGCTGATCCCGTTCATCACCGAAGAACTGTGGCAGACCGTCGCCACCGTGGCCGGCCGCAAGGACACTACTTCGATCAGCGTGGCGCCGTATCCGACCGCGCAAGAAGATCGCATCGACGCAGATGCCGAGGCGCGCGTGGCCCAGCTCAAGGACATGATCAACGCCTGTCGCAGCCTGCGGGCCGAAATGAACCTCTCCCCGGCGCAAAAGGTGCCGCTGCTCGTGGCAGGCGACGAAGCCACCGTCACGCTCGTCGGCCCTTACGTGGCGGCCCTCGGCAAACTGTCTGAAGTCACTGCCACCGGCGCGGAATTGCCCTCCTCGCCCGCACCGGTTCAGGTGGTCGGCGATTTCCGCCTGATGCTGAAAATCGAAGTCGACGTCGCCGCTGAACGCGAGCGTCTGGGCAAGGAGGTTGCACGCATCGAGGGCGAAATCGCCAAATGCGGCGCCAAGCTCGGCAATGAAGGCTTCGTCGCGCGAGCCCCGGCAGCCGTCGTAGAGCAAGAAAAGAAGCGGCTGGCGGATTTCGAAGCCACCCTCGGCAAACTCAAGGAACAGCTCACCCGGCTGGGCTGACGCGGCAGCGCTTTGCCAGTCACAAAACGGGGCGCCTTGCGCCCCGTTTTTCTTTACCCGCGAGGACCTCGCGGCATCCCCTGGTCGGATCAGACCGCGTTCAGCCAGATCGGCAATCGGCTGGGGCGATAGAACGCATGGTAGGCATCGTCGAAACTGTGGAAAGCCAGCCCGTACCGACGCGCCAGAATGCGCAACGACTCTGGGGTGTAGAAGGACACATGCCCATTGCGCGGCGTGCAATACCACCAGTTCTGCAGACCACGATCAATATGGGCCTGCGTACACAACACCGTGCTGAAAAGAACCGCGCCATCCTCGGCGACGAATGACGTGACATCGGCCATGAGCGTGTCGGGGTCCGTCGAATGCTCGAAAACCTCAAAGCTCGTCACCATGTTGAATACCCCCTCGGGGCGCTCTACATGCGTGAATGGATCGAAGCTGGCCGTACGGGCGCAACCGCCTTCGCGCAACAGATCTGCCAGCATGCCCAGGCCGGAGCCATAGTCGAGAACGCGCAGGTTCTCGCGACACTTGCCAAAACTGTTGAAAATGATGTTTGCATTGTAGCGCGGCCGGGCACCCAGATAAGCTGGATCATAGAGCGGGCCATATTCAGCGTTGTAGATGTGGGTAGCAAAATCATCGACCGACCACGTATCGAAGTACGGCGTAAACGTGAAGCCACACGCCTGGCAACGGTAGTAATAGACCGGCTTTCCAACATAGGGGTCCACCTTCTTTCCAGCCCTGAAGTCGATACTGCTCTGCGAGGCGTCGATCAACGCCACGATGCCTGAATGACCGCGACAGATTTTGCACTCGCAATCGCGCGGCGCGGCTGGCAACTCGTAAGGATTGACGGAGATTTGCATCGATGTTTCCCCAATGTCTGGCGCCGCCTGCGGCAGCAGCAACAAACAGCGAGTATCCGGCCTCAACGCAAAACCATGGTTGCCCAGCCACAACCATTCATGACGATGTACTGACCGATATTGTCATCAAATCGATGCGCGATACGCGATTCGCATAGACCCGAAGTAACGACGCTCTGGGGTCGGCCCCTCCCAACAAAAACGGGGCGCGTGCGCCCCGTCATTCTTGGTCCGCCGTCGAGCATGAGAACTCAGAGCACAATCGGCGCGTCCGGCAGTTCATTGACATCGTTCCCGTGTGCCGGAAAGTGCTCGGCCAGCAGTGCGGTGCACGCGTCAATGACCGCCAGCATGCCCGCCTCCGCCCGTCCCTGGCGAAAATGGGCGCTTGCCGTGCGGGCGATGTCATCCCATACGGCGTCCGGCACCCGCGCATCGATACCGCGGTCTGCGATGATTTCGATACGGTGCTCGGCCAGCAACAGGTAGATGAGCACACCGCTGTTGTCAGCGGTATCCCATACGCGTAGATCCGAGAAGAACGCGAGCGCCCGCTGCCGTGCATCGATGCGACGCGCTGCGCCGGCCATCCCGGCGCCGCCTTCGATGAGGATCCGCAACTCGCCGCGATGCCGCGTTTCCGAACGCCCCACCGCTTGTTCGATGTGCTCGAGTACGTCGGGCGGAAACAGACGACGTGCTTCGCGCTCTCCGCCCCACACGTGTCGATAGACGCGCATCAGCCAGTTCATCACCAACTCCCCGAAGATCCGCCGCCACCAAAACCACCACCGCCGCCGCCCCAGCCTCCACCACCGCCAAAACCGCCACCGCCGCCCCATCCACCGCGACCGCGGCCGGCGTTGCGGGCGATCGAATCGAGAATGGCGCCCGTGGCGATGCCGCCCATGGTGTTGCTACGGGACGAGTAGTAGCTGCTGCGGCGGCCACCGCGCAGGATGGATATGACAACGAAGAAGACGAAAATCAGCAGCGGCCAGAACAACGGCGACAGGCCATCGCCTTGCCCGCGTTGCGCGGACGGGGGCGGCAGTCCTTCGCCACCGATCTGCGCGGCGATGCGCTCGATGCCCGCCGCGATGCCGGCGTGGAAATCGCCTCGCTGCAGCTTCGGGGCAATGGCCTCCGCGATGATCCGGCGCGCAATGGCATCGGGAATCGCACCTTCCAGCCCGCGACCGACCTCGATGCGCAAGCGCCGGTCATTCTTGGCGAGAATCAGGATGACGCCGTCATCGACATTCTTGCGCCCGACCTTCCATGCATCCGCCACGCGGATGCCGTATGCCGCGATGTCTTCAGGCTGCGTGGTCGGCACCATCAGCACGGCCACCTGGCTACCGGTCTGCTGCTCGATGGCAGTCAGGCGGGCTTCGAGTTCCGCGCGTTCGGGCTCGCTCAGCGTGCCGGTCGTGTCGGTAATGTGCGCGGAGAGCGGCGGGACGGCGGCGAGATCCTGCGCCACGGACAAGGCGCTCGCCGCGCACAGGCAAAGCGCCAGCAACCAGCGCAACGCCGTCGGCATCGCAAGGCCGCGCCCTGCAACGATCGACATCACCGGCCTACTTGCCACTGCCACCGAAGTTCACCGCCGGCGCATCGGAAATGGCCTTCTCGTTGTCGACGGTAAAGCTCGGCTTCACGTCGTAGCCGAACATCTTGGCGGTCAGGTTGGTGGGAAAGCTGCGCACATGCACGTTGTAGGCCTCTACCGCCTTGATATAGCGGTTGCGCGCCACAGTGATGCGATTCTCGGTGCCTTCGAGCTGCGCCTGCAGATCGCGGAAGCTGGCGTCGGCCTTGAGGTTGGGATAGTTCTCGGTGACCACCATCAGGCGCGACAGGGCGCTCGACAGCTCACCCTGCGCCTGCTGGAAGCGCGCGAACGCCGCTGGATCATTGAGCACTTCCGGGGTGACCTGCATGCTGCCGACCTTGGCGCGCGCCTCGGTCACCTGGGTCAACACCTCTTTTTCGTGCTCGGCATAGCCCTTGACCACGTTGACCAGGTTCGGCACCAGATCAGCCCGGCGCTTGTACTGGTTGAGCACTTCGGCCCATGACGATTTGACGGCCTCGTCGTTGGCCTGGATCTGGTTATAGCCGCAGCCGGAGAGCATGGTCACCAGCAACATCAGGAAAGCGAACATCTTCACGCGCATGACAGTCCTTTCGGAGGGGAATCGGCCAGAGCCGGTTATTCTGTCATGCGCGCAGAACGCCCGGAAGTCAGTGTGCGCCTGCGGCCGCGTCAGAACCTCCCGCAGGCTTACCCGGGCGGGCAAACCATACGACGACGATCAACACCACGAAAATGAATCCTGACAGCCAGAAGAACTCCGTCGCCGACAATGTGGCGGCCTGCACGTCGATGAGCCGGTTGACCATGCCCAGCGCCTGATCCTGCCCAAAGCCCTGCGCCACCAACCCGTCGAGCGGCAATTGCGCCGAGGGGGAATAGGGGTTGATGTGTTCGCTCAGTTGCGCGTGGTGCAGGGTCGTGCGGTCTTCCCACAGCGTCGTGAAAAGCGACGCGCCGAACGCACCGGCCGTGATCCGCACGAAGTTCGACAGGCCCGTCGCCGCCGGCACGTGCTGCGGGCTCAGCCCGGTCAGCGTGATGCTCGCCAGCGGCACGAAGAAGGTCGCCATGGCGATGCCCTGGATGAACTGCGGGATCACCACGCTCATCACGCTGATCTCGGTCGAGAACTGCGCCCGCATGAAGGCGGTGAGCGCAAACACGACGAATGCCACCGTCGCCACGCGGCGAGGGTCCCAACGGGCCATGTTCTTGCCGACGATGGGCGACAGGATGAGCGCCAGGATGCCGACCGGCGCCGTCACCAGACCGGCGATGGTCGCGGTGTAGCCCATGTATTGCTGCAGCCACAGCGGCATGATCACCACGTTTCCGAAGAACACGCAGTAGCCCAGCGACACCGCGGCCGTGCCGACCGTGAAGTTGCGCAGCTTGAACAGGCGCAGATCGACGACTGGATGTTTGTCGGTCAGCTCCCACACCACAAAGAAGCAGAAGCCGATCAGCGCAACCACGCCCAGCCCGACGATTTCGGAAGAGTTGAACCAGTCTAGTTCCTTGCCTTTGTCGAGCATGATCTGGAAAGACCCCACCCACACTACCAGCAAGACCAACCCGACATAATCAATGGGCACCTTGCGCGTGGGCAGTTCGCGATGCCGCAGCAGCGTCCACGTCAGCCACGCCGCCAGCAATCCCGTCGGCACGTTGATGTAGAAGATCCACGGCCACGACATGTTGTCCGATATCCAGCCGCCGAGAATCGGCCCCATCACGGGCGCGATCAACGTCGTCATGGCCCACGCAGCGAAGGCAATGCCTGCCTTGGCGGGCGGATAGCACTGCAGCAGCAAGGCTTGCGACAGCGGAATCATCGGCCCCGCCACCAGGCCCTGCAGCACGCGAAAGCCGATCAGCATCGGCAGGCTCGTCGACAGACCGCATAGCCACGACGCCACCACGAACAGCAGCACCGACATCGTGAAAACACGAACCTGTCCGAAACGCTGCGACATGAAACCCGTCAGCGGCACCGAAATCGCGTTGGCCACGGCGAACGAAGTAATGACCCACGTGCCCTGGCTGGGCGACACGCCGACGTCGCCCGAAATTGCCGGAATCGACACATTGGCGATGGTCGTGTCCAGCACGTTCATGAAGGTCGCCAGCGCCAGCGCAACGGTCGCCAGCATGCGCGTACTGCCTTCGAGCGGGGGGAACGGCAGGGGAGGAGCAGCTTGTGCCATCGAGGGGCTCTCTGTGGATGCGGATGTCATGGCGGGCACGCCCGTCGGCGGCGGCGCCACCGACCGCGATGACGCCGCCGGTAGCGCGCGACCCTGCTCTTACGTACTTATTGCTTGCCGATGTTGGCGCGAATGATTTCCTTCGCGCGGGCGCGCGCCTGCTCGATGGCGCCGTCGCCGCTGGCGGCATTCTGCGTGTCCATTTCCTTGACGCGCGTGAGCGGCTCGCCGCCGGCGTGACGTGTATCGATCTCGACATTCATCGACAGGCCGATGCGCAGCGGATGATCCTGCAACTGCTTCGGGTCGAGCGCGATGCGCACCGGCACGCGCTGCACCACCTTGATCCAGTTGCCCGTGGCGTTCTGCGCCGGCAACAACGCGAAAGCCGCCCCCGTGCCAGCGCCCAGCCCGACGACATGGCCTGTGAACACGACCTTGCTGCCGTAGATGTCGGCCGTCATGCGTGCCTCCTGGCCGACGCGCATGTTGGAGAGCTGGCCTTCCTTGAAGTTGGCATCCACCCACAGGCTATCCAGCGGCACCACCGCCATCAGCGGCGTACCGGGCGCGACACGCTGGCCCACTTGCACATTGCGGCGAGCGATCTGGCCCGACACGGGCGCCACGACGTTGGCGCGCGACCATGCCAGCCATGTCTCTTCAAGCTTTGCAGCGGCGCGCTGCACCGTCGGGTACTGCTCGACCTGGGTGCCGTCGGTCAGCACGCGGTTGGCCGCCAGTTGTTCCTTGGCGGTGGCCAGAGCCGCTTCGGCCCCACGCAGCGCATCCCTGGCGTGATCGATCTCTTCGAGCGCGACAGCCCCGGTGCTGGCGATGGCCTCGCGACGCGCGATGTCCTGCCTGTAGCGATCGACTTCCGCCTGGCGCACGCGGATCTGTGCGTCATACGTGCTGTTGTTGGCAAACAGTGTGCGCACCTGGCGCACGGCTTCGGCCAGCGCAGCCTCGGCCTGGTCCACGGCCACCTTGGCGTCTGCGCGATCGAGGTCGACCAGCGGTGCGCCGGCCTTCACGATATCGGTGTCCTCGACGTGCACGGCCTGCACCGTACCGCCGACCTGCGGCGTGATCTGAATGACGTGTCCAGCCACGTAGGCGTCGTCGGTTGTCTCCAGGTAGCGGCTGTGAATGAACCAATAGATGCCATACACGATGCCGGCCAGCAGGAAAAGAATGACGAGGATGAGCATGCCGCGCTTGCGCTTGGTCGGGGCCAATGCTTCATCCTTCGTTGGGTTCGCTTGACTCATGAGTGTTGTTCTCCGGAAGGCGCCGAAAGCTCACCGCGCCGCGGTCTGCGTAAAGGGATTGTTGTCGGGAATAAAGCCGCCGCCCAGCGCCCGCGAGAGGCTGACGGCGGCATCGAGGCGTCGCGCGCGCAGGTCGATGTCGACGCGCTCGTGCGTCATGACAAGCATTTGTGCGCTCATCAACTGGATACGGCTGGACAAGCGCTGGCGCACGCGCGTCTCGACGAGCGCGACGCCCTGGCGTGCCGTGGCAACCGCCTCTTCGGCGCTCTGGCCCTGGCGCTCGGCGCCTTCCAGGCTGCGCGCCTGATCGGTGACTTCGCGCAGGGCGTCGACGAGCGTGGCGTTGTATTGCTCGACGGCCGCGTCGTAGTCGGCCTGCTTGACGCCCAGATCGGCACGCAGGCGCCCGCCTTCAAAGATCGGAATGCGGATCGACGGGCCGATGCCGTAGATGCGCGCCGCCGGCTCGAGCAGATTTTCGATGCCGATCGACTGGAAGCCGAGAAACGCCTTCAGGTTCACGGTCGGATAGAACGATGCGTGCGAGACATCCACCGCACGCGCCGCGGCCTCCACGTGCAAGCGACTGAGCGTCACGTCCGGGCGATTGGCCAGCAGGTCGGACGGCAGCACCGACGGCAAGCCGGCGTCGAGTCGATCCGGCAATTGCGGGCGGGTCAATTGCGCGCCGCGCTGCGGCCCCTTGCCGACCAGGGCGGCGAGCAGGTCGCGTTGCAGGCCGATGCGTTCGTCGAGCACCGCCCGTTCGGTCTTGAGCGTGGCCGTGCCCTGTTGTTGCAAGTTGCGGTCGAGTTCGGCGTCGAGTCCGGCCTTGATGCGGATCGCCTGCAAACGCTCGATGTCTTCGCGCGTGGCGATCATGCGATCGATCTGATCATGCTGGCGGAACAGGCGATCGAACTCGATCCACGCCCGCGCGATGCTCGTCGCTAGCGCAATGCGCGCGGCCTTGGCCTCGACCTCGGCAGCGGCCTGCTGCGCTTCAGCCCCCTTCAGCGCCGCACGGTACTTGCCCCACAGATCCAGCTCGAGACCTGCATCCCACGCCACGCGGTTGTCGGTGCGGTGCGCGCCCGCTAGCGGCGGCGGATAGATCCAGTTCTCGGACAAGCGCTGCTGCAGCGTATCGGCGTCCAGGCTCAGCGTCGGCATGGTGGCGCTCTGCGCCACGCCGGTGATGGACTGCGCGCGGCGGATGCGCGCATCGGCAATGCGCAGCGAGGGCGAATCGGCCAGCGCCTCATCGATGAGCGCATTGAGCTGCGGATCGCCCAGCGACCGCCAGAAGCCTTCGGCCGGCGCAGCAGTGCCGCGTGCCGCCACGGGGGCAGCGCCCAGCGTGTCCGGCTGCGCCAGCGTGGCGTGCGAACTGATGCCGCCGTCCGACGCGCACGCCGCCAGCACGGCCACCATGCTGATCAGCATGGCGAGGCGGAAAGGGGAGGATTTCATCGGAACTGACTCCATCGTTGTCATTCTTGTCGGCTGCCGTTGGCAACGATCCGCTGCAGCAAGCCCTTGAGCACATCCACTTCTTCCTGCGAAAAATCGCGCAAGTGGCAATTGAGCGCCGCCGCCCCGATCTCGCGCAGGACCGGGACCAACGCCTCACCGGCGTCAGTCAGCGCCAGTTGCACCACGCGGCGATCTTCCGTGGAGCGTTCCCGATGGATGAAGCCTTTCTCTTCCAGCCGGTCCAGCATGCGGGTCATCGAGCCGGTGTCGTAACCGTTGTCGCGGCAAAGATCCGCCGCCGTGCGCCCGCAGCCATGGGCGATGCGCATCAACATGACCCACTGCGCGCTGGTCAGATCGAGTTGGCGCCGCTGCAACTCGGCGTCGACAAAAGCACCCATCGCGTTTTTGGCGCGGCTGAGCAGGAAGCCGATGCTCTCGGGCGGGTGATAGGTTTCGGCGTTGAACAACATGGGCACACATTTGCATTGCAACAAAAGAGATCGTTGCCTCGGCATTTACTGCCTAGGCAGCTATTGCAGAGTGTGCAACATTCAATTGATAGACGTCAATTGTTTCGAATGGAAAGAAACTATCCCTACGTGAGCCCTGCCTCGGCGCGCAGACATCTGACAGACGCCGTCTGATCACGCTGCCGCTTTCCGTCCCTTGGTTTCCGGCCCGCCCGGGGCCGCGTATACTGTCGGGTTTTCCTGAAAACCCCGGATTTGCCATGAGTGCACGCATCATCGACGGCAACGCGTTGTCGCAGAAGGTTCGCGAGGACATCGCACAAGGCGCGGCGGAACTGATCAAGCAGGGTGTCCAGCCCTGCCTCGCCGTGATCCTCGTGGGCGACAACCCCGCCTCGGCGGTCTATGTCCGCAACAAGGTCAACGCCTGCGAAAAGGCGGGCTTTCGTTCGCTGAAGTTCACCTTCCCGGTCGAGGTCGCCCCGGACGAGGTGTTCGACAAGATCGCCGAGCTGAATGCCGACCCGAGCGTGCACGGCATCCTGGTCCAGTTGCCGTTGCCGCGTCAGTTCGATGAGAACAAGGTGCTCGAAGCCATCTCGCCGGAAAAAGACGTCGACGGCTTCCACGCCGAGAATTTCGGCCTGCTCCTGCAAGGCCGCAAGTCGTTCTATCCGTGCACGCCATGGGGCGTGATGAAAATGCTCGAAGCCGAGAACGTACAGCTCTCCGGCATGGAAGCCGTCGTCATCGGCCGCAGCAACATCGTCGGCAAGCCCATGGCCGTGATGCTGCTGTCGCAGGGTGCGACCGTCACGGTGTGCCACTCCAAGACCCGCGACCTGCACTTTCACACGCGCCGCGCCGACCTCGTCGTTGCCGCCATCGGCAAGCCCAGGTTCCTGACCGGCGACATGATCAAGCCGGGCGCGGTGGTCATCGACGTCGGCATCAACCGCCTGCCGGACGGCAAGCTGTGCGGCGACGTCGATTTCGAATCCGCCAGGGAAGTGGCTGGCGCGATCACGCCGGTACCGGGCGGTGTCGGTCCGATGACCATCACCATGCTGCTGGCCAACACGCTCGAATCCGCGCGGCGCGTCGCCGCTGCCAAGGCTTGAGGAACGGCGTCATGAGCAACTCACCCGTCGTCGGCATCGTCATGGGCTCCAACTCCGACTGGCCCACCCTGCAGGCCGCCGCACGCATCCTGCAAGAGTTCGGCGTGGCTTTCGAAGCGCGCGTCGTCTCCGCGCACCGCACGCCCGACCTGATGTTCGAATACGCCGAATCGGCGCGTTCGCGCGGCATCCAGGCCATCATCGCCGGCGCCGGCGGTGCGGCCCACCTGCCGGGCATGATCGCGGCCAAGACCACCGTGCCGGTGCTCGGCGTACCGGTGCAATCCAAAGCGCTGTCGGGGCTCGACTCGCTCTATTCGATCGTGCAGATGCCCAAGGGCATCCCGGTGGCGACCTTCGCCATCGGCGAAGCGGGTGCAGCCAACGCCGGCCTGTTCGCCGTGGCGATGCTGGCCAACCAATCGGATGAACTCGCCGACAAACTGGCGGCGTTCCGCCAGAAGCAGACCGACAGCGTGCTAGCGATGACGCTCGACCTGCCGCAATGATCCCGATTCACTCAGACGTGCAAGGCAACGCAACCCCATGATCCAGGCACCCGCCACGCTCGGCATGCTCGGCGGCGGCCAGTTGGGCCGCTTCTTCGTACTCGCCGCCCACGAAATGGGCTACAAGGTCTGGGTGCTCGACCCGGATGCCAACAGCCCGGCCGGCGTCGCGGCCGACCGTCACCTGCACGCGGCCTACGACGACTTCGAAGCCCTCGATGAGATGGCGCGCCACTGCGCCGCCATCACGACCGAATTCGAGAACGTGCCGGCTGGCACGCTGGAATACCTCGCCAAGTTCGTACCGGTGCATCCGTCCGCCGACGCCGTGGCGATCTGCCAGAACCGCGTGGCGGAGAAATCCTTCCTGCGCAGCAACGGCATCCCGCACGCGCCGTTCGCCGCCATCAACACCGAGGCAGACCTGCGCGAGGTCTCCGACGAACTCTTCCCCGCCATCCTCAAGGTGGCGCGCTTCGGCTATGACGGCAAGGGGCAGGCACGCGTGAAATCGCGCGAAGAAGCCATCTCAGCATTCCAGTCCTTCCAGAACGAAGGCTGTGTGCTGGAAAAAATGCTCTCGCTCGACTACGAAGTATCGGTCGTGCTGGCGCGCACCGAACAAGGCGACGTCCAGAGCTTCGCCCCGTCCGAGAACCTGCATACAAACGGCATTCTCGACGTTTCCACTTCGCCCCTGCGTTCGGGCGACGAAGCCACCATGAGCGAAGCCGTCGCGCTGGCCACACGCATTGCCGAACAGCTCGGCTACGTGGGCACGCTGGGCGTGGAATTCTTCGTTGCGGGCGGCACGCTGTACGTCAACGAGATGGCACCGCGTCCGCACAACAGCGGGCACTTCACGCTGGACGCCTGCATCACCGATCAGTTCGAACAGCAAGTGCGCGCCCTCACCGGCCTCCCGCTGGGTGACGCTCGTGCGCACAGCGCCTCGGTCATGGTGAACCTGCTTGGCGACGTCTGGTACGACGCCAGTCGCACCGGCGCCGACGCGCACGGGCTCTATCGCGAACCCGACTGGTCGCTGCTCACGCGCGAGCCCAATCTCAAGCTGCACCTGTACGGCAAGCATCACGCGCGCCCCGGCCGCAAGATGGGGCACTTCACGGTCGTGGACGCCGACCCGCAACGCGCGCATGACATCGCCATGGCCGCACGTCGCGCCATCGGCATCATCGACACCGAGTAAGCCGATGCGCGTCGCTCGACTGATGACGGCCTTCGCACTCGCGGTCTGCGTGTCAGGCGCGAGTGCCGCGACAATGGCGCCAGTCGAGATTCCGCCGGGCGAGCTGTCTTCGTCGTCAGCGCCATTGAAGGCGTTTCTCTTCACGCCCGACACAAAAGGCCCGCATCCGGCGGTGGTCATGATGCATGGCTGCGGCGGCGCCTACGCCGGCGATGGCGCACTCAATGCGCGCCACGCCATGTGGGGCGAGTACCTTGCCTCGCTCGGCTACGTCGCATTGATGGTCGACAGCTTCACGTCGCGCGGCGTGAAAGAGTTATGCACCATTCCGTTGGCGCAACGTCCGCTGAAAGAAGCCGACCGCACGGGCGACGCTTACGCTGCGCAAGCCTGGCTGCGCGGGCGCGCGGACGTCGACACCGCGCACATCGCCGTACTCGGCTGGTCGCACGGCGGCGGCGTAGTGCTCGATACGGTCGCCCGTCTGCCCAAGGGCGCAAAGGACAAAGGCGTGATGCCGTTCGCCGCTGCGGTGGCGTTCTATCCTGGATGCAGTGCGCGCGCGCGCCGTGCCGATCGATTCCATCCGAATGCACCACTGCTGGTGCTGATCGGCGAGGCCGACGACTGGACGCCCGCCGCGCCATGCGTATCGCTGGCAGAAACGCTCGCCGCGCGCGGCGAACCGATGCAGGTCGTGACCTACCCCGACACCTATCACGACTTCGACAACCCGGGCATCAAGCGCAAGCGCGTGCGCAGTGACGTGCCCAATGGCGTGCATCCGGGCCAGGGCGTCACGACCGCGCCGAATCCGGCCGCGCGCGAAGACGCCAGACAACGCGTGGCGACTTACTTCGCCGCGCACCTGAAGGCCAAGGCGCCGCAATGATCATCCGCCCGCCGACACCCGAGAACATCCGCGAAGCCGCCGCCATGCTGCGAGCCGGCAAACTCGTGGCGCTGCCGACCGAAACGGTCTATGGCCTCGGCGCCGACGCGTCTAACCCGGAAGCCGCGGGCCGCGTCTTCGCCGCCAAGAATCGCCCTGCCGACCACCCGCTGATCGTTCATCTGGCCGATGCCGCGCAAATGACGGAATGGGCGCGCGCCATCCCGAAAGAAGCGATTGCGCTCGCACGTGCCTTCTGGCCCGGCCCGCTGACGATGATCCTGCCGCGCGAGGCAGACGTGCCCGACGCAGTGACCGGCGGACAGGACACCGTCGGTCTGCGCGTACCCGATCACCCGGTCGCGCTCGCCTTGCTGCGCGCCTTCGGTGGCGGCATCGCCGCGCCGTCGGCCAACCGCTTCGGCCGCATCAGCCCGACCACCGCGCAACATGTCGAAGAAGAAGTCGGCCCGCACCTGGCGATGATTCTCGACGGCGGCCCGTGCACGGTCGGCATCGAATCGACCATCCTCGATCTGTCGCGTGGCGAACCGGTGATTCTGCGTCCCGGCATGATCGGCATCGACGCCATCGCGGCCGTCATCGGACGCCGCCCGCGCCTTCGTGGCCACACTGAAAACGCACCGCGCGTCTCGGGCTCTCTCGCTGCGCACTATGCGCCGCGCACGCCGATGAACATCGCCAGCGCCGTCGATCTGCATTCCGCAGGCGTCGACTGCGCTGTGCTCGCACACAGCGTCGCGCCGCAACCGGGCGCGGCCATGTGGATCACCGCACCGGCCGATGCACACGGATATGCGCACGGTCTGTACGCCAATCTGCGCGCGCTGGACGCCAGCGGCGCCACTCGTATTCTTCTGGAAACGTTGCCGGACGGCAGCGACTGGGACGCTGTGCGCGATCGCGTGGGCCGCGCCGTCGTCGGCTCGGGGGACGAGCAGGACGAGACCTGATCGAGGCGCCCACCCGGGGATCGGGCGGGCGCTATGCAATACGCGTGCGGTGGGTTATTTCTTCGGCAGCACCAGCATGCCGGCATCGAAACCGGCGCGCCGCAACTGGGTCTGGGCCGCAACGGCTTCCTCACGGTTCTTGAACGGGCCCAGCTCAACACGCGTTTCCACTCGCGCCGAAATCCCCTTCTGTTTGAGTCGCCGGACCAATTGGTCGGCATTCGCCGCGCTCGAAAAAACCCCGAGTTGAACGATGTACGTGCCCGCCGGCGCTGCCGCAGGCATGCGCTCGTCGCGCGTGACGTTTGTCGCTGGGCGTTGCTCGATGACCGCGGCGGACGCGGCCGCACTCGCGGCCCGCGGCGCAGCCGATGAGGGCGGCGCGATGGTCACGTCCGGCTTGCTCGACGCACTGTCCGTACGCGCCACCGGAGTGGGTGGCGCGGTCTCCTCCGGTTCGGGTTCGGCCACTGGTCCCTGCACCACGATGGGCGCAGAACCGATGGCCTGCGACGTCTCCGCCGCCAATGCGGCAATGGCGCCCGACTGCCCGTCGGAAAAACTCGGCCCGATCTGGGTCACCGTGCGCGCAGTCGCTGGCGGTTCAGGGCGTTGATTGCGTTCGACCAAAAGCAGCACCGCCAGCAACGCGACGATGAGGGCCGCAGCGACCACGCCGCGCGCCACGAGCTGGCGCTTGAGACGGCCCGGATCTTCAGTGTTCTCGCCGGCCTGTTCAGCCATCGATCAATCTCCTTCCTGCGGGGACGCAGCCAGCGCGCGCACCAGTTGAGCTTCGGATACAGAAATGCCGCAGCGCTCAGCGATGGTCAGCGAATCGAGGCCGCTTCGCGCCAGGCCGACGGCCTCGCCGTACTGCGGGGCGACGTGGACTGGCGTGCGCGGCATGTTCTCCAGCCGCTGGCGCAGTTGGCCGACTTCGGCCCGCAGCGTTTCCAGGTCATCGCGCAAGGCATCATTTTCCACACGCTGGGCGTCGAGCATCTGACGCAACTGGCGCAATTCGAGCGCAGCTTCGAATCCGCCTGCGACCGGCGCGGCAGCGGGCGCATTCACTGGGGCAATGGCGGGGCGGACCGCCGGCGCGGGGGCCGGTTGCGCAGGAGGCTGGGCGGGTTCGCGGTAGAACGCATCGAGAGAAGAGCGCGGCGCGCTCAGGCGCACCACGGCGTCGTTGTCCTCTTCGTCATCTTCGATGGCGTCCACGATATCGATGACGGGTTCCCGTGGGCGCGACAGTGCCGACACCTCGGGCCGCGTCGCTTCGATCGGCCCGCGACGGCCGCGGCGCGCGCGCGCGCTCACGCGCTGCCAGCGCCAGCCCAGCACCAGCAGGTAGATCGCCAGCAAGGCGATCAGACCAATGACGATTTCGCGCACGCCCACATTTGTCTCCAGATATCGGGCGCGCCGTCACCATGACGCATGCAACGCCCGCATTGTCACCGGCGCGATCATACTGCACAGTCTGCCCACCCCAACACCGGATTACGGGCGCTCAACGCCAGCATTTCACGCTCATGTACAGCATGTTCCTGATGAAGAAGATTCTGTCGGCGGTCCTGCTGCCGCCGATCATGCCGCTGCTCTTGATGGCGCTGGCGCTGGCAGTGCGCGAATGGCGTCCGCGCACCGGCCGGTGGCTGTCGTGGATTGCGCTTGCCGTGTTGGTGGCGTTCTCGACCCCGGCCACCGTCGATCTGATGACGCGGCCGCTGGAACGCTTTGAAGTCGCCACGCCCGAGCAGATCAGCCAGACGCAGGCCATCGTGATCCTGGCCGGTGGCAAGCGCGGTTACGCACCGGAGTTCACCGGCTCGGCGCCGAGCCGCCTGACGCTCGAACGCCTCCGCTACGGCGCGCTGGTGGCGCGGCGCAGCGGGCTACCTGTATTGGTCAGCGGCGGCGCACCGACCGGACAGAAACCGGAATCCGTGCTGATGGCCGAATCGCTGCGCGAGGACTTCCATATCCCCGTGAAGTGGATGGAGACCGACTCGCTCGACACGCACGACAATGCGGTCAATTCAGCCGAGATCCTCAAGCGCGCCGGCATCACGCGCGTCACGCTCGTCACGCATGCCGCTCACATGTGGCGCTCGGTCAATGAGTTCACCGCGCAGGGGATTGAAGTACTGCCCGCGCCGACGGCCTTCCTCACCGGCGGCTCGTTCGGAGAAGAATTTTTCCGCTACATCCCCAACATCACCAGCACCTACGCCGGCTGGTACGCCGCGCATGAATGGGTGGGACTGTGGGCGCAGTGGCTGCGCGAGAGGTTCTGACGCTCATTCCGATGACATGCGCGCGGTGCAAAGTCCGCCCGCCCTCGCATTCGTCGCTCAGGCCACGACGTCCGGCTGCACCAGTGTCACGGCCCGCTGTGCGCGCACTTTGCGATGCGCGCGGCGGGCATGCTTGACCCATCCGAGCCAGCGCCAGCGCGAGTACATCATCGCGCCGCGGGTCCATTCGTCCGCCGCGAAGGCGAGCCATACGCCGAACAGGCCCCAACCCAGGTGCACGCCGAGCAGCCACGCCAGCCCGACGCCGACGATGTACATGGAGAACACGCCGCAGGCGACGGGGAAACGCGCGTCGCCCGTGGCGCGCAATCCGTTGATGACCACCAGGTTGAAGGTGCGGCCGGGTTCGAGCACCACCACCACCCATAGCAGGCGGGCGCCCATGTCGATGATATGCGGGTCGTCCGAGAAAAAGCCCATCACCGCGCGACCGCACAGCGCCACCAGCAACGCAAAGCTCACCGCCACCATCAGGCCGATGCGCAGCGCCTTGCGCACCAGGCGGTCGGCATCGCCCAACTGGCCCGCACCGATGTGGTGGCCCACCACGATCTCGGTGCCGAATCCGATCGCCAGGCTCGACAGCAGGATGAAATAGGTGATCTGCAGCATGTAGGTGTGCGTCGCCAGCGGCAAGGCGCCCATGCCGGCGACGAACGAAAGAATGATGGTGAAGCTGGTCCGATAAGCGATCTGCTCGCCTGCGCCCGGCAGGCCGATGTGCAGGATTTCGCCCAGCGACTGCCGACGCACGCGCCACCAGTCGGTCAAACGCGGCACGATCGACAGGCGTCGCCGCCACAGCCACACATACATGCCCAGCGCGGCCAGACGCGAGGCGATGAACGCCACGCCGATGCCGACCAGTCCCGCACGCGGCAGGCCCCACCATCCGAAGATCAGCGGCAGCCCGATCGAGACGGCCACGATGTGCATGCACAACATCAGGCGCATCGTGTCGCGCGTGAAGGTGTAAGCGCGCAGGACCGACGCCATGGTCGTATTGAGCGCTTCGAACGCGAGCATCACGCCGAGAATGACGAGGTACGGCTGGGCCGAGCTCATCAGCTCTTCGGGCGTATCCATCAGCCGCAGCAGCGGCCGCGCACCGAGAGCCACGATCACCGCGGCAATCACGCCCATCCACCAGGCCGCGGCAAGACTGGCGCGCGAAATGCGTTCGGCACCCACGCCATCGCGCGCGCCGAGGTATTGCGTGATGACCACGCTGGCACCGACACCGACGAGACGGAAGACGATCATGAAGAACATCATGATCTGGTTGGAAATACCGAAGGCCGCCGCCGTAGCGTCGGACACGCGCGCGGTGAGCCAGATGAACAGCAAACCGACGGATGCATGCAGCAGGTGTTCGGACAGAATCGGCCAGGTGATCTGGAAGAGCCGGGGCCGGGGCGGCAGCGCGCGGGGCATTTTCTGAGGTGCGTCAGCGGAATTCGCTATTGTAGGAAAACGCTTGCCCTGGCGCGGCAAAGAATGGGGGCGCCATGATCGAGCGCAGCCTTCTGGGAGTGCGGCGAGCGGGATACAGCCGGATACATCCTGACGACCGGCGCGCGACGCGCTCAACGGCAAAATCCCGTATCCTTGGCGAGCTTTTCGTACCGTACCCCGTACAAGGAACCTCATGAAAACCCTGATTGCCGCAGTCACGCTTGCGCTCACCATCCCCGCCGCCCTGGCTGCGGACATGACCGAAGACCAGAAGACGCTCTACGCCGTGGGCCTCTTCATGGGCCGCCAGGCCGCCATGTTCAACTTCACGCCCGCCGAAATGGAATTCGTGAAGAAGGGCCTGTCGGACTCCGTGGCGGGCGGCAAGCCGGCTGTAAACCTCGAAGAATACGGTCCCAAGATCCAGCAACTGGCCATGCAGCGCCACCAGGCCATGGCCGACAAGGCCGCCGCCGACGGCAAGGCTCAACTGGAAAAGGCCGCCAAGGAAAAGGGCGCGGTCAAGACCGCTTCGGGCCTGGTGTACCTGTCGGTCAAGGAAGGCTCGGGCGCACAGCCCAAGGCCAACGACACGGTCAAGGTGAACTACCGCGGCACGACGCCTGACGGCAAGGAGTTCGACAGCTCCTACAAGCGCAACGAACCGGCCGAGTTCCCGCTCAACGGCGTGATCAAGTGCTGGACCGAAGGCGTGGCGAAGATGAAGGTCGGCGGCAAGGCCAAGCTGACCTGCCCGGCCGCGCTGGCATACGGCGAACAAAGCCCGAGCCCGGACATTCCCCCGAACTCGACGCTGACCTTCGACATCGAGCTGCTCAGCGTGACGCCGGCTCCGGCCCCCGCCAAGGCACCGGCCGCCCCCGCCGCGCCGGCAAAGAAGTAAGATCGACCTGCTTCATCGGCTGCGCGCGCCGCGGGACCTCACAGCCCGGCGCGCGCGCCATCTCCATGCACCACCCAGGTGCAGCATGCCCCGGAACGGTGCGCACTGCCAAAAACGCAACACTCCTGATGGGCATCGGCGCATAAGCGTCATCGCTCAGCCGCAACAAAGTCCTCCTTTCTGCACCATTTTCGCGTACCGACCGTGACGGGTGCCAATACGTGCCGCATGCAGGCGCATGGCATATCGCGCGGCGGGCACCGCGTCGACGCATTCCGTTTGACGTATCTGGCCTATTGCCAAAGGCATGGCGCCCCCTTCCTAGAATCGGCTCGCTGCTGACGATTTCACGCGGGATTCGCGCAGCGGATTTTCCACCGATCTCACAGAAGGGTTTTGTCATGACTTTCAGGAAAGCGCTGTGCATCGCAGCGGAACTGGCTTCGGTTTCGATGGCAGCATCGGCTGCCGACTGGAGCGACACGTCGATCAGCTATCGCTACGGCAACAAGTTCTCGGAGCCGGGCATCGACAAGGACATCTCGAAGGACATCATCGGCCTGACGCACGTCGACGGCTTCAAGTACGGCAGCAACTTCTTCAACGTCGACATCCTGATCTCCGACCAGAACGATCCGCAGGCCAACGGCACCAGCGGTGCGCAGGAAATCTACGTGGTGTATGCCAACCAGTTGCACTTCACCAAGGTCACCGGCAAGACGCTCGATCTAGGCGTCATCAAGGACTTCGCCTGGAGCACGGGCTTCGATCTCAATTCGAAGAACACGGAGTTCGCGCCGAAGGTGCGTAAGTTCATCACCGGCCCGGTGATCAAGTTCGGTTTCCCGTTCGGCTGGGCCGACCTCGGCCTGATGTACTACAAGGAGAAAAACCACAATGGCATCGTCGGCACCAACGTCAACTTCGATGCGACCTACCGCATCGCCGCGGCGTGGGGCTTCAACTTCGCGGCCGGCCCGGTGCCGCTGGAACTGAACGGCTTCTTCAACTACACCGGGGAAAAGGGCAAGGATGGTTTCGGTACCGACACCAAGCCGGAGACCTGGACGAACATCTTCCTGATGGTCGACGTAGGCCAGATGGCGGGACTGGGCAAGCACACGCTGCTCGTGGGGCCGGGCTACGAATACGTGAAGAACAAGTTCGGCTCCTCGCCGCCGACGTCGGGGACCAAGACCAGCACGGCGATGATCAAGGGCGAGTGGCACTTCTGATCCTGTCACCTGCAGATGACCAACGACAGGGGCGCCCAGGCGCCCCTTGTCTTGGCGGCCGCACGCACTGGACTGGCGCAGTCATTGCTTAGTGAAGGCAGCCAGAGGCGGTACGCGTGCGCCCATGCGCCGCGATATGCCTCAAGAAGAACTCAATGAACATGTCCGCGCCACTTCCACATCCGTTGCTCGCGCCCCAGACGCACGCCGAAGGCTGGCGCGCGCGCCTGACGCTCGACTTCGAACGACGCCAGTCGCGCAGCGTGCTCGCGCGCCGTCTGCACGATGGGCCGCTGGTCGTGCAAAAGCCGCTCTACCCCGAAGGCGACGACATCTGCCACGCCGTACTCGTGCACCCGCCGGGCGGCATCGTCAGCGGCGACCAGTTGCGCATCGACGTGACTGCGCACGCGGGCGCTCACGCGCTCATCACAACCCCTGGCGCGACCAAGTGGTATCGCAGCCTCGGCCCCATCTCGTCGCAGACCGTCAACATCAATGTCGATGCCAACGCCATCGTCGAATGGTTGCCGCAAGAGAACATCGTCTTCGACGCCGCGCGCGCGACGATGCGCACGCATCTATCGCTGACCGGCAACGCGCGTCTGATGGGCTGGGAGATCGCCTGCCTGGGCCGGCAGGCGTCGGGCGAACGCTTCGCGCGCGGAGAGCTCGGCCAATCGATCGATCTGTGCGTCGACGGCGAACTGGCGTGGTGTGAGCGCATGCGTTTGAGCGGCGATGACGCACTCATGCAATCGCCCGCCGGGCTGGCCGGCAACACCGTATTCGGCACGATGTGGCTGGCCGGCTGTGCGCCGGATCGCATCTTGCTCGAACGCCTGCGCGAGCCGGTCTTTGTCCACGGTACGGCGGCTACGACCGCATTGCCGCGGGTGACGCTGGTCCGCGCCATGTCGCATTCGAGCGAAGCGCTGCGCGCCTACTTTGCCACGCTATGGGAATGCGCCCGCCCCTATTGGCTGCAGCGCCCCGCCCGCCGCCCCCGGATCTGGGCGACGTAAACCAACATGACAATCGGATTGACCGCTGGAGAGACTGCATGGAACTGACACCCCGCGAAAAAGACAAGCTGCTGATCTTCACCGCCGCCCTGCTCGCCGAACGGCGCCGCGCTCGCGGCCTCAAACTCAACTATCCAGAGGCGGTGGCGTACATCTCCGCGGCCATCATGGAAGGGGCACGCGACGGTCGTCGCGTGGCGGATCTGATGAGCTATGGCACGACCCTGCTCACGCGTGACGATGTCATGGACGGCGTGGCGGAGATGATCCCGGAGATCCAGGTCGAGGCCACCTTCCCTGACGGCACGAAGCTGGTCACCGTCCATCACCCCATCGTCTGAACTCGTACGCCTTCCAGGCATCTGGCGCCAACATCAGGAGAATCAACATGGCTTTCCCCCGTATCGGCAAGACCCTTCTCGGCGCCGCCGCATTGGCGCTGCCCGGCCTCGCACTGGCCCACACTGGCGCAGACGGCGGCGCACATCACCTGGCCGGCTTCGGTGAAGGATTGGCCCATCCCTTCACCGGCATGGACCACCTGGCCGCCATGGTCGCGGTCGGCATCTGGAGCGCGATGACCGCGCGCCGCGCGTGGATTGCCCCGTTGTCCTTCGCCAGCCTGGTGCTGGCCGGTGCACTGATGGGCATCGCGAACGTCGCGTTGCCCGCAGTCGAACCCATGATTGCGGCTTCGCTCCTGGTGCTGGGCTTGCTCGTCGCCACGCGCGCCAGTCTGCCTGCGGGTGCAGGCGCAGTGCTGGCGGGCGGCTTCGCGCTGTTCCATGGTCTGGCACACGGCACGGAGTTGACGGCCGCCCACAGCGTCGCCGGTGCGCTGGCCGGCATGGTCCTAGGCACGGCCCTGCTGCATGTCGCGGGACTCGCCATCGGTCACGCAATGCTGCGCGCCAACGCATGGTGGCCGCGCCTGCTGGGAGGCGGCGTAGCGCTGCTCGGCGCGGGATTCTTCACAGGCATGGCGTGAGGACATCATCATGACGCCCGGAGAGATCATCACCGATGACGGCGACATCGACATCAACGTCGGCTACCGCGCATTGACGCTCACTGTCGAGAACGCTGGCGACCGCCCGATCCAGGTCGGCTCGCACTATCACTTTGCCGAAACCAACGAGGCGCTGCGCTTCGATCGCGACGCTGCGCGCGGCATGCGGCTGAACATTGCATCCGGCACCGCCGTGCGCTTCGAGCCCGGCCAGAGCCGCACCGTGGAACTGGTCGACTACGCGGGCGACCGCGTGGTGTACGGCTTCCGTGGTCTCGTCCAGGGCCGTCTCTGAGGAAGGCATCGAACATGGCAAACATTTCCCGACGCGCCTACGCCGAGATGTTCGGCCCCACCACGGGCGATCGCGTGCGACTGGCCGACACCGGGCTGTTCGTGGAAGTCGAGCGCGACTTCACGGTCTACGGCGAAGAGGTCAAGTTCGGTGGCGGCAAGGTGATCCGCGACGGCATGGGCCAGAGCCAACGTGTTTCGGCCGAAGTTGCCGATACCGTCATCACCAATGCGCTGATCATCGATCATTGGGGCATCGTGAAGGCTGACATCGGCATCAAGGCCGGGCGCATCAGCGGCATCGGCAAGGCCGGCAACCCGGACGTACAGCCGGCCGTGACGATTCCCATCGGCGCGGGCACCGAGATCATCGCCGGCGAGGGCATGATCATCACCGCCGGCGGCATCGATACGCACATCCACTTCATCTGCCCGCAGCAGATCGAAGAAGCGCTCATGAGCGGCGTGACGACCATGATCGGCGGCGGCACCGGCCCGGCCACGGGCACCTTCGCCACCACCTGTACGCCCGGACCATGGCACATCCACCGCATGCTGGAAGCAGCCGAAGCGTTCCCGATGAATCTCGGCTTTCTCGGCAAGGGCAACGTGAGTCTGCCCGATCCGCTGCGCGAGCAATGCGAGGCGGGCGCCATTGGTCTCAAGCTGCACGAAGACTGGGGATCAACGCCGGCAGCGATCGACAATTGCCTGTCGGTGGCCGAAGAGCACGACGTACAGGTGGCCATCCACACCGACACGCTCAATGAATCGGGCTTCGTCGAAGCCACCATCGACGCCTTCAAGGGACGCACCATCCACAGCTTCCACACCGAAGGCGCGGGCGGCGGGCACGCCCCCGACATCCTGCGCGTGGTGGGCGAAGCCAACGTGCTGCCGTCGTCCACCAACCCGACGCGCCCCTACACCGTCAACACGCTCGACGAGCACCTCGACATGCTGATGGTATGCCACCACCTCGATCCGGCCATCGCGGAAGACATCGCGTTCGCCGAATCGCGGATCCGTCGCGAAACCATCGCGGCCGAGGACATCCTCCATGACCTCGGCGCGATCAGCATGTATTCGAGCGATTCGCAGGCCATGGGCCGCGTGGGTGAAGTCATCCTGCGTTGCTGGCAGACCGCGCACAAAATGAAGGCGCAGCGCGGCGCCCTGCCGGGCGACACGGCGCGCGCGGACAACGCGCGCATCAAGCGCTACATCGCCAAATACACAATCAATCCGGCCATCGCGCACGGCATCGCGCATATCGTCGGGTCCGTCGAAGTCGGCAAGCTCGCCGACCTGGTCGTGTGGCGCCCCGCATTCTTTGGCGTGAAGCCGTCGCTCATCATCAAGGGCGGCATGATCGCGGCTGCCGCGATGGGCGACGCGAACGCCTCGATTCCCACGCCACAGCCGGTGCACTACCGCCCCATGTTCGGTTCTTTCGGCAAGGCGCTGAAGACGTCCGTGACATTCGTGTCGCAAGCCGCGCTGAAAAATCCGCAGGTCGCCGACCTTGGACTCACGCGACCGCTCGAAGCCGTGCGCAACATCCGCAGCGTGAAGAAAGCGCACATGATCCACAACGACTACGCGCCAAGGCTCACAGTCGATCCCGAAACCTACGAGGTGCGCGCCGACGGCGATCTGCTGACCTGCGAGCCGGCCGTCGAACTGCCCATGGCACAGCGCTATTTCCTGTTCTGAACGGATACCACCGACGACATGCTTCTCATCGAAAAGCTCTACCACGGCGACGCACCGGCGACCGACGCTTTGGTGCTCGACTTTGACGCGCGCACCAAGAGCCGCCTGCGCACGAGGCTTGCCTCCGGCGAGGAAGTCGGCCTGTTCCTGCCGCGCGGCACGATCCTGCGCGGCGGCGACAAGCTCGAAGGTTCGGACGGTCGCATCGTGGCCGTGCAGTCCGCGCCGGAACAGTTGCTCGAAGCCCGCTGCGCCGATGCGCGCGAACTTGCCCGCGCCGCGTACCACTTGGGCAACCGCCACGTCGCGGTGGAAGTGGGTGACGGCTGGCTGCGCATCCAGGCCGATCACGTTCTCGAAACCATGCTGCGTGGGCTCAAGGCGGACGTCGCAAGTCTGACCGTGCCATTCGAGCCGGAAGCCGGCGCCTACGCGCCGGGCCATCATCACAGCGAACGTGGCGCCACCGAGGCGAAGATCCACGTCATGGGCGGCAAGGGCTGACATGCCGACGCCATCGCTCGCCCTGTCGCGCCTGCTTCATCTGGCGAGCCCCGCGCTACCCGTTGGTGCGTTCTCGTATTCGCAGGGGCTGGAGTGGGCCGTGGAATGCGGGCAGGTGAGCAACGCCGAACAGGCCGCACACTGGATCGGCGATGTTCTCCGGCTGGTGATCGTGCGCTGCGAAGGACCGGCCCTGGTGCAGCTCATGCGCGCCTGGCGCGCTGGCGATCACGCGAGTGTCCTCGCGCTCAACGCTCGATTCATCGCCACGCGGGAGACGGCAGAGCTGCGCGCGGAGACCGTGCAGATGGGCTATTCGCTGGCGCGACTGCTGCGCGACATCGGCGACATGCCCGATGCCGTCCGCGACGCGCTCGCGGGCCCGCGCGAAATGGCTTTCCCCACGGCATGGGCGGCAGCGGCGGCATGCTGGCATCTCGACGAGGCGGACGCCATCAACGCCTATCTGTGGGCGTGGCTGGAGAACCAGACCATGGCCGCCATCAAGCTTGTTCCGCTCGGACAGACAGCCGGGCAGAAAATGCTTTTGACATTGTCCGAAGAACTGCCGACCCTGGCAGCCGAGGTGCAGGCCCGCGCCGAAGGCGAATGGGAGAACTTCGCGCCAGCACAGACCATTGCGTGCGGTCTGCACGAAACCCAATACACCCGACTCTTCAGATCATGAACATGCAAAAATCATCACAACCCCTGCGCGTCGGCATCGGTGGCCCGGTCGGTTCGGGCAAGACCGCACTCACGCTCGAGCTGTGCCGTGCGTTGCGTAACAGGTACAACATCGCCGTGGTCACCAACGACATCTACACGGCGGAAGACGCGCAGTTCCTGGTGCGCAACGAGGCACTCGAACCCGACCGCATTCTCGGCGTGGAAACCGGCGGCTGCCCTCACACGGCAATCCGCGAAGACGCTTCGATCAACCTCGAAGCGGTCGATCGCCTGAACCGGGCGTTTCCAGGTCTGGAGATCATCTTCGTCGAGTCGGGCGGCGACAATCTGGCCGCAACGTTCTCGCCGGAATTGTCCGACCTCACGCTGTACGTGATCGACGTTTCCGCCGGCGACAAGATTCCGCGCAAGGGCGGCCCCGGCATCACCAAGAGCGACCTGCTGGTCATCAACAAGATCGACCTTGCACCGATGGTGGGCGCCTCGCTGGAGGTCATGGACCGCGACGCCCGCAAGATGCGCGGCGAGCGCCCGTTCGTCTTCAGCAATCTGAAGACCGGCCAGGGGCTTGCCGAAATTATCGATTTCATCGAAAAGCAAGGACTGATGCAGGGCTGACTGCCCGGGATCAATGGTCGCCGCCCTGCAGGCAGACGGTCCGCAGCCCGTGATCTATGTTCAAAGCGCGACCGGTGGCGGCGCGCTCGGCCAGAACGACGGCTGACAACCCAATGGTCCCGCGCTCTGCGCATCCCACACCGCCTCCTCTCTCGGCCTTCACGCCATACACCGGCCGCTCCCATAACACTCTCCCGATCCCGGCGCGCCGCATGTGCGCCGGGATCGCCTTCCCCGGAGCGAGGAGACATCCATGAAGGCCATGGTCGTAGAGAAATTCGGCGCGCCGCTCGTCCTGCGCGACATGCCGGAACCACAACTACGGGGGCCGTACGACGTGATCGTGAAGATCCACGCCTGCGGCGTCTGCCACACCGACCTGCATGCGGCGCACGGCGACTGGCCCGTCAAGCCAAAACTGCCCCTGATCCCGGGACACGAGGGCGTGGGCGTGGTGGAGAAGGTCGGCGAACTGGTCACGCACCTGCAGGTGGGCGATCGCGTGGGCGTGCCGTGGCTGCACTCGGCATGCGGCCTGTGCGATCCGTGCCTGTCAGGCTGGGAAACCCTTTGTGCGCACCAGCACATGACCGGCTACAGCGTCGACGGCAGCTACGCCGAGAAAGTCGTTGCCGACGGCCGTTTCGTCGGCAAGATTCCGGACGCGCTCGATTTCGCCGCCGTGAGTCCGCACTTCTGCGCGGGCGTGACGACCTACAAGGCGGTGAAAGTGGGCGGCGCGGCCCCCGACAAGGTCGTCCTGATCTCGGGGCTCGGTGGCCTCGGCCATATGGCACTGCAATACGCCAAAGTCGCAGGCGCAACCACGATCGGCGTCGACGTGCAGGAGCATTCGCTCGATCTGGCGAAGAAGCTCGGCGCGGATGAAGTCATCAACGCCGCGTCGCAGGATGTCGGCAAGACGGCGCAGAAGCTCGGCGGCGTCGACATCGTCATCGCCACCGCCGTATCAGCAAAGGCGTTCCGCGCATCGTTCGACGCTCTCAAGCCTGGCGGCAAGCTGGTCATCGTGGGCCTGCCGCCAGAGGAATTGCCGATTCCGGTTTTCGAACTCGTACTGCAAGGCAAGAGCGTGATCGGTTCGATCGTCGGCACGCGCAAGGATTTGGAAGAAACGCTCGATCTGGCCGCGCGAGGTCTCGTCAAATGCAACTACGCCGTCGAGCCGCTCGAAGCGGTTAACGACATTTTCGGGCGCATGCAGGCCGGGAAGATCGAGGGGCGGATGGTGTTGCAGATCTCCTGAACGATGGGTGTCGGAAAAAAGCCGCGTGCTCTGCAAGGAGGCGCGGCTTTTCTTTTTGGCGGGTGACGGCGTGCCAGCGATCGAGTCCGGGGTCTGCCATGCTCGAAGAGCGACACGAACCCCCAAGCCCTTACCAGTCGGTCAACTGCAGCCCGATGCCAATCGAGTTCTGCAACACGTTGTAGTCGATCAGGCTCTCTCCATAGCCATAGAACCACTGCGCGTAGCCCCTGAAGTGACCGAACAGGGGGAAACTCCACCCAAGCTGGAGGGCGCCCTTGTTCTGGCTGGGGCCGCGCAGGTTGTTGCGGACCATCATGTCGACGGTATGTCCGTTGCCGAAACGGTAGATGCCCGTGATGTCGAAGTTGCCCATGTAGGACTCGATATCTGGGTTGTCGTCTTCGCTGGCTTTCTCGGGAACGCGCCACCACGGACGGATGCCGATGGCAAAGTTCTCGCCAGAGTCGAGCGCGATCAGGCCGAAGATGCGGTTCCAGCTCCGCGACAGCTTCCCGCCCCGTCCATTCGACTGGTGGTTGTACCCGAGCGCCACGCTGCGCGCCTGCAGACCGAAGACGTTGAAGTCCACGCCCGTCGTGAGCCACGTCTCCGGTTCGTGATTGGTTTCGCGGAATGGCGACGACAGCTTCCTGTTGTAGACCTGCCAGAACGCGCGCTCGGTGTAGGCGGCATACCAGTCCACCTTGTTGTCGAATAGCCCCAGCGCCAGCGGCGCCTTGAGGCTGATCTGGAATTTGGCTTCAACCTTCTTGGCGTCCCCCTCCTGGGCGTCGATGGCCGCACCGAAGACTTCCGAATTGGGGCGATGATCGCTGTACGAGGCTACCAGCAGATAGTTGGGGCGGTGCGCGGTGATGGCGTAGCGATTGACGTTGGCTTGCGCCTCTTCCCTGCGACGCTCGGTGATGAACGAATCCTGCGCAGGCTCCTGTGCCTGTTCGACGGGTTTGGGCGGCATGATGGTGGCGCCTGGTGCAGCGCCGATCGGCGCGACCTCGTCGCAGGCGGCCTTGATCTGCGCCACCGTCATGTCCGGATCGGCGCGATTGAGTTTTTCGAGCAGACATTTGTCGCGAGCCTCGTCGGCCATCGCGGGCGATGCCGCAAGCGCGGCAAGGAAAGCAAGGACCAGCAGCGGAGCCTTGGGCATGCAACGTTCTCCTGTCGCGTCAGAGCGCGCGACGTACGAATCTTTTTCGGGGATGTAAACGGCAAAGGGCGCCCGGACGATGCGTCCGGACGCCCTCCGGGTGCGGGCGAATGGTAGCGCGAAACGCGCGCGTGTCGCTGTCAGCCGAAGCGACCGGTGATGTAATCCTCGGTTTCCTTGCGCGTGGGCTTCACGAACATCTTGTCCGTCTCGCCGAATTCGATCAGCTCGCCCAGGTACATGTAGGTCGTGTAGTCCGAGATGCGCGCGGCCTGCTGCATGTTGTGCGTGACGATGACGATGGTGAATTCCTGCTTGAGTTCGTCGATCAACTCTTCGATGCGCATCGTCGAGATCGGATCGAGCGCCGAAGTCGGCTCATCGAGCAGCAGCACTTCGGGCTTGACCGCCACGCCGCGAGCGATGCACAGGCGTTGTTGCTGGCCGCCCGACAGGCTGGTGCCGCTCTGGTGCAACTTGTCCTTGACCTCGTCCCACAGCGCGGCCTTGCGCAGAGCCCACTCGACGCGCTCTTCCATCTCGGCGCCAGTCAGGCGTTCGTGCAGGCGCACGCCGAAGGCGATGTTGTCGAAGATCGACATGGGGAACGGTGTCGGCTTCTGGAACACCATGCCGACCTTGGCGCGCAGCGTGGACACGTCGATATCCGAGCCGAGAATGTTGCGCCCTTCCAGCAGCAACTGGCCTTCGGCGCGCTGTTCCGGGTACAGGTCGTACATGCGGTTGATCGTGCGCAGCAGCGTCGACTTGCCGCAGCCGGACGGGCCGATGAACGCCGTCACCTTGTGGTGGGCGATCGACAGGTTGATGTTCTTCAGCGCGTGGAACTTGCCGTAGAAGAAGTTGAAGTCGCGGAATTCGATCTGCGGTACGAGCGAGGTCATAGTTTCTCTTTGGCTTGAGTCGTCATGCGTTGTTCTGGCGGAAGAACACGCGCGCGATGATGTTGAGCGCGAGCACACCAGCAGTGATGATCAGCACGCCGGCCCAGGCCAGCGTCTGCCACTCGGTGAAGGGGCTCATGGCGAAACGGAAGATGGTCACCGGCAGGTTGGCCGTCGGGCCCGACAGGTCGGTGCTCCAGAACTGGTTGGACAGCGCGGTGAAGAGCAGCGGCGCGGTCTCGCCGGCGATGCGCGCCACCGCGAGCAACACCCCCGTGACCACGCCGGCCTTGGCCGCGCGCAGCGTGACGATCATGATCACGGTGCGCTTGGGCGCGCCCAGCGCGTACGCGGCCTCGCGCAGGGAGTTGGGCACGAGTTGCAGCATGTTCTCGGTGGTGCGCACGACCACCGGCACCACGATCAGCGCCAGCGCCACGATACCTGCCCAGCCCGAGAAGCGCCCCGTATGCGCCACGACCATGGCATACACGAACAGGCCGATGACGATCGACGGAGCGGACAGCAGCAGGTCATTCACATAGCGCGTGACGTTGCCCAGCAGGGTGCTGCGACCGTACTCCGCCAGATAGATGCCGGCCAGCACGCCGATTGGCGTTCCGACGAACGTGGCGCCAGCCACCATCATCAGGCTGCCGACGATGGCGTTGGCGAGGCCGCCGCCTTCGCTGTTGGGAGGCGGCGTCATCTGGGTGAACAGATTGAGCGACAGGCCCGTAACGCCCAGTTGCAGCACGGTCCACAGAATCCACGCCAGCCAGAAGAGGCCAAAAACCATGGCGCCCATCGACAGGGTGAGCGCGGCGCGGTTGATCAGTTTGCGACGAGTGAGCAGTTGCATGGATGACCCGATCAGCTCTTGGCGCCTTCGTGGCGCGCCAGGCGGGCCAGGAATGCTTTGGAGATCACCAGCACGATCAGCGTGATGACGAACAGGATGAGGCCCAGCTCCATCAGCGCAGCGGTATGCAGGCCGGGGGCGGCTTCGGCAAACTCGTTGGCGAGCGCCGAGGTGATGCTGTTGCCCGGCATGAACAGCGAGGCCGAATTCAGGAAATTGGTATTGCCGATGACGAAGGTCACGGCCATCGTTTCGCCCAGCGCGCGGCCCAGGCCCAGCATGATGCCGCCGATGACACCCGCCTTCGAATACGGCAGCACGACATTCCAGACCACTTCCCACGTCGTGCAGCCCAGGCCGTATGCCGATTCCTTGAGCAGCGTCGGGGTGACTTCGAACACGTCGCGCATCACCGCGGCAATGAACGGGATGATCATGATGGCGAGAATGATGCCGGCCGTCAGCAGGCCGATGCCCATGGGGGGGCCGGAGAACAGCACGCCGATGACGGGCAGCTTGCCCAGCGTGGACGCCAGCACCGGTTGTACGTGCTGGGCGAAGAACGGCGCAAACACGAGCAGGCCCCACATCCCGTACACGATGCTGGGGATGGCGGCGAGCAGTTCGATGGCGGTCCCGAGCGGACGACGCAGCCACTTGGGCGACAGTTCGGTCAGGAACAGCGCGATGCCGAAGCTCACGGGCACCGCAATGATGAGCGCGATGAGCGACGTCAGGACGGTGCCGTACATCGGCACCACGGCCCCGAAACGCTCCATCGGCGGGTTCCACTCCGTCGAGATGAGGAACTTGATGCCCAGCCCGGTGATTGCAGGCCAGGACGAATAAATCAGCGCAACGATGATGCCCAGCAGGCACAACAATGCGAAGAAAGCGACCGAGCGCGTCAGCCCGGCAAAAAGGCGATCGCCAAGATCGCGCTTCGGGCGATCGAGGCCCAGGTTCGAGTGCGTATTCAACAACGCGCCCCCCGCATGCGAGGCGACCGCCGCCCCGGTGGCATCCACCGAAACAGCGGTCACGCTCCCGTTAGAATCAACGGAGACGGTCATGGAGGCTTACTTCGCAGCCGAAACGGTCTTGCCGGAAGCGTCCTTGATCTGTCCCCAGGACGTGTAGATCTGCTTCACGGTCGCGTCGGGCAGCGGCACGAAGTCCAGATCGGCCGCCATCTTGCCACCATTCTTGTAAGCCCACTCGAAGAACTTCAGGACTTCCTGAGCTTGCGCCGGCTTGTCCTGCTGCTTGTGCATCAGGATGAAGGTGGCGCTGGTGATGGGCCATGCATCCTTACCCGGCTGCTCGGTCAGGATTTCGTAGAAGGCCGGACCCCAATTGGCGCCGGCCGAAGCAGCGGCGAACGTGTCGTCCGACGGTTGCGGCCATTGCTTGTCCTTATTCTGCACCAGCGCGTACGTCAGCTTGTTCTGCTTGGCGTAGGCGTATTCGACGTAACCGATGGAACCCGGCAGGCGCTGCACGAAGGCCGACACGCCTTCGTTGCCCTTGCCGCCCAGGCCCACCGGCCATTGCGGGGCGGTACCTTCGCCGACGGTCTTCTTCCATTCCGGCGAAACCTTCGACAGGTAGTTCGTGAAGACGAACGAGGTGCCCGAGCCGTCAGCGCGACGCACCACGCCGATAGCCTGGTCCGGCAGCTTCACGCCCGGGTTCAGCTCGGCAATGGCCTTGTCGTTCCAGGTGGTGATCTTGCCCAGGAAGATGTCGGCCAGAACCGGGCCGGTCAGCTTCAGTTCGCCCGGCTTGATGCCGGCAACATTCAGGACGGGCACCACGCCGCCGATCACGGTCGGGAATTGCGTCAGGCCGTCCTTGGCCAGGTCTTCAGGCTTGAGCGGCATGTCGGACGCGCCGAAATCGACCGTCTTGGCCTGGATTTGCTTGATGCCACCGCCGGAACCGATCGATTGATAGTTGATCTTGTTGCCGGTGGCCTTGTTGTACGCGTCGGCCCACTTGGAGTAGATCGGAGCCGGGAACGAAGCGCCTGCGCCGGTGATTTCGGCAGCGAAGGTCGCGGAAGACATCGCCGCCAGCACGGCAGCGAAAATCGTATTCAGAGCGGTGTTGCGCATGGCGTTTCCTTGATTGGGAGGGTTACGACGCTGCACAGACTATTGCGGTTATGTTACGGCTGTATTGCAAGTCCGCCGGCGCGAATCACGATGCACCAATCAGGTGACGCCGCCCGGCGTCACAAGCCCGGGTCGCTCCCCTCGCCCGCCAGCGAGGCATCCACCACGCGCCGCGTCAGGTGCGGCGCGAAGGATTCGATGAAGGCATAGACATAGCCGCGCAGCCAGGCGTTGCGCGGCAGTCCGATGCGGGTGGTCGACGATTCAAACAGGTGCGACGCATCGGCCGCAGCAAGCTGGCGGTCGATCATCGGGTCATAAGCCATGCTGGCGATCAAGCCGATGCCCAGGTCCATGGCCACGTAGGTCTTGATCACGTCCGAGTCGATGGCCGTCAGCACCACCCTGGGCTTGAGGCCACGCCCCACAAAGGCCTTGTTGATGAGACTGCGGCCGGCAAAAGCGAAGTCGTAGGTGATGATCGGGTACTTGGCGATGGATTCGAGGGTAAGCGGCTGTTCGCGCAGGATCGGATGCCCCGGTTTGGCAATGACGCTGCGGTTCCATTGGTAGCAGGGCATCATCACCAGATCATGGTAATCGGCGATGGCCTCGGTCGCGATGGCGAGGTCAGCCTCGCCGGACAGCACCATTTCGCAGATCTGCTGCGGGCTGCCCTGGTGGAGTGAAAGCTGCACCTTGGGATAGCGCCGCAGAAAATCACCCACCACGCGCGGCAAGGCATAGCGAGCCTGCGTGTGGGTGGTGGCGATCGACAGGCGTCCGGTGTCTTCGTTGTGATACTCCTCGCCGACCGCGCGCAGATTGTCGGCCTCGCGCAGCATGCGCCCCGCGACTTCGATCACCTTCTGGCCGGGCTCGGTCACGGCGACCAGCCGCTTGCCGTGGCGTACGAAGATCTCCACGCCCAGCTCTTCTTCCAGCAGCTTGATCTGCTTGGATACGCCGGGCTGGGAAGTAAACAAAGCATCGGCCGCCTCCGACACCGACAGGTTACGGCGGGCGACCTCATAGACATAACGCAGTTGTTGCAGGTTCATCGCGATTCTTTCGTGCCGGGCGGCCGGCGCGGTTTTCAGCTTTCCACGTCGGCCAGGCGGCGTTCGCTCACCCGGGGTGCGACCACCGCCTTGGCGGCAACATGTTCCGGGTGGTCCTGGTAGGCATCCAGTGCGGCGCGGCTGTCGAACTCGGAATACAACATGAGGTCGGCCGAGGTGGCCTCGCGCGAGAAATCGGCGCGAACCTCCAGCAGCCTCATGCCGTCGATGCGGCCATTGAGTGCCTCCAGTGCCTCGCGGATGGCCAGGATGTCGGCGGCGCGCTGTTCGGCGTCCTCCGCCTTGAGTCGCCACATGACGATGTGTCGGATCATCGGGTCTGTCTCCATATATGAACGGCCTCGGCCGCGTGTCTGAATCCTGCGCCAGCCATGCATGGACCTTATATTACTTTTTCTTCTAACAGTGTGAATCAAACCAGCAATGCGGCTCCATGGACGGCGGATATGATCGCCACTCTGGATCAAACCCTTGCTGCTTCATGGACTTTGCCTATCCGTTTGCCGGTTTTGCCGTTGGCCTGATTGTCGGAATTACCGGTGTGGGAGGCGGTTCACTGATGACGCCGCTGCTGGTGCTGCTATTCGGCATCCACCCGTCCGTGGCCGTGGGGACGGACCTGCTCTATGCATCCGTCACCAAGGCCGGCGGCACGCTGGCGCACAGCCTCAAAGGCACCGTCGACTGGCAGATCACGCGCCGCCTGGCTGCAGGTTCGTTGCCCGCGGCCGCCTTGACGCTGCTGGCGATGCATCGTTTTGCGCCGGGCGGCATCGGCGGCGCGGCCAAGTTGATTTCGGCGGCGCTGGGCGTGGCCTTGGTGCTGACCGCGCTGTCGCTGGTCTTCCGCAGCCGCATCCAGCTGTTCGCGCAGCGCCATGCGGGGGAAAGCAGTGAAGCCCGTACGGCAACGCTCACCGTGGTGACGGGCGCGATCCTTGGCGCTCTGGTGTCGATCTCATCGGTCGGCGCTGGCGCGCTGGGCGTGACGGCTTTGTTTTTCCTGTACCCTGCGCTCCCCGCGCGGCGCATCGTCGGTTCGGACATCGCCCATGCGGTGCCGCTGACGCTGGTCGCCGGCCTCGGCCACTGGTGGCTCGGCAGCGTGGACTGGATGCTGCTGGGCAGTCTGTTGATCGGCTCGCTCCCCGGCATCTGGGTGGGCAGCCAGATTTCGACTCGCCTGCCCGAACGCGCGCTACGCCCGCTACTGGCCTGCATGCTGGTGCTGGTCGGCGCAAAGATGATTTCACTTTGAGGCGTATCCCCGCCCCAACGGTTAGAGAGAAACGCGATGTATCAATACGACGAATACGATCAGCGCATTGTGGATGAACGAGTTGCTCAGTTCCGCGACCAGACCCGGCGCTATCTCGCCGGCGAACTGTCGGAAGATGAGTTCCGCCCGCTGCGCCTGCAGAATGGCCTGTATATCCAGCGCCACGCGCCGATGCTGCGCATCGCCACGCCCTACGGCCTGCTCGCCTCGCGTCAATTGCGCAAGCTGGCGCACATCGCGCGCACGTATGACCGCGGCTACGCGCACTTTTCGACGCGCCAGAACACACAGTTCAACTGGCCAGCCGTGGAACAGGTGCCCGACATCCTGGCCGAGCTGGCCACGGTGCAGATGCACGCCATCCAGACCTCCGGCAACTGCATCCGCAACATCACCACCGACCAGTTCGCCGGCGTTGCGCCGGACGAAGTCGTCGACCCGCGCCCGATCGCCGAAATCATCCGCCAATGGAGCACCTTCCATCCGGAATTCGCGCTGCTGCCGCGCAAGTTCAAGATTGCGGTGAATGGCTGCAAGGACGACCGTGCGGTCATCAAGCTGCATGACATCGGTCTGGAATTCCTGCGCAACGACGCCGGTCAGATCGGCGTGCGCGTATATGCGGGCGGCGGCATGGGCCGCACGCCGATCATCGGCGAACTGGTGCGCGACTGGCTCGACTGGCAACACGTGCTGACCTACTGCGAAGCGATCGTGCGCGTCTACAACCTGCACGGCCGTCGCGACAATTCGTACAAGGCCCGCATCAAGATTCTCGTCAAGGCGCTGGGCATCGAAGAATTCCGCCGTCAGGTCGAAGCCGAATGGGCGCACCTGAAGGACGGCCCCAACACCATTACGCAGGCCGAGTTCGACCGCGTCGCAGCGCACTTCGCCCCGCCGGCCTACGAGACTTTGCCGGCGACCGACGCAGGCTTCGAAGACAGGCTCGCGAGCGATCGTTCGTTCGCAGCGTGGGTCAAGCGCTGCGTGCATCCGCACCGCGTGCCGGGCTATCGCGCCATCACGCTGTCGCTCAAGCCCACCGGCGTCGCGCCGGGGGATGCCACCGCTGAACAGATGGACCTGGTGGCCGATCTGGCCGACCGCTACAGCTTTGGTGAGCTGCGCGTGTCGCACGAGCAGAACCTGATCCTGTCGGACGTGAAGCTGGGCGAACTGTACGAGGTCTGGCAAAAGGCCCGCGCGGCGGGGCTGGCAACGCCCAACATCGGGCTGCTGACCGACATCATCTGCTGCCCGGGCGGTGACTTCTGCTCGCTTGCCAATGCCAAGAGCATTCCGATTGCCGAATCCATCCAGCGCCAGTTCGATGACCTGGACTACCTGCATGACATCGGTGAGATGGAACTGAACATTTCGGGCTGCATGAATTCCTGCGGCCACCACCACGTCGGCCACATCGGCATTCTCGGTGTCGATAAGGACGGCTCCGAGTGGTACCAGGTCTCCATCGGCGGCAAGCAAGGCAACGACACCAGCCTCGGCTCGGTGATCGGTCCGTCCTTCGCCGCCGACGAAGTCGCCGGCGTGGTGCAGCGCCTGATCGATGTGTACATCGACAACCGCATCGAAGGCGAGCGCTTCATCGACGTGGCGCGCCGCCTTGGCGTGGCGCCTTTCAAGGAACGTGTTTACGCCGACCGTCAGCCGGCAAAGCGTGAGGTTGCAAATGTCTAATTACATCAAGGGCAACACCGTCGCCATCGACACCTGGCAGACCGTGCAACTGCCGGCGGTGGAAGAAGCCGTGCGCAAGCAGGCCGGCAAGGTGGTGCTCTTCAAGCTCACGGGTGCGCCGAGCGCCACCGCTGAACAGATCGCCGGCACCGAACTGCCGGCCGGCAAGATCATCGTGCCGCTGCCCGTGTGGCTGGCCCGCAAGGAAGAACTCGCCTCGCGCGTGGCGGCCGGTGAAATCGGCGTGTGGATCGACACGCACGAACTGGTCGAAACGCTCGTCGAATCACAACCTGATCTGAACGCGCTGCCGGTGATCGGTGTGCACGTCGAGCGTTTCGCCGACGGCCGCAATTTCTCGATCGCCACGCTGCTGCGTACGCGCTACGGCTACAAGAACGAACTGCGCGTGTTCGGCGATGTGCTGCGCGACCAGATGTTCTTCTACCAACGCTGCGGCTTCGATGCGTACGTCGTGCGCGCCGATCGCTCGGCGGAAGATGCGCTCCGTGGCCTGTCCGATTTCAGCGAACCCTATCAGGGCGCGGTGCACATCGACCAGCCGCTGTGGCGTCGCCACGCTCGCGTTTGAGGCGCTGGTCAAGGCATACACATGGATCAGACCGTTTCATTTCTCAAGCCACGCACGACCAACCCCGCGACACAGCCAGAGCTGACCGATGCACTCGTGGCGTCGGTGGCGGTCAAGCGCGCGCAGGCGCTCGAACTGTTGCATGGCGCTGTCGATGAGTTTAGCGAAGTCACTTTTGCCAATAGCTTCGGCGCCGAGGACATGGTGCTGACGGACATCATCGCCACCGAGCATCTGCCGATCGAGATCTTCTCGCTCGACACGGGCCGTCTGCCCGCCGAGACGTACACGCTGATGGCCGAGACCGAAAAGCGCTATGACATGCGCTTCAAGGTGTTCTTCCCGCGCGCGGAAACGGTAGAAGCGTACGTGCGCACGCATGGCATCAACGCGTTCTACGAATCCATCGACTTGCGCAAGGCATGCTGCCACATGCGCAAGGTCGAACCGCTCCAGCGTGCGCTGGCCGGCAAGCGCGCCTGGGTGACGGGTATGCGCGCCGCGCAGAGTGCGACGCGCAGCGAACTGCCGGTGCGCGAATTCGACGCCGGCAACAAGCTGGAGAAATTCAGCCCGCTGGCCGACTGGAGCGAGAAGGAAGTGTGGGCCTACATCCGCCTGCACACCGTGCCCTACAACGCGCTGCATGATCAGTTCTACCCGAGCATCGGTTGCGCGCCGTGCACGCGGGCCATCGCGCTGGGCGAAGACGTCCGCGCTGGGCGCTGGTGGTGGGAAGACCCGACATCGAAGGAATGCGGGCTGCACGCCAAAAAGTAATTGCGCAGAAACGACACAACGGAGCGCCGCCCGTCACGCGGCGAGAGAAACAAGCAGGTTAAGCAATGACGACCCTGACGAAGCAAACACTGTCGCACCTCGACTGGCTCGAAGCGGAGGCGATCCACATCATGCGCGAGGTGGCCGGCCAGACCGAGCGCCCCGTGCTGCTCTTTTCCGGCGGCAAGGATTCGATCTGCATGCTGCGCCTGGCCGAAAAAGCGTTCCGTCCGGGCAAGTTCCCGTTCCCGCTCATGCACATCGACACCGGCCACAACTACAAGGAAGTGGTCGAGTTCCGCGACAAGCGCGCGGCCGAACTGGGCGAGCGCCTGATCGTGCGCTCGGTGGAAGACTCCATGAAGCGCGGCACCGTGGTGCTCAAGTCGACCGATGAATCGCGCAACAAGCATCAATCGGTGACGCTGCTCGAAGCGATTGAGGAATTTGGCTTCGACTGCTGCATTGGCGGCGCCCGCCGCGACGAAGAAAAAGCCCGCGCCAAGGAGCGCGTGATGAGCTTCCGCGACGAATTCGGCCAGTGGGACCCGAAGAACCAGCGCCCGGAACTGTGGAACCTGTACAACGCCCGCGCGCACAAGGGCGAGAACATCCGCGCCTTCCCGATCAGCAACTGGACCGAAATGGACGTGTGGCAGTACATCGAGCGCGAGCAACTCGAACTGCCGTCGATCTACTTTGCGCATGACCGCCAGGCCGTGATGCGCGGCGGGGCGATCTTCCCGGTCAACGTGCCGCTGGCCAATGGCGAGGTGATCAACGCACCGCGCGCCGGTGAAGAAGTCATCGACCTGCGCGTGCGCTTCCGCACCGTCGGCGACATCACCTGCACGGCGCCGGTCCTGTCGGATGCCGACTCGGTGGCCAAGATCGTGCTGGAAACTGCCACGACCACCATCACTGAACGGGGCGCAACGCGTCTGGATGACCAGACTTCGGATGCGTCCATGGAGCAACGCAAGAAGGAAGGCTATTTCTGATCATGTCCGCACACGAACACATCCAGGACAACGGCCTGCTCCGGTTCATGACCTGCGGCTCGGTCGACGACGGCAAGAGCACGCTGATCGGCCGTCTGTTGTACGACACCAAGGCGATCCTCGCCGACACGCTGACCGCCATCGAGCGCACCTCGCAGAAGCGCGGCATGGAAGCTGTCGACCTGTCGCTGCTGACCGATGGCCTGCAAGCCGAGCGCGAACAGGGCATCACGATCGACGTGGCGTACCGTTATTTTTCGACCGGCACGCGCAAGTACATCATCGCCGATGCCCCCGGCCACGAGCAGTACACCCGCAACATGGTCACCGCCGCGTCGACGGCGAACCTCGCGATCATCCTCATTGATGCGCGCAAAGGCGTGCTCACGCAGACCCGTCGCCACAGCTACATCGCGCATCTGCTGGGCATTCCCCATCTGGTGGTAGCCGTCAACAAGATGGACCTGGTCGACTACGATCGCGCCACCTACGACCGCATCGTCGCCGACTACAAGGCGTTCGCCGCCAGGATCGGCCTGGGCGATCGCGGCTGCGACCTGCGCTTCATCCCGATGTCGGCGCTCAATGGCGACAACATCGTCGATCGTTCGGAAACCATGAACTGGTATTCGGGGCCGACGCTGCTCGACGTGCTGGAGTCCGCGCCGGGTGCGCATAGCGAACACATTGAAGCCTTCCGCTTCCCCGTGCAGTTCGTGTGCCGTCCGCAGGATTCGGCCAACCCGGACCTGCACGACTATCGTGGATTCATGGGCCGTGTGGAATCGGGCTCGATCCGCGCGGGCGACGAAGTGACTGCACTCCCGTCGGGCCGCACCAGCCGCGTGAAGGCCGTACATCTGGGCGGCGCGCCGATCGCCGAGGGCGTCACTGAACAATCGATCACGCTACTGCTGGAAGACGAAGTCGACATCTCGCGTGGCGACATGATCGTGAAGACCGCCGAGTTGCCCGAAGCCCGCAAGGAGCTGACGGCCACGGTGTGCTGGCTGTCCGAAACGCCGCTCTCGCCGGCGCGTACGTACCTGATCCGTCACACCACGCGGACCACCAAGGCCAAGCTTGCTGGCATCGCCTTCAAGGTGGATGTGAATTCGCAAGAGCATGTCGACGCCACCAGCCTCGCCATGAACGACATCGCGCAGGTGACGTGGAAGCTCGCGCAGCCGGTTTTCGCCGATCCGTACTCGGAAAACCGTGCAACGGGGGCCTTCATCGTCATCGATGAGAGCACCAACAACACCGTCGGCGCCGGCATGGTGCTGTAGGGCGTCTCTCGGGCCCCAGACTGCGAAGGCTCCCTCGGGAGCCTTTTTCGTTGCACCCGTCACATCGGCGGCGACACCACTGCATGGCCCGGCAGGCGGCGCGTATACTCAACCGCTCGCTGCTGCTGCCGTTATTGAGACATGCCACTGGCCCTCCGCCACACCGACCTCCGCATCCAGGCCGACAAAGTCTGGCTCGATGCATTGCAGTCGCACGCCCCCGACGTGCGCGGCCTGATCGTGCTGATCGCGCCGTACCTGACGCGTCTGCGCGAGTCGCGCGAGAACTACGTCGCCGCTGCCATGCGCGCAGCGGGCTACGGCACGCTCATCGTATCGATGCTCAGCCCCTACGAAGACGCGCGCGATCCAGACGTGAAATATGATGTGGCGCTCCTGCAACGGCGCCTCGAAGCGGTACTCGACTGGCTCGACCAACAACCGTCGTGGAGCGCCATGCCGCGCGGCATTCTGGCCGTCGGCACGACCGCGGCCGCCTGCGTGCGGGTGCTGTCGCGCGCGCCGGAGCGCGCTTCGGCACTCGCTTGCCGCGCGCCGCGCATAGACCTGGCGGGCGCCGAACCGTTGCGACGCCTGAACGTGCCTACGATGATGATGATCCCCGGCGCCCAAGGCGACCTGCGCGCGCCTGCTGAACATGCCTACGCGTTCATCGGCGCACCCAAGGCATGGCGCGAGTTCAACGAGGCCAGCGCCGGATTCATTGAACCCGGCGTGCTCGAGGCGGCCTCCGCCGCCGCGCGCGACTGGTTCATCAAGCACCTTCCCGAAGCGCCGCCCGTCCAGATCGAAGCCCCCATCGCAGACCAATGACTGCGAGCGGCTTCGACGCGGTCGTTGGCACGGCGCCTGATGCGCCTGCCGTCGAGGGCGTACCGCGCTACCGCTCCATTCAGGCTGCGATCGATGCCGCGCCGCTGATCGCCCAACATGAGTGGCGCATTCTCATCTGCGCAGGCCTCTACTTCGAGAAAATCGTCGTCACGCGCCCGCGCATATCGCTCATCGGAGAGGGCCGCGACACGACCGTGCTGCGGTTCGATGCGAGCTCCGGCACGCTGGCCCCCGATGGCGAACGCTGGACAACTTGGGGCTGTGCGACGCTGATCGTGCGTGCGCCGGATTTCCATGCCTCGCCTGACCATCGAGAACAGCTACGACTATCCGGCCAACCTTGCGAGGGAACTGGCTGGCGACGCCTGTGATCCCCACCCGCAAGCCGTGGCATTCATGACCGACGCAGGTGCGGATCGCACCCAACTGGAGGACGTACGCCTCATCGGCTACCAGGACACCTTGTTCCTCAACGCCGGCCGCAGCAACTTCCGCCACGTTTCCGTCAGCGGACATATCGACTTTGTCTTCGGCGCGGGCGTTGCCGTATTCGAGTCGTGCGACATCGTCTGCCGCGCGCGCGACGGCCAGACGCCAACCGGATGGGTGGCGGCGCCAAGTACGCCACGCGGGCAGCAATACGGAATGGTGTTCAAGGAATGTCGTCTGCTGCGCGAGCCGCAGGTGCCGGACAGCTCATGCGCATTGGGGCGGCCATGGCACCCCACGACCGACTTCCCGGATGGGCGCTACGCCGACCCGGACGCCATCGCTAGCGCGGTGTTCATCGATTGCTGGATGGACGCCCATATCGTCCACGAGGGTTGGCACGCCATGCACGGAACTGCGCGCGATGGTAGTCGCGTCGACTTTCAGCCAGAAGACGCGCGATTCTTCGAATACCGGAGCAGTGGCCCCGGGGCGCGAACCCACGCGCGGCGCCGCCAGCTCGACCCCGCCACGGCTGCGCATTTCGAAACGCCGGCCGTGCTGAGCGGCTGGCGTCCCTGACGGTCGCCGTCAGACCGACATCGACCACCACCACAACAGCCCCACGCCGATCAGCATCACGAGCGCGAGCCAACCGTATGCGCGCGGGATGGCCTCGGTGGCGTCACCACGCTTGAATCCGGAAAGCATCGCCGCGGCGAGGTTCTCGCGATGCGCCACGCTGCCGACGATGACACCCAGCAAATGCAGGCCGACCAGGATCAGGAAGGCCCAGGCGAGCGTTTCGTGCGTTTCGGCAGCCCAGTCGCCGGTCCATTCGTTGTAGGTGATCCATCCGAAGATCGGTGTGATCAGCCCGAGTACGATCATCAATGCGATGGCCCAGCCACCCGCAGGATTATGTCCGGTGAAATGTGCGGCCGGCCCGCGCAGCAGGGAGCGTACATAACCGACCGCTGCGCCAGGGCCGCGCAGGAAGGAGGCGAAGCGCGCGTGGCGCGAGCCCGCCAGGCCCCACAGCAAACGGAACACCATCAGTGCGAATATGGTGTAGCCGCAACTGACGTGAATGAGCAGATAGCGGTCGCTGCCAGAGGTGATCCACGAGCCGGCGAAACAGGCCACCAGCAACCAGTGGAATACGCGGGTGGGCCAGTCCCATACCAGGATCTTGTCTTTCATTTTCTGCACCATCGTCGACAAAAAAGGGGCCGTTGCGGCCCCGTGCGTGTGCGATTACTTCACGCTCAGCAGGTAGGTGAGAAAGTCGCCCTTCTCCTGAACCGTGCATTCGCGGCCCAGCACTTCACCGCACATGCGCTTGTAGAGACGCGCCACCTTCTCCGGATCGGTAAAGCGTTCAGCGTTGGCCGACGGCGCAATCGGTTTGATGGCGCGGCCGGTTGCGGCGTGCTTGCCTTCCTTGGTCGGGTCGGTCGTGTGGCAGCTCGCGCATGCCCATTCCTTGCCATGCTTGGTGTTGTAGAACTCCTTGCCGCGGTCGGCGGAGAAACCGGCAAACGACGGGTCCGCCTGCTTGGCCTCGGCCTGCAGGCCGGACAGGATCTGCTGCGGCGTTTCGGCCACGGCCAGGCCACACAGGCCCGCCAGCGACAATGCGATCAACAGCTTCTTCATGGCTCTCTCTTTCTCTCTGGATGGCTGGGTTCGGGTTCTGGGCCCGATGACTGAACACTTGCTGCGCAAAACTATTCCACTTTGCCGCTGGCGACGGGTGCCGTCCGTCGCATGCGCGTGAGTACCACACGGCACAGGGGCGTGCATACAACGGTCGTGACCACGGCCACGACGACAAAAAGTGCGTATTGCGATGCATTGAGGATGCCTGCCTGAAGACCGATCCCCAATATGACAAGTTCCATCAGCCCGCGCGCATTGAGCAGCAGCGCCAGCAAGCGGCCTTCATCCGCCGACATTCCTCGTCGGCGGGCGACCCAGTACAGCGGCAGCAGCTTGGACGCCATCGACACGACGAGAAACGATAGCCCCCAGGTGAATTCGGCCCCCTCGAAAGAGCCGGACAGAATGTTCATGCCCGCAACGACGAAGTACAGGGGACAGAAGAAACGATCGGTCACCCAGCCCATGTCGCGCTTCCAGTCGCGCACGACTTCGCGCTGCGTACCGAAAACGGTGCCGACGATGAACGCGCCGAAGACAACATGCAGACCGGCCATGTGCGTGACACCGGACACCGCCAGCAGAATCACGAGGATCGCTTTGGTCGCGCCGGCCTGGGCCCAGCGCGCGCCCATCAGACGGCGCAGCGCATGCAGCCCGCCGAACAGCATCAGCACCAGTAAACCACGCCCGGCGGCGAAGACGGACGGTTCGCCATCCGAATGGATCGCCAATGCAGCGCCCACCAGCAACCAGCCCACCACGTCGGTGATGCAGGCAACGCGGAACGACAGCCGCCCCACGGGCGTGCCGCCGATGTGCAGTTCGGCCAGGATGCGGGCCAGCACCGGCACCGCACTGATCGCCGTGGCGGTCGCCACGAGCAGGATGAAAGCCGTCGACACCTGCATGGCATGCGCGGAGGCATACCACACGGCCCACATGCCACCACCAATGAACGCGGGCAATACGTTGAAGGCGCTCACCGTCAGATCGCCGCGCCAATCGATTGCGCGTTCGTCCTTTTCGTGAAGCAAGGCGCCGAATACCAGGAAGACCAATCCGAAATTGCCCACCAGGGCGAGCGATGAGGCGACAGTGCGCACCGACGCGCCGGGAATCGCGGCCAGCACCAGCCCAATGAGCAGGCCGGAGAGGATTTCGCCCACCACCAGCGGTTGGCCCATCCAGCGAGAGATCGTCCGGAACGCCAGCGTCGCCGCCAGTACGCCGGCAACGATCAGCTCAAGAGGAAGCGACTGGACGGCAATGGACATGAGACGGGGCGCTGGAGTGGAAATGGAATACGCGGATCGCATTGTGCACGCGTTTTCTCTGTGTGCGCCATGGGCGCTGCGTTACATGTCGACACAAGGCCATAACACCTTGGCCGCGCCCGGCGCGATACGGTGGGCGACATTGCAGTCCGGGGCCAGCCCCGACGCACAGACAGGAGCGACGCCATGAAAAGAAACGCCGTACTCATCGCCTTTGCGTCCGTACTCGCCACCACCGCGGCCGACTGGTCGGTGGCATCCGACAACATCCCCACACTGCGCGACAATGATCGCGACGGCCGCGACCGACGCGACGATGACGTAGCCGACAGTGACTGGCTCGAAGGCGAAATCCGCCAAGTGGATCGCGAGGCGCAGCGCCTCGTCGTGCAAGCGTCCGGCAGCCAGTTCCTGACCACGCTGCGCGTGAACGACCGCAACCTGCTCGCGCTGGCCCACCACGGACAGAACGTCCGCTACCGGCTTGATCGTGCGGCCGTAGCGCCGACGATGTCCGCACTGGAAGTCCTCCCGGCTCGGAGCTGACTGCGGCGGCGCGCGCCGCGCCGTGACCGCTCCGGGCGTTGCAGGCATAATCGCGCGGACTCTGTCCGGCACGTTTCCATGCACCACCGCAACCGACTCCGCTTCTTCTGGGCGGCATGCCTCGCCATGCTGGTCCAGGTGCTATTGCCGGTTGCGCATGCGAGCATGCCGATCCGCATGGAGATGTTGCAGGGCGACATCTGCAGCGTCGACCGCGCGGGCACACGCGGCGACATGCCGACGCACGATGACGCGCACGCGCCCAAATGTCCATTGTGCACAGGCGTCAGTCACGCCCCGGCCTTGCCGACACAGACGGCATCCGTGCTGTCGGCGCAAGAGCCGCCCGAACCCAAGCCCGCCGGGACGCAGGCGACCGCGCCCGCCGAAGCCTGGTCACTGTTCGCCGCGCGCGCGCCGCCGTCTCTCTGATCCGTCCCGATTCCGCCCACGCACTGCGTCGGTCGATACCGTCGCAGGCGAACAAGCCTGCTCGACGGGCACACCCGTAAATCAGAGAGAAGAACATCATGGATTTTTTCCGCACCCTGCTGGCTTCGGCCGCAACCATTTTCATCACGGCCGCATCGGCCCACAGTTTTGATCTCGGCGTGATCCACATCGGCCACCCATGGGCGCGTGAGACCGTACCGGGCCAGCCCACGGCGGGCGCGTATCTGACCCTTGAGAACAGGGGCGGAGCCGACCGGCTGCTGGCTGTAAGCACGCCCGCTGCGGCCTCGGCTGAGGTGCACTCGATGAGCATGGAAGGCACGACCATGCGCATGCGCAAGCTGAACGCGCTCGATCTGCCGCCGGGCAAGACCGTGGTGCTGGCACCGGGCGGCTTCCATGTGATGCTGTTCGGGTTGAAAGCGCCGCTCAAGAATGGCGACCGCATTCCGCTGACCTTGCGCTTCGAGAAAGCCGGCGAAGTCACCGTCACGGTGAATGTGCAGGCCAATGACGCCGCGCAGGTCGAACATGCCGACCATGCAGGCATGAAGCACTGACACGCCCGAGCTGGCGCGCCGACGACGAGTCCGGCGGCGCGCCTCTGCTAACATCCGCCCTCGTCGTATCGAATCCCCGCTCACCATGTCTTCCGCCGCACTGGCTTACAGCCTGATCCTTTACTGCCGCCCCGGCTTCGAAAACGAATGCGCCGCCGAGGCGAGCGCGCTGGCTGGCCGGCGTGGCATTTCGGGCTTTGCCAAGACCACGCCGCAATCGGGCTACGTGCACTACGTGTTGCACGATGCGGTGAACTGGCTCGATCTCGCGGAAGCCCTGCCCTTCAACGACTGGGTATTCCCGCGTCAGCGGGTGATCGGCGTCGGCCGCATCGATGATCTGCCGGAACGCGATCGCGTCACGCCCATTGCCGACGCGGTGGCGGAACTCGGTCTGCGCGTCGGTCGCGTATGGGGCGAGACGGCCGACACCAACGACGCGAAGGAACTGTCAGGCTTCATTCGCCGCTTCTCGCCGCATCTGGAAAAGGCGCTCACCAGGCAGGGCTCGCTCAAGCCCAGGCACGACGACTGGCCGACGCTGCATCTGTTCTTCCGTAGTGCGTCGAGCGTGGACATCGGCCTGACACTCCCGCACGACGCTTCGCCCTGGCCGATGGGCATCGCGCGCCTGCGCATGCCCCGCGCCGCACCCAGCCGCTCGACGCTGAAGCTGGCCGAGGCGTTCATGGCACTGATGTCGCGCGAAGAGCAGCAATCCACATTGCGCGCGGGACTCAAGGCGGTCGACCTGGGCGCAGCACCCGGGGGCTGGACGCTTCAGTTCGCCGAACGCGGCTTGCACGTGACGGCCGTCGACAACGGCCCCATTGCCGATTCGGTGCTCGACACGGGCATGGTGGAACATGTCCGCGCCGACGGTTTCGCGTGGCGCCCGCAACGCCGTGTCGAATGGATGGTGTGCGACATGGTCGAGCAGCCTTCACGCGTGGCGCAACTGGTGGCCGACTGGGTGGCGACAGGCCGTTGCCAGCGCAGCATCTTCAATCTCAAGCTGCCGATGAAAAAGCGCTGGGAGGAGATCGAACGCTGCCGCAAGCTGATCGACCAGCGCATGCGCCTGCACGACGATAAGTACGTGCTGCGCATGAAGCATCTCTACCACGACCGCGAAGAGATCACTGCCTACCTGGCGCGCGTCTGAGGCGGCTCTGCGGCGTCGGACATCGCGCCTTTCGCGCGAAACGCCACAAAACGGGGCGGTTTTGGGTCTTTGTGTGACGGTTTGTCATGCAAATGGCGCTCTGGCGCGCCCCGTCGCTAGTCAGGCGGGTATACTTGCGGACTTTGCTAGTGACCGAGAATTGCGCGCATTGGCGCGCCTGACGACCATGAGTTTTGCCGATCTGGGCCTGATCCCCGAGCTTCTTCGCGCGGTAGACGATTCGGGCTACACCGAACCGACCCCCATCCAGCAACAAGCCATCCCCGTCGTGCTGGCCGGGCAGGATGTCATGGGCGGCGCGCAGACCGGCACCGGCAAGACGGCGAGCTTCACGCTGCCGCTGCTGCAAAAGCTGTCGCGCTGGGCCAATACCAGCGCGTCACCCGCGCGCCACCCCGTGCGCGCGCTGATCCTCACGCCAACGCGTGAGCTCGCCATGCAGGTGTACGAATCGGTGCAGAGTTACGGCAAGCACCTGCCGCTGCGCGCGAGCTGCATCTATGGCGGCGTCGACATGAACCCCCAGATTGCCGAGTTGCGCACTGGCGTGGAAGTCGTCGTCGCGACGCCGGGCCGTTTGCTCGATCACGTGCAGCAACGCACGATCAATCTGGGCCAGGTCGAAATACTCGTGCTGGATGAAGCCGACCGCATGCTCGACATGGGCTTCATCCCGGACATCCGCCGCATCCTCGCGCTGCTGCCGGCACAACGTCAGAGCCTGCTGTTCTCGGCCACGTTCTCGGAAGAAATCAAGAAGCTCGCCGACACCATGCTGCGCAGCCCGCAGCTAATCGAGGTGGCGCGCCGCAACACGGTGTCCGAAACGATCAAGCACATGGTCCACCCGGTGCCCACGGCCGTGAAGCGCGAGCTGCTGGCGCATCTGCTCACCAACGAAAACCTCAACCAGGTGCTGGTGTTCGTCAGCACCAAGTTCGGTTGCTCGCGGCTGGCCCGCCATCTGGAACGCGAAGGTCTGACGGCCGACGCCATCCACGGCGACAAGAATCAGCAGCAGCGCACCGAGGCGCTCGAGAAGTTCAAGAACGGCGACATCCGCGTGCTGGTGGCGACCGACGTCGCGGCCCGCGGCCTGGACATCGACGATCTGCCCTGCGTGGTGAACTTCGAGCTGCCGCCCAATCCGGAAGACTACGTGCACCGCATCGGCCGCACTGGCCGTGCCGGCAAGCAGGGGTACGCCATCTCGTTGGTGGCTCCGGAAGAGTCACAACGCCTCGGCGCGATCGAGCGCATGATCAAGCTGAAGATCACGCAGGAGGTGGTGCCCGGCTTCGGTACCGACGCAACGCCCGAGACGCTGCGCCGCAACCGTCGTCCGCCGCGCA